>NZ_DATJYB010000580.1:0-49603 GCF_035499775.1 Mycobacterium sp. | reverse complement strand
ATGACCAGCCCCAGCACCATCGACCCGACCACCGCCGCCACGGTGAACACCAGCGTGTTCAGCACTATCTGGCGGGTGTCCGCACGGGTGAACCACTCCGCGTAGTTGGACAGCCCGACGAACTGTGCCGTGGGGTCGGAGATGTTCCAGTCGAAGAACGACAGTCGGATGTTGTCGGCCAACGGTCGGTAGATGAACAGCAGCAACAACGCCACATTGGGGCCCACCAAGACGGTGAACAGCGCGTAATCCCGCGACGACCGCCGTCGGGTTCGCCGCGTCGCCGTCATCGGCGCAGTGTAACCGCGAATGGGGCGTTACGCGGTGGGAGTCTTTCCTGAACCTGGAACGAATGCGATTGGGCGAGGAACGCTGCTGACGCCCGGTTGAACTGCCCAAGGAATCTATGGAGCTGAGGCGTAAAGCTTTGTGCAGTAACGCTCATAGGTAGGGGTGCCGACCAGTTGCCACATCATCCTGGCGGCCGACGGTACACCTGCCAGGAAGCGGTGCGCCCGGGCGTACAGCTTCGGCCAGATCAGGTCGTCTTCGGCTGCGTGATGGTGATGCAGCACGGCAACGATGAAGCTCAGATGCGTTGACGACCGCAGCGCGTTTCGCATCCCCCGCACGGACGCCATCGATCAGTTCCGGAACACCGTGTAACTCGTTGCGGAAAACGCGATGAACCATCGCCATGTCGAACGCGGCAGTCGAGGTCATCACATGCTCCTCCGCCGATGTTCAACAGCTGGTGCGGGTCGAGGCGAACGAATGATGTGGCTCGTCGCAGAATCCGGAGGTTGGGGCGCCGTGGCAGTCTCGGCGGCGCTGAACGCCGCGTCGGTGATCGCAACGAGATCCCCATCGTCAGTCCGTGCCCAGGTTTCCAATGCGGCCACAAAAACGGCAACGGCGACCCTCGCCTGGACGCTCACCACCAAACTGTCTTCAGCTTGGCGGTTCCGTCGCGCGAGGGAACGCGCGAACAGGTCGCGGGTGTCATCCATCGCGACTATCTGCCGGGCCCGCAGCTCAGGTGTACTCATCATGAGGCGAACGCGCGTAAGAATTCTTTGGCGATCGGTGAGCATGATCGCCGCGAAACTGGTGGACAGCGCGGCGCCGATTGCGGCGATTGGTGACTCGTGCGGTGGTCGGGCGAGGATGAGTTCCTCGATCATCGGGTCGTACTCACGTGTTTCGACGACGTTTTCCTTGCGGGGGAAATAGCGGAAGAACGTCATATGCGACACACCCGCGGCCGCGGCGATGTCCTCGACTGTTGTGTTGTCGTAACCATTGGCGGCGAACAGGCGCAGCGCGTGTTCCTGGATCGACCTGCGGGTGGCCGCTTTCTTACGGCTGCGCCAGTCGTCGTTCGTCACCGTGCCGACACCGCGTTCACGGCACTCGGACGCCCCAAAGCGGTGTCGAGCCATACCTCGAGCAGGCGGGGATCGGATCCGCGCCACGCGAGATGCCCGTCTGGCCGCACCAGCAAGCCGTCACCGTCTGCCGGCAGCATCGCGATGTCGCCCAGCCGCGCCTGCGCGATCGCGCCCAGTGCCCGCGGACCCAGAAAAGCCCACCCGGGCCCCAACACCGCATAAAGCCTGACCACTTTCCCACCGTCGCAACGGTATTCGGCGTCGGGCATCCGGTCTCCCGGTCGAAGACCTGGCAGCAGCGCAGCCAATGCCTTCAGCTGAGGTCGTACCCCGAGTCGCCCCCCGCGGTAGGTGACAGACAACTGCGACGCCTTATCGGCGAGGTGCCGTTGCACCCACCGCTGCTTCAACATCGGCACCACGACACGATCGCGCAGCAGCCGCGTTCTCGCCTGGCCGCCGGCGAGCAGTCCGGTCACGCCTGTCGTGTTGGACAGCACTTCTGCGGCGATCGGCCGCCGCTCGGACTCGTAGCTGTCGAGCAAGTCTTCGTGTGCGCGCCCTTGCATGACGAGTGTGAGCTTCCACGCGAGATTCTCGGCGTCACCGATTCCGGTGTTCAGTCCCTGCGCGCCTACAAAGCTGTGGATGTGCGCGGCGTCCCCGACCAGCAGCAGTCTGCCCTGGCGGTAGGAGTCGGCGAGTCGGCGGTGTATCCGAAACGACGACGCCCACTCGACCGATCGAATGGTGCCGCCGCCGTGTCGAGCCAGCCCAGCTTCCAGTTCAGCATGGATGTCCTGTGCTGCGCGATCGCTGCGATCTGAGTCAGCCGCCCCTGCCATCAGGCGCCATACGTTGTCGCCCGGTAGCGGGAACGCAGACATAACGCCCACGGGACTGACCCAAAACGCCACCGCGTCCCTCGGGGTATCGAGGTCGGCATGGACGTCGGCGATGAAGACATGCTCGAACAGCGGGACGCCCGGAAACTCGATTCCGGCAGACTTCCGCACCACGCTGTGCGCGCCGTCTGCGCCAATCACCCACTTAGCGCGGATCACCGACCCATCGTCGAGTCGCACTAAGGCGTTCTCGCCGGTTTCCTCGACACTCACCACCCGGTGGCCCCATTCGACCGTTCCGCCTGCATCGGCGAGGCGTTCACGCAGCGATGCCTCGATATCGGCCTGGGAAATCAGGATCGGATTTGGCGGGCCGTGCCGAGTCGGGTTGACCCACGACAGCTCCGCGAGTTGCCGACCCTTGGCACGGAAGATGGTCCGGCACAACGGCATTGCATGCTCGCGCAGCTTGCCGATGGCGCCAAGCCGGTCCAAGACCTCAATGCCGCGCGGCTGCAAACCGAACGCTCGAGACGTGGTCGCCGGCGCCAATGCGGCGTCGAGCGTTCGGACGTCGACCCCAGCGGCGCACAGCGCAGACGACGCCGCTAAGCCGCTCGGACCCGCGCCGACCACGACGACACCCGCAGAACCCGACTCCATCGACATGTTATTACGCTAACATGTTAGTAGACTAACTGGAAGAGGGTTGACCCCGCGGCAATTACGCGGCGCCCGGCACCGCCCAACGGCCGGACCAGGCCCGCCATCCCACGAAGATCAACCGCAGGACCACGAACGTGCTCAGCCCCGACCAGATCCCCGCCAGCCCCCAGCCGTAGGCCAGCGACAACCAGACCAGCGGCAAGAAGCCGAACAGCGCACTGACCACGGTCGCGGTGCGCAGGTAGGCGGCGTCACCGGCACCCAGCAACACCCCGTCGAGCGCGAAAACGATTCCTCCGAGCGGCAATTGGGCGACCATGAACCACCAGGGCACGCCGATCGCGGCGAGCACCGACCGGTCGTCGGTGAACAGTTCGGGCAGGACGGGGGCACCTGTTGCGAACATCGCGGCCAGGAGGCCCGCGGCGGCGAATGAGAACACCGTCACCCGCCGCGCCACCGACTTTGCGTGGGCGACATCGCCGGCCCCCAGCGCGGCACCGACCAGCGACTGTGCCGCGATGGCCAGCGAGTCGAGAACCAGCGCAAGGAAATTCCACAGCTGCAGCACCACTTGGTGGGCGGCGACCGCCGCAGCCCCGAACCTCGCCGCGACCGCCGCGGCCGACACGAAGCAGACCTGAAAGGACAGGGTCCGCAGCACCAGGTCACGGCCCATCAGCAGTTGGGCGCGCAGCACCGCGCCGTCCGGCCGCAGCGGCGCCCGCTCGGCGAGCAGCGCACCCAGGAACAGCAGCGCCGCCACCCACTGGCCAGCCAAATTGGCCACCGCCGAACCGGACAACCCCCAGCGCGGCAACCCCAGCCAGCCGTACACCAACAGCGGGCACAGCAGCGCGGACAGCACGAAACCGGCAAGCACGTAGCGCAGCGGTCGCACCGTGTCCTGCACCCCTCGCATCCACCCGTTTCCGGCGAGCGACACCAGAATCGCGGGCGCGCCCAGGATCGCGATCCGCAGCCAGGGCAAGGCCGCCACGGCGATCCCTGGTCTGCTGCCCGCGATCACCGACACCAACGGGACCGCCGTCGCCTCCACCACGGCGACGATCAGCCCGCCCAGACCGAGCGCCAGCCAGGTCGCCTGCACTCCTTCGGTGACCGCCGCCGCCCGATCGGAGGCGCCGAAGTGGCGCGCGGCACGCGCCGTGGTGCCGTAGGACAGGAAGTTCAACTGGGATCCGAGCAGGGCGAGGACCAGGCTGCCGATGGCCAGACCCGCCAGGGACAGCGCCCCCAGCCGCCCGACCACCGCGGTATCGAACAACAGGTACAGCGGCTCCGCGGCCAGCACGCCCAGCGCCGGCAACGCCAGCTTCGTGATCTGCCGGTAGTCAGCCAAGCGCCGCGCGCAACGAGGAAACGGCATCCTCGATCGAGCCGGTGGTCGAATAGCCGGCGGCCAACCGGTGGCCGCCACCACCGAACGCGCATGCGACAGCCGACAGATCCACGTCGGCCTTGGCGCGCATCGACACCGACCACTGTTGCGGGTCAACCTCTTTGAACACCGCAGCCACTTCGGCCTGTTGCGTGGTGCGGACGATGTCGACGATGCTCTCGACTTCCTCCGGACGCGCGCGCACCCATTCCTCGTTGCCGACGACCGCATAAACCAGCCCGCGACCACCCGCCGCGTCGGGCACCAGTTGCGCGGAGCCCAGCACCCGGGACAGCATCGGCAGCCACCCGAACGGATGGCTGTCCATCACGGTCCGGCTGATCGCAGCGTTGTCCACGCCCAGCTCAACCAGCCGGGCCGCCAACCGCAGGGCGCGGGCGCTGGCCCAGCGGAACGAGCCGGTGTCCGTCGTCAATCCCGCGTAGATGCAGTGCGCGACCTCGAGGTCGATCGGTATCTCCCACGCGTCGAGCAGTTCGGCGACCAGCATCGTGGTGGAATCCGCGGACAGGTCAACGAAATTCGCGGTGCCGAACAAGTCGTTGGAGGCGTGGTGGTCGATCACCAGCAGCTGCTGGTCCGGACCGGCGAGATCGCTCAGGCGACCCAGTCGATGCAGGCTCGGAACGTCAACGGTCACAACCAGATCCACGTCGCGGCAGAGCACGTCGGGACTGACCAGCAAGTCGCATCCGGGCAACGACCGCAGCGACTCCGGCAGGGTCGCCGGCGCGCCGAAGCTGACCTCGACACGTTTGCCACACCGGTCCAGCACCAGGCCCAACGCTAGCCCGGCACCGATGGTGTCCGCGTCGGGGTGGACGTGGCAGATCACCGCGACGGTCTCGGCGGCCGACAACAGCTCGACCGCCTCGACGGCATCGACACGTGTGCCCCGGACCGGGACGCGCACCAGCTCAGTTTTCGGATCGATCGCCGTCACCAATGTCTCCAGGGTCAGCTGAAGGTTCTGCTCCGCCTTCAGACGCCCCCGCCCGATATGGATCGGCCTCCCCAGCCGGCTTTGCTCCCACCCGGACCCGGGCGACGTCCTCGTCGGCGGCCCGAGCCCGGGCCAGCAGCTCGTCCATCCGCTGCACGCTGTCCGACGTGGTGTCCCGGGTGAAGGTCAGGGTGGGCGTGAAGCGCACCCCGGTGCCCGCACCGACCTTGGTGCGCAGCGTGCCCTTGGCCCGGTCCAGGGCAGCCGCGGCTGCCGCGTAATCGGGCTCGGCGTCCAGCGAGGGCCCCATCACCGTGTAGTACACGGTCGCGTCGTGCAGGTCGGCGGTGACCTTCGCATCGACGATGGTCACCCCGGCCAGCCCCGGATCCTTGATCTCGAACTCGATCGCGGTGGCCACGATCGTGTTGATCCGCTTGGCCAGTCGACGTGCCCGGGCGGGATCAGGCATCTCGATTCACCGCCTCTCCCCCGCAAGCGGGAGGTACCCCCACCTCATCACACATTCCCTTTCTGCATCGTCGGCGGTGGTCAGGCGCGTTCTTTCTGGACGAGCTCGTAGGACTCGATGATGTCGCCTTCCTTTATGTCGGAGTAGCCCAGCGTCATACCGCACTCGAAGCCCTCGCGGACCTCGGTGACGTCGTCCTTCTCCCGTCGCAGCGAGTTGATCGAGAGGTTGTCGGTGACCACGATGTTGTCCCGCAACAGCCGGGCCTTGGCGTTGCGGCGCACCACACCGGAGCTGATGATGCAACCCGCGATGATGCCGACCTTCGAAGACCGGAAGATCGCCCGGATCTCGGCGCGGCCCAGCTGGTTCTCCTCATAGATCGGCTTGAGCATGCCGCGCAGGGCCTTCTCGATCTCGTCGATGGCCTGGTAGATGACCGAGTAGTAGCGGATCTCGACGCCCTCGCGGTTGGCCAGCTCGGTCGCCTTGCCCTCGGCGCGCACGTTGAAGCCGATGATGATCGCGTCCGACGCCGACGCCAGGTTGACGTTGGTCTCGGTGATGCCACCGACACCGCGGTCGATGACGCGCAGCGCCACCTCGTCGTCGACCTCGATACCCATCAGGGCCTCTTCCAGCGCCTCGACGGTACCGGCGTTGTCGCCCTTGAGGATCAGGTTCAGCTGGCTGGTTTCCTTCAGCGCCGAGTCCAGGTCCTCCAGGCTGATCCGCTTGCGCGAGCGCGCGGCCAGCGCGTTGCGCTTGCGGGCGCTGCGCCGGTCGGCGATCTGACGTGCGATGCGGTCCTCGTCGACGACGAGGAAGTTGTCACCGGCGCCGGGAACCGACGTGAAGCCGATGACCTGCACCGGACGCGACGGCAGCGCCGCCTCGATGTCCTCGCCGTGTTCGTCGACCATCCGTCGTACCCGGCCGTACGCGTCGCCGGCGACCACCGAGTCACCGACGTGCAGCGTGCCGCGCTGAATCAGCACCGTGGCGACCGGCCCGCGACCGCGGTCCAGGTGCGCCTCGATCGCCACACCCTGGGCTTCCATGTCCGGGTTGGCCCGCAGGTCCAGTGCCGCGTCGGCGGTCAGCACGACGGCTTCCAGCAGCGCCTCGATGTTGGTGCCCTGCTTGGCGGAGATGTCGACGAACATCGTGTCGCCACCGAAATCCTCTGCCACCAGACCGTATTCGGTGAGCTGTCCCCGGATCTTGGCCGGGTCGGCGCCCTCCTTGTCGATCTTGTTGACCGCCACCACGATCGGCACGTCAGCGGCCTGCGCGTGGTTGATGGCCTCCACCGTCTGCGGCATCACACCGTCGTCGGCCGCGACCACCAGGATGGCGATGTCGGTGGCCTTGGCGCCGCGGGCACGCATGGCGGTGAACGCCTCGTGACCCGGGGTGTCGATGAAGGTGATCAGCCGCTCGTCGCCGTCCAGGTCGACGCCGACCTGATAGGCGCCGATGTGCTGGGTGATGCCGCCGGCCTCCTCCTCGCGGACGTTGGCCTTACGGATGGTGTCCAGCAGTCGGGTCTTACCGTGGTCGACGTGACCCATCACCGTCACCACCGGCGGGCGGGTCTGCAGGTCTTCTTCGTCGCCTGAGTCCTCTCCGTAGGAGAGGTCGAACGATTCCAGCAGCTCGCGGTCTTCGTCCTCGGGGCTGACGACCTGGACGTTGTAGTTCATCTCGCCGCCCAGCAGCTCGAGCGTCTCGTCGCCCACCGACTGGGTGGCCGTCACCATCTCGCCCAGGTTGAACAGCGCCTGTACCAGGGCGGCCGGGTTGGCGTCGATCTTCTCGGCGAAGTCGCTCAGCGATGCGCCCCGCGCCAACCGGATCGTCTCGCCGTTGCCGTGCGGCAACCGCACGCCGCCGACAACCGGAGCCTGCATCGAGTCGTATTCCTGGCGCTTCTGCCGCTTGGACTTGCGACCCCGTCGCGGCGCACCGCCGGGACGCCCGAATGCGCCGGCGGCACCGCCGCGCTGCCCGGGACGGCCGCCACCACCACCGGGGCCACCACCGGGGCCGCCGCCGGGGCCACCGCCGCCGCCACCGGGACGACCTCGAAAGCCGCCACCGGGCGCGGCGCCTACGCCACCGCCGCCACGGTAGTTACCACCGCCGCCGCCGCTGTCGGAGCGGCCGCCGCCAGGCCCACCGGGCCGGCCGCCGCCGGGCCGTGGCGCACCGGAACGCGCCGGGCGGGCGGGGCCGCCGGCACCGCCGGGACGCGGCGGCATGCTGCCGGGCGAAGCGCCGCCCGGACGCGGAGCGCCCGGCCTGGGCGCACCGGGGCGCGGCGCCGGCGGACGCGGAATGGGCCGGTCGACGGGTTGCGCCGACGAGAACGGGTTGTTGCCGACGCGCGGGGGACGCATCCCCGGCTTGGGCATAGGTCCTGGGGCGCCGGGACGCGCGCCGGGCGCCATGCCGGGATGGGGTCCGGGCGGGCTGGGCGGCTGCGCCGGGGTCGGCGCGGCCGGACGGGGACCCGGCGCGGGCGGCGCGGGTGTTTCGGTGGCCGCCACGGGTGGAGCCGGAGGCGGCGCGGTCGCTACCCCGCCGGCGTCGGCCTTGGCTGCGGTGACGGCCTCACCGTTGCCGACGGCCTTGTCGATCGCCTGGTCGAGGGCTTTGTCCAGCGACTTGTCGACGGGCTTGGCCGGACCCCGGGCCGCGCTCGGGGCCCGGTCCGGAGCTTTGGCGGCCGCAGCCGGCTTGTTACCACCGAACGACTCGCGCAGCCGGCGCGCGACCGGCGCCTCCACTGTCGATGATGCGGATTTGACGAATTCGCCCTGTTCATTCAGCCGGGCGAGAACTTCCTTGCTGGTGACACCGAGTTCCTTGGCCAACTCGTGTACGCGGGCCTTGCCTGCCACTACATCTCCTGTCTAAGAGGCGACAGTCGGTAGGCCGCGCCTCGGGGTTAGCTATGACGCATTGTCATCGGGACTTCACGGTGTGCTCATGTTCTTTGCTACCTGTTCTGTCGCCGGGGCATCGAGCGCACTGACATACTCGATGACCGCGGATGTTTCCGCGCAACCGGTGATTCTCAACGCTTTGCTGAAAGCCCGCCGTCTAATCGCTTGTTGCACGCACTGCGACACGGGATGCAGCCATGCACCCCGCCCCGGCAGGCTACTCGCTGAGTCAACGATCAGGGCGTATTTGCCGTTCCCAGTCGATTCAGCAACCACTCGAAGCAGTTCGACGGCCAACTCTCGCTTTCGGCACCCGACACACGTCCGCACGGGTCCGTCCGTGCTTCGGTGCGCCAAGACCGTAGGCTCGCGCTGGATCACGGCTAAGTCTAGCGTCACTGGGCCAGTGGTCAGAATCGCCCGGACCTGCCCGGCCCATCTCGCCTCGCCGAGCGTGGGTGATATGGCCGACAGCCCATCAAAATTCCTGCATATCCCCCACGTTCGTCAGGATCAGCGTCTGGCCGGCCGACAGCCTCAGCCCAGCCGGGAATTCGATGCCCGCGTCGGTGCATCGAGTGGGGACGGCGGTGCCGGCGACTGACGCGTGGTAGTCGTCCGCACCGCCGACGACCGTGAGCCGGCGCAGGTCAAGCTGCCCGCCATCGCAGGTCAGCACGAGCTCGTCACCTCGCCGCGACCACAGGCCCCAGCCGGAGCAGGCCAGGAACGGCAGGGATGAGTCCGGGTGTCGGAACGTGTACGCGCCGGCCGGGCCGTCGTGGGTGAACCCGGCCATCGCCTGCAGCGCCGACCAGCCGGCCAGTGACCGCGCGTAGTGGTCGCCGCACTCAATCTCGTTGAACGGGTTGCGGCGTCGGCCGTCGTAGCGGGCCCACACCGCGTCCAGTACCGCGCGCCCCTCGCGGTGCAAGCCCTCACGCAGGCAGTGTGCGGCGACCTGGTACTCCGAGCCGGTCCACACCTCGTCGGCGTACCGGATCGGCACCGCGGGCCGGCCCCCGCGTGGCCAGGTGCAGACCAGCAGACCCGTGTCGTCGCCGTCGGCGAATATCCGATACGGGTGAGTGAACTCAGCGAACCCCCGGCGCAGGTTGTGCCGCACCACCGCGGCCAGCGCGGTACGCACATGCTCGGTTGGCAGCAGGTAACCCAGCCCGAGCTGGTGTGCCCACCACTGGCCGATCAGCTGGTCGGACAGGCATCCAGTGCCCCACTGGTAGCGGGTGTCTAAGCCGCTCGGCAACCGCTGCGCGTAGTACTCGCCGGTGAACAGCGTCTCGTCGTAGGACTTGCTGGCTTGCCCGAAGGTGGCCCGGTACGCGGCCGCCGCGTCGGCGTCGTCGAGCAGCAGGGCGATCGTCTCGGCGGCGCGCAGCGCCGCCAGCCACAGCGTTCCGGTGAACGGGTTGTACCCGGTGATGTCGATGTCGTAGGTGCTGGGCTGGACGCCGCTGAGCATCCCGGTGCCGTCGACGTTCCAGGTGCGGTCGACATGGCCGAGCAGCCGGGTCAGGTTCGGCCAGACGTGGGCCAGCCAGTCCCGGTCCGCGCCGCAGCGGTACTCGCGGTAGGCCTTGAGGACGGTGCCGAGCATGCCGTCGAGGGCCGGCTCTCCCGGGCCGCCGATCGGCTCGTCCCAGAGCTGCGGCAAATAGGTCGGCGCGATCACGCGGTGCGGTAGCTGCC
This sequence comes from Mycobacterium sp., assembly GCF_035499775.1. Taxonomy (GTDB): domain Bacteria; phylum Actinomycetota; class Actinomycetes; order Mycobacteriales; family Mycobacteriaceae; genus Mycobacterium. The sequence continues at coordinate 39,202 of NZ_DATJYB010000580.1, read as the reverse complement.
CGGCCGGCGCCTGCATGATCTCGAACTCGGTATCCCGCATGTTCCGTTCGAGCTGCGGGAACGCGGCCGCGAGCCCCTGCGCGTAGTTCCAGACGTGTGTGCAGTTCAGCGGGCAGGAACCGCCGTATCGGCCCGACCACATCATGGTGGAAGCGCCCAGTACCCCCTCGAATGCGAAGAACCGCCCGTCGGCGGCGCGAAAGCACGTCGGGCTGCGCACGGTAGCGAGCTGCGCGGCGAAGTGGGTGGCGGCGGCGTCGTCCAGGCCGCAGCGGGCCAGCGTGCCGGTCCAAGCGCCGGTGGCCTCGCGCAGGGTGTGCCACTCGTGACGGACCCGCTCGAACACTTCCTGCGCGTCGCCGTAGCGGGTTGCGTAGTAGTTGCCCAGCCAGAACCGGGACCGCCCCCACTCCGGCCGATCCGGGCCGAACTGCTCGAAGTTGACGTAGCGGTTGGGGAAATACCAGGTCAACGCGATCCTGATCAGCCGCTCCTCGCCGGGCTGCAGCGAAAACGGAACGCCGAGGCCGGCGTTCCAGGTGCTGCCGGCCGGACTGGCGCCGCTCGCCCCGTGTGGGGCGTGACGCTGCGGATCGGCGGTCCCAGCCGCGAACGCCAGCCGGGGCGCCCCGCTGGCCAGCGCGCGCGAACGCAGGAAGGTGACGAACTCGGCAGGGTCGCGCCACTGGGTCAGCGCGGCGGCCCGGGCGTCGTCGGCCGCCAGCACCAGCTGTCCGGCGCCCGGTGCGTCGTCGGCCAGCGTCGCGTTCTCCAGCACGATGCTCGTCCATCCCGCGCGGCGCAGCAGCCGGTTGGTGTTGCCGCCGTAGCCGGGAGCCCGGACGCCGTCGACCGGGGTGATGCCGTCCCAGCCGACGGCGTTCTGCACTGCGGCGCCAAGGGTTCCGTGCAGCGCGCAGCTGTCGGTGTTGACCAGGCGGAACGTGAACAACGCCGCCGGGATCGAGCTGGCGTCGACATCCAGCGGCACCAGCGGGTTGAACGCCTCCAGGGTCGCGTCCAGCGGAAGGCCCGGGTCGAGGTAGCGCACCCGGGCGATCGGGTAGGTGCCCGAGAATGTCGTGCCGGCCACGCCCGGATGCCGACTCAGCAGGTCACGTTGCCAATCCGGCACCACGTCGTCGGTGACCAGCGGGGTGCCCGTGGAGTCCCGCAACGGCCCCTGCAGGATGCGGACCTGGTCCAGCGGCGGCTCCCACCGGCTGACCCGCACCGCGAAGAACGAGCCGGGCAGCGCGCCGTCGTGGTTGCCGATGTTGTGCAGCTGCCACTGCCGTAGACCGCCGTCGGCGCAGATCGCGAGATTGCCGGTGCCGATGCCGCCGAGCGGCATGGCCAGGTGGGCGAACTGCGCGCCGTCGCGCTCGTCGGCGCGCACGTCGTCGGGCCAGTCCTGACTGCCGGACGAGGTCACCGGTGCGGCTCCACAGATTCGCCGCCCACCTCCAGATCGTCGGCGCTGGGCAACGGTGGGCGCTCGGCGGACGGGCGGTCCAGATAGAAGAATGCGGTGGAGGCGATGTCGTCGTGCAGGGGCTGGTAGCGCTGCCGCGACTGCCAGCCGAGGGCCTGGATGTCCACGCGCAGGTCGGCGTGGAAGTGGATCGGGTCGAGGATGTGCCAGCGGTACATGCCGAACCGCTGCTGGCTGCGGTACAGCCCGTCGGGCCGGATCACCTGGTGCAAGCCGAGGAACGGTGTCGAATAGACGGTGTACCCCTGCCCGGGGACGTCGAAATTCCAGGCGCCGCCGAAGTAGTCCTCGGTTCCGGTGCCGCAGATGGTGGGGAACTCGTGGTCGCCGTCGAGATAGAACTTGACCTCGCCCTCACCCCACCAACCGGGGCGGTTGACGCCCCACGCGAGGTAGGTCCCGACGTACTTCCCCATCCCGTGCACCCGGTCGAGGATCGGGTGCGCGCTGCCCGCGGCGAGCGGGTTGCTGCGGTGGAACTGGGTGTGCAGGTAGCCGACCTCGCCGATGTTCAAGTCGACGTCGATCTCGTAGCTGATCTGGTAGTAGACGGTGGCGCTGTGCGGCGCCCGATTTTCCAGCGTGAGCCGGGCGTGGCGGGGCACCGGCATCGGCCAGTAGCTGTTGAAACCGCCGTGCGGGTTGGCGGCCACCGGTACCGAAGACAGTTGGGCGAACTCGCACCAGCCTTGGCCGAAGAAGTCGCCGAGCGGCACCTCGACGGCGGGCTCGTCGGCGTCGTCCCAGTGGGCGCGCAGGATCAGGCTGCGCCAGTTGCCGCGGTGCGTGGTCAGCCAGATGTGCGTGATGAGTGCCGGACCGGTGATGGCGGCCACCTCGAAGGTGGCGTGCCCGTCGATGTCGACGCTGGGCGAGATCTTCCAGCCCGGACCCAGGTGCGCCGCGCTGAGCGCGCCGGTGCCGTCGGTCGCGCGGCCACCGCCGCCCTTCGCCCCGTCGAAGTTCTCCGGGCTGATCGACCGCGACCGCGCACCGCTGAGCCTGGCCAGCGAGCCCAGGTCGATCACGCGACGGCCGGTTCAGCGGTCGTGCGCCAGCCCGTGGCTGGCGCCGTGATGGGGTTGGCTCTCCGGATGCGCCGAGTCGCCGCGGATGTCGATACGCCATCCGGTCAGGCGGGCCGCCAGCCGGGCATTCTGCCCTTCCTTGCCGATCGCCAGCGACAACTGGAAATCGGGCACCACGACGCGCGCGGCCCGGGCGTTCTGGTCGATGACCGACACCGAGACCACCTTCGCGGGCGACAACGCGTTGGCGACGAAGCGCGCCGGGTCCTCGTCGTAGTCGATGATGTCGATCTTCTCCCCGGACAGCTCGCTCATCACGTTGCGAACCCGCTGCCCCATCGGACCGATGCAGGCGCCCTTGGCGTTCAGCCCCGCGACGCGTGACGCGACCGCGATCTTGGACCGGTGACCGGCCTCCCGGGCCACCGCGACGATCTCCACCGACCCGTCGGCAATCTCCGGGACTTCCAGCGAGAACAGCTTGCGCACCAGGTTGGGATGGGTGCGCGACAACGTGATCAGCGGCTCGCGGGCGCCGCGGGTGACACCGACCACGTAGCAGCGCACGCGGTTGCCGTGGTCGTAGCTCTCACCGGGAACCTGTTCGGCGGCCGGGATCACGCCCTCGGAGGCCTTGGTCTCGCTGCCCATCCGGACGACGACCAGACCGCGGGCGTTGGCCCGGCTGTCACGCTGGATCACGCCCGCGACGATCTCGCCCTCACGGGTGGAGAACTCGCCGAAGGTGCGCTCGTTCTCGGCGTCGCGGAAGCGCTGCAGCATCACCTGACGTGCGGTGGTGGCGGCGATCCGGCCGAAGCCCTCGGGAGTGTCGTCCCATTCGCTGATCAGATTGCCGTCGGCATCCACCTCGCGCGCCATCACGCGGACGACGCCGGTCTTGCGGTCGATGTCGATGTGCGCGTCGTTCTGGTGCCCCTGGGTGTGCCGGTAGGCGGTGAGAAGCGCGGATTTGATCGTTTCGAGCAGCTCGTTGACCGAGATCCCCCGGTCCACTTCGATCGCATGCAGCGCGGCCATGTCGATGTTCATCCGCCGCCCTCCTCGTTACCACTGCCACGGTTGAGTAGTTCCATCTCGCGTGCATCCGGCCGCCCGAACTCCACCTGAACCACCGCGCTGGCGATGTCGCCCAGCGGAATCTGCCGGAGGGTGGGTTTGACGCCGCGATCGCCGCAGATCACCACCCCAACCTCACCGTCGGTGACGTCACCGAGCCGAACCATTACGTGGGAGCCGTCGGCCAACGTCACGGCGGCCCGGCGTCCGCGGGCGCGGCGGAAGTGCCTTTCGGCAGTGAGCGGTCTTTCCACGCCGGGCGAGGTCACTTCGAGGACGTATTCGCTTTCGACGTCGGCACCGGCATCGAGCAGGCCGGACGCTGAGCGGGACAGCGCCGCGATGGTATCGAGATCCAACGGCACATCGCCGTCGGCGACCACGGTGATGCGCGGCGGACGTGCGGTTGGGTGGACGACCACGTCCTCGATCTCAAAACCGGCGCGCGCGAACTCGCCATCGAGCAGCTCTAACACCTGCTTCTGTGACGGCAACCCCGTCGCCACGGCGAGCTCCTCATCTTGAGTTGTCGGTGGTTCTGTTTCCCGGCGCGCTTCAACCAACGATACGCCAGAAGCCAGCTCAAACCAGGCGATCCGCCGGTCGTCATTGCGTCATCGAGGGTTCACCTCGCCGTGCCTGATCGATGTTCGGGGGCGTCCCAATGGCAGGATGTTGGGGTGCCCGGCACCGGACCTGTCATCAACAGGCGGGGTGTGCTCGCCGGTGGCGCCGCTCTCGCTGTGCTCGGGGTGACCGCGTCCGCCTGTGGCGAGCCCCCGCCCAAGCCGCCTGCCGTCGAAGAGCTGCTGGGCCCGTTGGACCAGGCCAGGCGGGACACCGCACTGGCGGCCGCCGCCTCGGAGGATGTCGGACATCCGCCGCAGGTCGCCGCCGCGCTGACCGTTGTCGCCACCCAGCGCGCCGCGCACGCCCGTGCACTGTCCACCGAGATCGCCCGGGCGGCCGGCAAGCTCAGTGCGTCATCAAGCGAAACGACGCCCGCCCCCAGCCCCACCGGGCAGGCGGCGCCGCCTCCACCGCCACCACCGATATCCGACGTGATCAACGCGTTGCACGCCTCGGCCGACAGCGCGAGCCGCCTGGTCGCCGGTTCGACGGGTTACCGGGCCGGGTTGCTGGCGTCCATCGCCGCTTCGTGCACGGCGTCCTACACGGTTGCGCTGGTGCCCGGGGGTCCGTCGATATGACCTCCGCTGAACCCGGTCGACCCACCCCGGGTGCCGAACCGAAGCGGTCGCCCACCGGCAAGGACGCCGACGTCAGCGCGCTGTCGGACGCACTGGCCATCGAGCACTCGACCATCTACGGCTACGGCATGGTGTCCGCGTTGTCGCCGCCCAGCGTCAACGACCTGGTGGTGGAGGCGCTGCTGCAGCACCGGCAACGTCGCGACGACGTGATTGCGATGCTGGTCGCCCGCAAAGCCACTCCTCCGGTCGCCGCCGCCGGCTACCAGCTGCCGCTGCTGATCGGCAGCGCGGCTGACGCGGCGCGCCTGGCGGTCCGGATGGAGAATGACGGCGCGATGGCCTGGCGTGCGGTTATCGAGCACGCCGACACGGGCGATGACCGGGCGTTCGGCTCGACCGCGCTGATTCAGAGCGCGGTCATGGCGGCTCGGTGGAACCGGGTGCTGGGTGCCTGGCCGATCACGGCGAGCTTCCCGGGCGGGAACGAATAGCCTCGGCGATTTGCGAGGCCAACGAGGCGCCGGTGGCCAGTTCGCGGGTCTGACCGCTGAACCGGTCGCGCAGCTCGACCACGCCATCGGCCCAGCCACGCCCCACCACGATGATCCAGGGCATGCCCAGCAGCTCGGCGTCCTTGAACTTGACGCCGGGCGAGGCCTGACGGTCGTCGAGCAGCACCTCGATACCGAGTAGGTCCAATTCGTCGGCCAGCGCTGCGGCCCCGCTGCGGGCCTCGGCGTCTTTGTTGGCGATCACCAGGTGAACGCCGAACGGCGCGATCGACGACGGCCAGCGCAGACCCAGTTCGTCGTGGTGCTGCTCGGCGACGACGGCGACCAGCCGCGACACCCCGACGCCGTAGGAGCCCATGGTCAGCCGCACCGGCTTGCCGTCCTCGCCGAGCACGTCGGCGGTGAAGGCGTTGGTGTATTTCTGGCCGAGCTGGAAGATGTGCCCGATCTCGATGCCGCGCGCCATGACCAGCTGACCGGCGCCGTCCGGGGAGGGATCGCCTTCGCGCACCTCGGCGGCCTCGATGGTGCCGTCGGCGGTGAAGTCGCGGCCGGCCACCAGGCCCACGACATGCCGGCCGGGTTCGTCGGCCCCGGTGATCCAACTGGTGCCGGCGACCACCCGTGGGTCGACCAGATAGCGAACCTCGTTGTCCTGCAATGCTTTCGGGCCGATATAACCCTTGACCAGGAAGGGGTAGGCGGCGAAGTCTGCGTCGTCGAGCAGCGCATATTCAGCCGGTTCCAGCGCCGCGGCCAGCCTCTTGTCGTCGACCTCGCGGTCCCCCGGCACGCCGATGGCCAGCAGCTCCCAGTCGCCGCCCGGCTGGCGGACTTTGACCAGGACGTTCTTCAGGGTATCCGCTGCGGTGACGGTGCGGCCCAGGTCGGCCTCGTTGGCCCAGGCCACCAGGGTTGCGATGGTCGGGGTGTCGCCGGTGTCGTGGACCACCGCTTCGGGCAGACCGTCGGTGGGCAGCGATTCCGGGCGAGCGGTGACGACCGCTTCGACGTTGGCCGCATAACCCGACTCGAGGCACCGCACGAAGGTGTCCTCACCGATCGGGCTCTCGGCCAGGAATTCTTCCGAGGCGCTGCCACCCATCGCGCCTGACACGGCGGACACGATGACGTAGCGGACTCCCAGCCGATCGAACATGCGCTGGTAGGCGTCCCGGTGGGCGTGGTAGGCGGCCTTGAGACCGGCGCCGTCGATGTCGAAGGAGTAGGAGTCCTTCATGACGAATTCTCTGGCGCGCAGGATGCCGGCCCGCGGCCTCGCCTCGTCCCGGTATTTGGTCTGGATTTGGTAGAGCACCAGCGGAAAGTCCTTGTAGGAGCTGTACTCGCCCTTGACGGTCAGGGTGAACAGCTCTTCGTGGGTGGGGCCCAGCAGGTAGTCGTTGGCGCGGCGGTCCTTGAGCCGGAACACGCTGTCCCCGTACTCGGTCCAGCGATTGGTCGTCTGGTACGGGGCGCGCGGCACCAGCGCGGGCAGCAGGATCTCCTGGCCGCCAATGGCGTTCATCTCGTCGCGAACCACGCGTTCGATGTTGCGCAGCACCTTGAGACCGAGCGGGAGCCAGCTGTACAGCCCGGGCCCGACCGGCCGGACGTAGCCGGCTCGGATCAGCAGCTTGTGGCTGGGGACTTCGGCGTCGGCGGGATCGTCACGCAGGGTGCGCAGGAAGAGTTTCGACATCCGGGTGACCACAGCGGGCAAGCCTAGCGTCCTCGCTTGGCGGCAATATCACCCACGCTGGACGCGTCGAACCCGGCCGGGGAGCTACAGGTCTCCGGCGTCGATCGCTTCCTTGACTTCCTGCGCGTGGGCGACCTGCTCCGGCGTGTAGCCGATGAACAGCGCCATCAGGCCGACGATGACCGCCGCCCCGGCCACCCACAGCAGGCCGTAGGTGTAGCCGTGGTCGAGCGCCCCCAACTGCACGTCGTTCATGAACTTCACCGGGCCGGTGGTGCCGCCCAGGTACAGCGTGCGCGAGGTGATCACGGCCTGAATGACCGCGAGCACCAGCGGTCCGCCCAGACTCTGCAGCATCAGCGTGAGCGCAGATATCGGGCCGATCTGGTCGAAGCCCACACCGGCGATCGCCGACAGCGTCAGCGGCACGACGACCATGCCGATACCGATGCCGCCGACGACGATCGGCAGCACCAGGTTGGGGAAGTAGGAGGCGCCGCGGTGCATGAACATGGAGCCGTAGATCATGGCGCCCAGTAGCAGCCAGCCGCCGCCGATGGTCAGCACCCGAGGCGAGAACCGCGACACCAGCTGCGAGGACAGGCCCAGGCCGATGCCCATCGCGATGACGAACGGAATGAAGCCGACGCCGGCGCGCAGCGCGCTGTACCCCAGGATGTCCTGCACGTACAGGCCGATGCACACGGTCAGGCTGAACATCACGCCCCCGGCGATCAGGATGGCGCTGAACGTGACCAGCCGGTTGCGGTCGCGGAACAGCTTGAACGGCACGACGGGGTTTTCGGCGGTGCGCTCGACGATGACGAAGGCGACGGCGGCAGCGGCGGCCACCACGCCCGATCCGATCGTGGTGAACGAGATCCAGCCCTTTTCCGGGCCCATCGAGAAGGCGAAGACGGCCGCGGTGCAGGCCAGGGTGGCCAGCATGGCCCCGGCGGCGTCGAGCTTCATGCGCTCACGGTTGGTCTCGCGCAGGGCGGTGCGGGCCAGGTAGATCATCACCAGGCCGATCGGCACGTTCACCAGGAACGCCAGCCGCCAGGAATATGTAGTCAGCGCCCCGCCCACGACCAGGCCCATCACCGAGCCGATCGCGGTCATCGCGGCGAACACCGCCGTCGCGGCGTTACGCGCCGGACCCTTGGGGAACGTGGTCGCCACCAGCGCCAAACCGGTGGGCGACGCGATCGCGGAGCCCACACCCTGAGACAGCCGGGCGATGACCATGGTGGCCTCGTCCCAGGCAACCGCGCACAGCACCGACGAGATGGTGAACAGCGCGACGCCGACGATGAAGGTGCGTTTGCGCCCGATCGTGTCGCCGAGGCGGCCGCCGAGCAGCATCAGCCCGCCGAACGTCAGCACATAGGCCATGATCACCCAGCTACGGCCGGCGTCGGACAGGCTCAGCTCGTTCTGAATCTTAGGAAGCGCGACGATGGCGACCGTGCTGTCCATGGTCGCCAGCAGCTGCATTCCACCGATCGCGATCACCGCGGCGACGAAGCGACGAGAAGGCAACCACGTCGGGTAATACCTGCTCACGCGTTCGGAGGCGGTCGCTGAACTTGCTGAGGCGGTCTCCGCCGGGCGCTCCGTGGCCGGACGATCGGGGCGCGCAGAGGTCCACTTGTGGACCGCGCGCTCTGTGTCGTTGAGAGCCGTCATAGCGGGTTACCTTACAGTAATCTTAAGAATTGTTTAAACGGCAAATCCCGCCACCGGCCCGATCACGATGATCGCGGGAGGTCGGATCCCCTCTGCACGGACCTTCTCCGGCGTGTCGGCAAGGGTCGCCCGCAATGTCTGTTGAGCGGCCGTCGTTCCGTGTTGGACGACTAACACCGGCGTATCCGCAGGTCGGCCGCCTTTCAGCAGCACGTCGGCGAAAAGTTCGATTCGCTCGACCGCCATCAGCAAAACAATCGTGCCGGACATCGCGGCCAAAGCATTCCAATTCACTAACGATTCGGGGTGGTCGGGCGCGAGGTGCCCGCTGACCACCACAAACTCGTGATTTGTGGCCCGGTGAGTGACCGGAACGCCCGCCAGAGCGGGCACCGCTATGGCGCTCGTCACACCCGGCACCACAGTCACCGGAATACCGGCGTCGGCGCATGCCAGCACCTCTTCATATCCGCGTGCGAACACGAAGGGGTCGCCCCCTTTGAGGCGGACCACGAAGCTCCCGGCCCGGGCGCGTTCGATCATGACGGCGTTGATGGCGTCCTGGGCCATGGCCCGTCCGTACGGGATCTTGGCGGCGTCGATGACTTCCACGTGCGGCGGCAGCTCGGCGAGCAGTTCCGGCGGCGCCAGCCGGTCGGCGACCACGACGTCGGCCTGGGCCAGCAGACGGCGACCCCGCACGGTGATCAGTTCCGGATCGCCGGGGCCGCCGCCGACCAGCGCCACGCCACCGCGCAGCACGTCGGAACTCTCCGGGTTCTCCAAAGTAATAAGGCCCTTCTGCAGCGCCTCGCGGATGGCCGATCGGATGGCCGCCGAACGGCGGTGCTCGCCACCGGCGAGCACGCCCACCGACAGCCCGGCATAGCTGAACGACGCCGGCGTGACGGCGGTCCCCTCGACGGCGATGTCGGCGCGGACGCAGAAGATGCGGCGCCGGTCGGCCTCGGCGACCACAGCCGCGTTCACCTGCGGGTCGTCGGTGGCCGCGATCACGTACCAGGCTCCGTCCAGGTCGCCGCCGCGGTATTCGCGCACTGTCAGGTCGATGCCTTCCATCGCCTCGACCGCACGGGTCGCGCTCCTGGAGATGACGTGCACGTCTGCGCCGCTCGCGATGAGCAGAGGTAACCGGCGCTGAGCGACCGTGCCGCCGCCGACCACGACGACCTTCTTGCCGGCGAGCCGTAATCCGACCAGATAGGGGCTCTCGGTCACCCGCCAAGCCTAATGGTGGAGAGGTGAGGCGAAGATACCCGCATGATTCATGACCTGTGGCTGCGCTGGCTCGTCACGGTGTTCTCGTTGCTCAGCGCGGCCGAATGGGTGAATGTCATCGTCGCCCGGCGCCGACGCTGGACCTTCGTCGTCAGCTATGCCCTGCATCTCGTGATGGCGCTCGCGATGGCGGTGATGGCGTGGCCTTTCGGCGCACACCTCCCCACGACAGGGCTTGCCGTCTTCTTCCTGTTCGCAGCCGGGTGGTTCGTGGCCGTGACGATGATGTGGGCGCGAACGCCGGCACAGCGGGTGTTGCGCTCCTATCACGCCCTGATGATGCTGGCGATGGCCTGGATGTTCGCCACGATGGGTCGACAGGCCGAAGCGCCGAGCATGTCGATGCCGGGCATGGATATGGGCCCGACGGCAGGCAGCGGGCCGCCCGGTTGGGTCACGGCGGGCAATTGGTTCTGGTTCGTGGGCTTCGCCGTTGCGACCCTGGTGTGGGCGTACCTGGTTGTCGCAGAGCGGGGGAAGCCTTTGAACAAGCAGCGACGGCTGTATGGCACCGGTCAGGCTCTGATGGCCGCCGGGATGGCGATCACGTTCGCCGGCATGCTTTTTCAGCTCTAGCGCTGGCGTCGGGCGGCGTGGGCGACGAAGCGGGCCACCGCATCGGGTGCGGCAGCCGGATGGGTGTGCAGGTAGGACGCGTGCACACCGGCATGCACCGCCCCGTCTGGCACGCGATCGACCTCCCGGCCCCGGTACACCCACGCCGGCTGATAGCTGTCGGTGAATGTGACCACGGTGCGGTGGAATTCGTGGCCGACCGCCCGCTGGCCGACGCAATACAGCGGCGAGTCGGCGACCGCGACGGCGTCCCGATAGCCGAGGTTCAGCGTCTGGGTGAACCTCGCCGACCCGGCCAGCACATCGCACATCGGGTATCCGTCGAGCTCGGACACCAGGTAGATCAGCCCGGCGCATTCGGCGTGCACCGGCGCCCCGGCGGCGGCCAGCTGTTTGATCTGCGCGCGGGCGACGTCGTTGCCGGACAACTCCGCGGTGAACTGTTCGGGAAAGCCGCCGGGCAGCAGCACCGCTTCCGTGCCGTCCGGCAACGCGTCGATCAGCGGGTCGAACTCGACGACGTCGGCACCGGCGGCGCGCAGCAGCTCGGCGTGTTCGGCGTAGCCGAAACTGAATGCCCTTCCGCTCGCCAGTGCGGCCAAGACTTTTCGGGTGGTTCCGCCACTGGCCTCACCGACCGCGGCCGCCGGGTCCCAGGGTGGATCGGTGACCCGGCTCCCGGCGGCCGCGACAACCGCTGCGAGATCGACGTGGCGGGCCACCAGGGCGGTCATCGCGCCCACCGCGCTGCGCGCGTGCCGGCCGTATTCGACGGCGGTGACCAACCCCAGATACCTTGTGGGCAGCTCCAATTCAGCGACGCGCGGGATTGCCCCGAGGACCGGGACACCGGTCTGCTCGCAGGCCTGCCGCAACACGTGCTCGTGCCGGGCCGAACCGACCCGGTTGAGGATGACACCGGCGATCCTGGTTGCCGTGTCGAACGTCGAAAAGCCATGCAGCAGTGCGGCGATGCTGTGACTTTGACCCCGCGCGTCGACGACCAGGATCACCGGGGCGCCGAGCAGACCGGCGACGTGCGCGGTGGACCCCGCTGCCGGGCCGGTGGCAGCAGGGACAACGCGCCCGTCGAACAGGCCCATCACGCCTTCGAGCACGGCGATGTCGGCGCCGGCGGTGCCGTGCGCGTAGAGCGGGCCGACGAGCTGCTCCCCCACCAATACCGGGTCCAGGTTGCGGCCGGGCCGTCCGGCCGCCAGGGTGTGGTAGCCGGGGTCGACGAAGTCCGGGCCCACCTTGAACGGCGCGACGACATGGCCCGTCTGGCGCAGAGCGCCGATCAAACCCGTTGCGATCGTAGTCTTTCCGCTGCCCGAGGCGGGGGCGGCGATAACGACCGCGGGTGTCACTGCGGGCCCCGCCGCCGCCGCGAAGGTCCGCAAAATGCCACTTGATACTGGCTTTCGGCGTACATATGCGGACCCTCGCCGATGGGCGTCACGGGCACGCTCACCACTCGATGCCCTTCTGTCCCTTGCGCCCGGCGTCCATCGGGTGCTTGAGCTTGGTCATCTCGGTGACCAGATCGGCGGCCTCGATCAACCGCGACGGGGCATCGCGTCCGGTGATCACCACATGCTGCCGGCCGGGTCGGGCCAGCAGGACCTCCACCACGTCGTCGACGTCGACCCAGCCCCACTTCAGCGGGTAGGTGAACTCGTCCAGTACATAGAAGCCGTGCCGTTGGGCGGCCAGCCGGCGCGCGATCTCGCCCCAGCCCTCCGCTGCGGCCGCGGCGTGGTCGGGCTCACTGCCGGCCTTACGAGTCCAGGACCAGCCGGCACCCATCTTGTGCCATTCCACCGCGCCACCGATCCCGTGCTGGTCATGCAGATCGCCGAGTCGACGAAACGCCGCCTCCTCGCCCACCTTCCACTTGGCACTCTTGACGAACTGGAAGACCGCGACGTCCAGCCCGGCGTTCCAGGCGCGCAACGCCATTCCGAACGCGGCGGTCGACTTGCCCTTGCCCGCACCGGTGTGTACCGCCAGGATCGGCGTGTTGCGCCGGGCCCGCGTGGTCAGGCCATCGTCGGGGACTTGGAGCGGACGCCCTTGGGGCATGTCAGGCCACGCTGCGTACGGTCTGCATCAGATGATCCGCGTGCAACTGTTCGAGCCGCACCGCGAACGCACCGAGCTGGCGGGCCAGCTGCCCGGCCAACCCCAGCCGCACATACGACGTCTCGCAGTCCACCACCACCGCGGCCACACCTTCGGCGACCAGTCGTGCAGCCGCGGTTCGACTGCGGCCCAACGGATCTGGACCAGCGGTGGCCCGGCCGTCGGTGAGCACCACAATCAGGGGACGCCGGGCCCGGTCGCGGATCCTTTCGCGGATGACGAGCTCGCGCGCCGCCAGCAGGCCTTCGGCGAGCGGAGTCTTGCCGCCGGTGTCGAACCGGGCCAACCGCCGGCCCGCGATGTGCGCCGACGACGTCGGCGGAAGCAACAGCCGCGCCTCGTGCTGGCGGAACGTGATCACGGCGACCTTGTCACGGCGCTGGTAGGCGTCGCGCAGCAGCGACAGCGTGGCGCCGCTGACCGCGGCCATGCGGTCCCGGGCGGCCATCGAACCGGAAGCGTCGACGACGAAAATCACCAGGTTGCCCTCGCGGCCCTCGCGCACGGCCCGGCGCACGTCGTCCGGCCGCGGCCGCAGCGGACCCGCTCCGGCCTGCTCGGCGGCCGAGAGCAGGGTGGCGAAGATGTGCAGTCCGCCGGTGGCCTCGCTGCTGTCGCTGGCCGCGACCACCGCGCCGAACCGGTTGCGGGCGCGGGAACGCCGTCCGGGCGCGCCTTCACCGACACCGGGGACGGTCAGCGTGCGGGTGCGGAACACTTTCGACGGCGGCGCGCTGGGCTTCGGCGCGGACGGCTGTGTGTTCGAATTCTGTTGCAAGTCGGAATCATTGGCGGACTGACCGCCGCCCGGCGGATCGGGCTCGGGCTCCGGCTCCGGATCGGCACCCGCCTGCCGCAGCGCCTCGTCCAACTCGTCGCGGTCGATGCCGTGATCGTCGAACGGGTCCCGGCGGCGACGATGCGGCAGCGCCAACTCGGCCGCCACCCGAATGTCCTGCTCCTCGACGGCGCGCGCGCCGCGCCAGGCGGCATGCGCGACGGCGGTCCTGGCCACCACCAGATCCGCCCGCATACCGTCGACGTCGAATGCCGCGCACAATCCCGCGATACGCCGTAACTCGTTGTCCGGCAACACCACATCGTCGACGAGTGCCCGCGCTGCGGCTATCCGGCGGGCCAGTTCGGCGTCCGCGTCGCCGTAGCGGTCGGCAAACCCGTCCGGGTCGGCTTCATAGGCCATCCGCCGGCGAACGACCTGCACCCGCACGTCGACGTCGCGCGACGCGTGCACGTCGACGGTGAGCCCGAATCGGTCCAGCAGTTGCGGACGCAGCTCACCCTCCTCCGGGTTCATCGTGCCGATCAGCACGAAGCGGGCCTCGTGGGAATGCGAGATGCCGTCCCGTTCGACGTGCACTCGTCCCATCGCGGCGGCATCGAGCAGTACGTCGACGAGATGGTCGTGCAGCAGGTTGACCTCGTCGACGTAGAGCACGCCGCCGTGGGCGCGGGCCAGCAGTCCGGGCGAAAACGCGTGCTCGCCGTCGCGCAGCACCCGCTGCAGATCCAGCGAACCGATCACCCGGTCCTCGGTGGCTCCCAACGGCATCTCGACCAGCCCGGCGTCGCTGCCGGTCGCGGCGGCCAGTAACACCGCCAGACCGCGCACGGCCGTCGACTTGGCGGTGCCCTTCTCCCCGCGGATCAGTGCCCCACCGATTTCCGGGCGCACGGCGCACAACAGCAGCGCGAGACGCATCTGGTCATGCCCCACGATCGCGCCGAACGGATATGGCTTCACCGCTGACCCGCCGCACCTGAGCCAGGCCGCAGCATGGGCACATGCGGAATACCGTCTTCCACGAAATCCTCACCGTCCCGGACGAATCCGTGCTGGGCGTACATTTCGGCCAGGTATGACTGCGCGTCGATCCGGCACGGGTAGTCGCCCACCTCGGCCAGGGCGGCGCGCAGCAGCCGAGTGGTGTGACCCTGTCCGCGCGCACTGCGTTTGGTGCACAGTCGGCCGATGCGGAACACCTTCTCGCCGCCGGCGTGCTCCTCCATCAGCCGCAGCGTGCAGATCACCTCGCCCTCAGGCGTTTCCAGCCAGAAGTGCCGGGTTTCGGCGAGCAGGTCGCGCCCGTCCAGCTCCGGGTACGGGCAGGCTTGTTCGACGACGAACACCTCCACCCGCAATTTGAGCAGCTCGTAAAGGGTCGGCACGTCAAGGTCTTTGGCCCACACTCGGCGCAGCGCTTCAGTCACAATCCCAACGCCTCGCTGCCCCAGGACCACACCTCGTCGAACAGCGCCGGCTCGTCGGATAGCCGAGCCCCCAGCGAAGGCACCATTTCTTTGAGCGTGGGCAGCCAGGATTGATACCGGTTGGCGAAGCAGCGTTCCAAGACGTCGAGCATGATCGGCACCGCCGTCGAGGCGCCCGGCGAGCCCCCCAGCAGTCCGACGATGCTGCCGTCGGCCGCCCCGACCAGGGTGGTGTCGAACTCCAGCACCCCACCCTTGCGCTTGTCGCGCCGGATCACCTGCACCCGCTGCCCGGCCACGATCAGCTCCCAGTCCGAATCCACGGCGCTGGGCGCGAATTCGCGCAGTACCTGGACCCGGTCGGGTTCGGTGAGCCGCAGTTGGCGGAACAGATAGTCGAGCAGCTTCGTCTGGGTGGCCCCGACGCCGATCATGGACACCAGGTTGTCCGGCCTGACCGACCGCGGCAAGTCGCTGAAGCGGCCGTGTTTCAAGAACTTCGGCGACCAACCGGCATACGGGCCGAACACCAGCCACGACTCGCCGTCGACGAACCGCAGGTCTAAATGCAGCGCCCCGAGCGGCGGGGCACCCGGCGACGGAACGCCGTATACCTTGGCCCGGTGCGCGGCGGTGAGCATCGGGTTGCCGGTGCGCAGGAACCGGCCGCCAATCGGGAAGCCGGCGAAGCCGCGGATCTCGCTGATGCCGGACTTTTGCAACAGCGGCAATGTGTCACCGCCGGCCCCGGCGAAGACGAATCTGGCCTTCAGACAGTGCTTTTCGCCGGTGCGACGGTTGCCGACGGTCAAAGTCCAGCTGCCGTCGGCGTTCCGGGACAGGTTGCGCACCTCGTGGCCGAACACTGCGGTGGCACCGTTGCGCACCGCGTACCCGACGAGCTGCCGGGACAGCGCGCCGAAGTCGACGTCGGTGCCGTCCTGCGCCCAGTTGAGCGCGACCGGTTCGGAGAAGGCACGTTTGGCGGCCATGAACGGCAGCCGTCGGGCGAACTCGTCGACGTCCTCGATCAATTCGGTGCGCGCGAACAGTGGGTTGTGGGCCAGTGCGCGCCGGCGCCGCCGCAGGTAGTCGACGCGGTCCGCCCCGCGGACGAAGCTCACGTGCGGGACGGTGTTGAGAAAGCCGCGGTCGGTCAGGATGCCATTCTCCATGGCGTACGCCCAGAACTGGCGGGTGACCTGGAATTCCTCGTTGATACGCACCGCTTTGGTGATGTCGATCGAGCCGTCCGGGCGCTGCGGGGTGTAGTTCATCTCGCACAGCGCGGAATGGCCGGTGCCGGCGTTGTTCCAGGGACTGCTGCTTTCGGCGCCGACGGCATCCAGCCGTTCGATCAGGGTGATCGACCAGTCCGGTTCCAGCCGCCGCAACAACGCACCCAGTGTGGCGCACATGATGCCCGCGCCCACCAGGACGACGTCGGTTCTGGCCGGCCCTAAGCCCACCTGGTCACCTGAGATCGTTGGTCCTTCCCCTCGGCTGTGCCGTTCCCAGGTTATCCCGGCGGGCCGGGGTCGACGGGGGGTATCGCAGGTACCGCGGCACCGGGGGCGCCAACGGCGGAGACGGCGGCACCGGGCCGCTCCGGCTGACCAACTCACGGCAAAAGCATCGACCGCGCTCTAAGCTGGCCCCGTGACCGTCGGGGTGACTGGCTGGGCGCCTGATGTCCTGCCCGGCTATTGGCAGACCACGATTCCGCTCGGGCGCGATCCCGCCCGCGAGGGCGACATCGTCGCGACCCTGATCCGCCGCGGTGAGGCTGCCCGCGCAGGTCACGCAGTGCTGGCGATACACGGCTTCACCGACTACTTCTTCCACACCGAGTTGGGCGATCACTTCGCCAACCGCGGCTTCGCCTTCTATGCGATGGATCTGCAGAAGTGCGGACGCTCGCGGCAGACCGCCCAGACCCCACACTTCATCACCGACATGGCGCGCTACGACACCGAACTCGAACGAGCGCTGAGGATCATCGGCGACGAGACCGGTTCGGCCCGGGTACTGGTGTACGGCCACAGCACGGGTGGGCTGATCATCGCGCTCTGGCTGGACCGGCTGCGGCGGCGCGGCGCGACGGAACGCGCCGGCATCGGCGGTCTGGTGCTCAACAGTCCGTGGCTGGACCTGCAGGGCCCGGCGCTGCTGCGGCTGGGCATAACTTCGGCCACGATCGCCGCGCTGTCGCGGCTGCGCGCCAAGGGGGTGATCCGCGGGGAGGGTAACGGCGGTTACGGCTCCAGCCTGCACCGGGACCACTACGGCGAATTCGACTACAACCTGGAATGGAAACCGCTGGGCGGCTTCCCGATCACCCTGGGGTGGCTGCACGCCATGCGCCGCGGCCAGGCCCGGCTGCACCGCGGGCTCGACGTCGGCGTGCCCAACCTGATCCTGCGTTCGGATCACACCGTGCGCGAAGACGCCGGCCCGGCCGCGCTGCAATGCGGTGACGCGGTGCTCGATGTCAAGCAGATCGCCAGGTGGTCCGGCTGTATCGGCAACCGCAGCACCATCGTTCCGGTGACCGACGCCAAGCACGACGTGTTCCTGTCGATGCCCCAGCCACGCCGACTGGCTTATCTGCACCTCGATCGCTGGCTCGACGATTACTCAGGGAAAGGGTAAGCGGCCCAAATAACATGGAAACCTATGACATCGCGATCATCGGAACCGGTTCGGGCAACGGCGTTCTCGACGACCGCTATGCCGGCAAACGGGTCGCGATCAGCGAGCAGGGCACCTTCGGCGGCACCTGCCTGAACGTCGGCTGCATCCCGACGAAGATGTTCGTCTACGCCGCCGAGGTCGCCAAGACGATCCGCGGCGCCGCGCGCTACGGCGTCGACGCACACATCGACGGGGTGCGCTGGGGTGACATCGTGTCGCGGGTTTTCGGGCGGATCGATCCGATCGCGCTCGGCGGCGAAGACTACCGGCGCTCCTCGCCCAACATCGACGTGTATCGCAAGCACACCCGCTTCGGGCCGGTTCAGGCGGACGGGCGCTATCTGTTGCGCACCGACGCCGGTGAGGAATTCACCGCCGATCAGGTGGTGATCGCGGCCGGCTCGCGGCCGGTGATCCCGCCCGCCATCCTGGCCTCCGGCGTCGACTACCAGACCAGCGACACCGTCATGCGCATCGCCGAGCTGCCCGAGCACCTGGTGATCACCGGAAGT
The DNA here is from genome assembly GCF_035499775.1 of Mycobacterium sp. Taxonomy (GTDB): domain Bacteria; phylum Actinomycetota; class Actinomycetes; order Mycobacteriales; family Mycobacteriaceae; genus Mycobacterium. The sequence goes on along the minus strand of NZ_DATJYB010000580.1, from coordinate 21,027 downwards.
GGTTTTGTGGCAACCGAATTCGCTCACGTCTTCTCGGCGCTCGGGGTACGGGTCACGATGGTGATCAGGGGCGCCACGCTGCTGCGCCATTGCGACGACACCATCTGCGAGCGGTTCACCCGGATCGCCGCGAGCAAGTGGGAACTGCGCACGCACCGCAACATCATCGGTGCGGCCAACCGCGGCCCCGGTGTGGCGCTCGCGCTCGATGATGGCTGCACGCTGAACGCCGACATGCTACTGGTGGCGACCGGTCGGCTGTCCAATGCCGATCTGCTCGACGCCGAGCAGGCCGGCGTCGATGTCGAGAACGGCCGGGTGGTGGTCGACGAATACCAACGGACCTCCGCGCGTGGGGTTTTCGCGCTTGGCGACGTCTCGTCGCCGTATCAGCTCAAACACGTCGCCAACCACGAGGCCCGCGTCGTGCAGCGCAATCTGCTCTGCGACTGGGACGACACCGGGTCGATGGTCGTCACCGACCATCGGTTCGTACCGTCGGCGGTGTTCACCGATCCTCCGCTGGCCACGGTGGGACTGACCGAAAACCAAGCCATTGCGCGTGGATTCGATATCTCGGTCAAGATCCAGGACTACGCCGACGTCGCATACGGCTGGGCGATGGAGGACACCACCGGGATCGTCAAGCTCATCGGCGATCGCCGCAGCGGGCGCCTGCTGGGCGCGCACATCATGGGCTACCAGGCCTCATCGATCATCCAGCCCTTGATCCAGGCGATGAGCTTCGGACTGACGGCTGCCGAAATGGCGCGCGGGCAGTACTGGATCCATCCGGGGTTGCCCGAGGTGGTTGAGAACGCCCTACTCGGTTTGTGCTGACGGCTGCTGACACTGCGGGCACAGGCCGTGCAGCGTCAGACCGGCCCGCTCCGACAGCTCGAACGAACTGCCCACCATCGCCTGTTCCAGCGCCGAGCTGAGTTGACGCGCGGGCACTTCGATAATTGATTCGCATTGCGTGCACACCGCGTGGTGGTGCGGGGCGGTGGCCAATCCATAGGTGGCCACGCCGCCGTCGAGGGCCAACGCATGCAGCACGCCCTGCTCGACCAGGGTGGTCACGGTGCGGTAGATGGTAGCCACGTCGGGCGGGTGGGCGCCGGGGGGCAGGCTCTCGCTGACCCGCCGGTGGATCTCGGCCACCGGCAGGTGCCCGTTGACCGGCTCGAGGACGGCCAACACCTGGATCCGCGATGCCATCCGCCGCAGCCCGCGGGCGCGCAGGAACTCACCGATCCGCTCGGTAACGGCCGGGTCCAGTGCCGACGGCTTGGGCGCCATCCGTTCAGTCTCGCGCCGGACGCTCGGGATTACCAGTTTTTCGCCCGCAATCAGGCGGGCCACTCTTGCAAGCCATTTGCATCCAGCTCGGGACCGAACCTACAGTCGGGACACATGGCCGGCAGTGAGCTCGACTGGCGCTCGTCGTGGTGGCCCCAGCTGCGCGGCACCCTCTCGCCCGCCGAGTGGCGGCGGCTGGGATCGATGCTGGCGGTGATCGTCGCGCTTCATCTGGTCGGCTGGATCGCCCTGGTGTGCATGGTGGACCCCGCGCGACTCAGCCTGGGCGGCAAGGCATTTGGTATCGGTGTCGGCCTGACTGCGTACACCCTGGGCCTGCGGCACGCCTTCGACGCCGACCACATCGCCGCCATCGACAACACCACCCGCAAGCTGATGAGCGACGGGCAGCGCCCGCTGGCCGTCGGGTTCTTCTTCTCGCTGGGCCACTCCACGGTGGTCTTCGCACTGGCGGTGCTGCTCGCGACGGGCCTCAAGGCCGTCATCGGACCGGTCGAGGACGACTCCTCCACGCTGCACCACTACACCGGCGTGATCGGCACCAGCGTGTCGGGCGTGTTCCTGTACCTGATCGCCATCCTCAACGTCGTCGTCCTGGTCGGCATCCTGCGCGTATTCGCCCGACTGCGCCGGGGGCAGTATGACCCCGAAAAGGACGAGGCGGAGCTCGAACAGCAGTTGGCGAACCGCGGATTGATCAACCGCCTTCTCGGCCGGTTCACCAAGTCGATCACCAAGTCCTGGCACATGTACCCGGTCGGGTTGCTGTTCGGGCTGGGTTTCGACACCGCCACCGAGATCGCGCTGCTGGTCCTGGCCGGCACCAGCGCGGCGGCCGGACTGCCCTGGTACGCCATCCTGTGTCTGCCCGTGTTGTTCACGGCCGGCATGTGCCTGCTGGACACGATCGACGGGTCCTTCATGAACTTCGCCTACGGCTGGGCCTTTTCCAGCCCGGTTCGCAAGATCTACTACAACATCACCATCACCGCGCTGTCGGTAGCCGTCGCGCTGCTGATCGGCAGCGTCGAACTGCTGGGCCTGTTCGCCGGCCAGTTCGGCTGGCGAGGCGCGTTCTGGGACGGGATCAGCCGCCTGGACCTCAATGCGGTCGGCTTCTTCGTCGTCGGCATGTTCGTCCTCACCTGGGCCATCGCTCTGCTGGTGTGGCGCTACGGCCGTATCGAGGAGAAGTGGACCCCGGCAGCCGAACGCGCGAGGTAGCCCGGGATCACCAGCGCGGTGGCGCAGCGCCCCGGCCGAAGCCCCACGTGGACTGACCCAGCCGCGGTTTGCGCTGATCCTCGGCCGGATGCCGGCGATAGTGTGCCGCCAGCATCGGTTCCGGGTCCACCCCTTGGACCAGGGCCAAGCATGGTGCGCTGAATTCGCAAGTCTGACAATGAGTGTCGAAGCTCGGAGAGATGGCCGGCGCGGCGGTCATCTGGATCGCCTCGGCACCGAGCCGCATGCCGACCGCGCCGATCTCGGCGCGGCTGCGCCGGATTCGGGTTCGCCGCAGCAGACCGGCGGTGGACCGCTCGACGTGGTTCGACTCGTCGCTTCGTGAGGTCCGCGCCGCCAGCCGCCGGTGCTGCGGGATGGAACGGCCGCCCCCGCTGGCCTCGCTTTGCTGCACCCTGCTAACCGGTGCGCGGCCGACCACGGCGTCGGCGGGCGGATCGAGCGGGCCGCCGATACGCACCTCGTTGTGGATGGTGCCCGAGATCTCCATGCCCAGGTATTCCTGCTCCCAGGCCCAGCACGCCGCGACGGCCGGTTCGTCACCGACCAGGTCGTCCAGCTCTTGCCACTCGTCGACGACCTGGTGCCGGATCACCCAATACTCGTCGCCGCCGTCGACGGCGAGCAGGTCGATCCGACAGGCATAGATCACCGCGGATCCATCCGGGGCCGCCAACCCGCGTTCGGGGTCGTCCGGATCCGGCACCAGGCCTTGGACGTCGTGGCCGATCTTCACCGGCGCGAAGTCGTCGACCGTGCTCGCCCACGCGTCGTAGGCATCGATCAGCGCCAAGGCCCCGGGCAGCGAGTCGGTCTTGGGGGTGTCGGGGGTCCCCGCTTCGTCGAGCGCCCGGGCAACCGCCTTGTGAACCAGCGACTGGCGCACCTCGGGTTGCCAGTCCCAGGTGCCCGGGTAGTAGTAGACGGCCAGGGCGTCCTTGAGCACGGCGGGCCACACGGGATCCGCGTTGTGGACGGGCTCGAGGTCTCGGCGGTGCGGCGACGCGAAATCCCACTGCCGCCGGCAGCGCTTGAACCTGGCGAGGTCGTCTTCGGTAATCCGGTAATTCACTGTGCGGCCCCCCGCCGATCAATGGGTATGCGGCCAGGGCTCGTCGAGCGACCATCGGCAGCGATCGGCGCCCGCGGCCATCGACTCCAGCTCGGCGAGCAGGTCGGCGAAGAACGCCCGCAACCCCTCCCGGCTTTCCGGCCACGACGCGGAGAACGACATCCACGTGTCCGGCTCGCGCTCCTCGCCGGCCCCGCGCGGACTCGGGTCGGGCGTATCGCCCGCAGGAACGATCCACCAGTCGTAGTCGTCGCCGCGTCGCGCCAGGTACACGAGGTCATCACGACCGGGGCGGCCCGCCTCGATCGACGCCTCGAACGAGGCGAATAACTCGTCGACATTCATCAGTGCGCCCCGTGACGTTAAGGGTAACGCCGATTCGGGTGTAGACCCGGATTCAGGTGTAGAACAGTGCCATGCACGAGCTGTCGCTGTGCGAAGCGATCGCCGGTGTGGTCAAGAGCCACGCCGACGGACGCCATGTCGACGTCGTCCGTGTCCGGATCGGCGCGCTTCGCCAGGTGGTGCCCGAATCGCTGTCGTTCTGCTGGACACTCGTCCGGGACGCCGAGGACATGCCCGACGCCGAGCTCGAACTCGAGTGCGTCACCGCAGAGGTGAAGTGCCGGTCCTGCGAGCGGGAGTCGGAGATCACCTCGGCCTGGTCGATCTGGTGCCCGCAGTGCGACAGCTCCGACGTCGAGGTGCTCCGCGGCAACGAATTTCTGGTGACGTCGTTGGATGTTTCGTGAAAGGTGTTGACTATGAACAGGATTGAGCATGGGTAGATTTCACCGGCACGACGACGGGACCGTGCACACCCACGACCACGACCACCTTCCCCACGAGCATGACCATGAGCATGATCATGAGCACGGCGATCACAGTCACTACCAGACCGGCAGACAGCGGATCGACGTGCTCGAGGCGATCTTCGCCGAGAACGACGTTCTCGCCGATGCCAACCGGGCGGCGTTCGAGAGGAACGGGATCCGCGCGCTCAACCTGATGAGCTCGCCCGGGTCGGGGAAGACGACCGTGCTGCAGGGCACGCTCGACGCACTCGCCGGTGAGTTCGCGATCGGGGTGATCGAGGGCGACATCGCCACGGACCTGGATGCGGCCAAGCTCAACGGCCGCGGCGCACAGGTGTCACTGCTGAACACCAGCAACGGATTTGGCGGCGAATGCCATCTCGACGCGCCCATGATCAACCGCGCCTTGCCGGGCCTCGACCTGCCCGGACTGGACCTGGTGATCGTCGAGAACGTCGGCAACCTGGTCTGCCCGGCGGAGTTCGACGTCGGCGAGCACGCCAAGGCGATGGTCTATTCCGTCACCGAGGGCGAGGACAAGCCGCTGAAATATCCGGTGATGTTCAGATCGGTGGATTTGGTCTTACTGAACAAGATTGACTTAGTTCCCCATCTGGACGTCGACGTAGACCGCTACATCGCGAATATTCGCGAAGTCAATGCGGCAGCGACGATCCTGCCGATCAGCGCGCGCACCGGAGCCGGCATGGATGCGTGGTTCGGCTGGTTGCGAAGATTCACTAAAGGTTCCTGAGCCCTGACCAAAGCCGCGACGCTTTTGCAAATGACTTGCATGACACTTTTGCAAATAACTTGCATGACAATGGAAAACCCGATAGATAGAAGATAGATATTTGGCACCCAAAACCGTCCGCGACGGCGATCGGCCAGCCAGCCTTCGATCATCGAAATCCATTGCAGGACTGGGTAAACCACCGATTCTCGTACGGCTATCGGACACTTGTCCAGTTACCCGTCGACCGCGCACCGTTGACAACGCCCGATAGCGGGGGTAGACCCAAAAAGAGCGCTGCGCAAGTGGGCCGACGGTCGACTCCGGCAGTGTTAGGGGCTTCAGCCCGCCCCGGAAAGCTGCAGCATGCCAACAGAAGCAGCAGTCAAAGCAGAAGAAACGTTGATTCACGTTCTTTGGATCAATGCAGGCCTAAGTTGCGACGGCGATTCGGTGGCGTTGACTGCCGCCACCCAGCCCAGCGTCGAGGAGATCGCACTAGGTGCGCTTCCCGGTCTTCCGCAGGTCGCCGTGCACTGGCCTTTGATCGATTTCGAGTGCGGACCCACCGGAGGGGCGGACGATTTCCTCGAGTGGTTCTTTAAAGCCGATCGCGGCGAGTTGGAACCGTTCGTGCTGGTCGTCGAGGGGTCCATTCCCAACGAGAAGATCAAGGACGAGGGCTACTGGTGCGGGTTCGGCAACAACCCGGCAACCGGCCAGCCGATGACCACCAGCGAGTGGCTGGACCGGCTGGCGCCCAAGGCCACCGCGATCGTCGCCGTCGGCACCTGCGCCACCTACGGCGGCATCCACGCGATGGCCGGTAACCCCACCGGGGCGATGGGTGTGCCCGATTACCTCGGCTGGGGCTGGAAGAGCAAGGCCGGCATCCCGATCGTGTGCGTCCCCGGCTGCCCGATCCATCCGGACAACCTGTCGGAGACGCTGACCTACCTGCTTTACATGGCGACCGGCCAGGCCCCGATGATCCCGCTCGACGACGCCCTGCGCCCCAAGTGGTTGTTCGGCAACACGGTTCACGAAGGCTGCGACCGGGCCGGCTACTACGAGCAGGGTGATTTCGCCACCGAGTACGGGTCACCGAAATGCATTGTCAAGCTTGGCTGTTGGGGCCCTGTCGTCAAATGCAACGTGCCCAAGCGCGGGTGGATCAACGGCATCGGCGGTTGCCCGAACGTCGGCGGCATCTGCATTGGATGCACGATGCCGGGCTTCCCGGACAAGTTCATGCCATTCATGGACGAGCCGCCCGGCGGCAAGCTCTCCAGCACAGCATCGGGTCTGTACGGATCGGTGATTCGAGGCTTGCGGCACATCACCGAGCGCACCGTCGACAAGGAACCACGCTGGCGCCACAACGGGGGCCAGCTCACCACCGGAGCCCGCCGCACCTGGTAGGTGGGGCGGAGTCGCACATTCCTGAAGAGTTCCCCTGAGCCTTAAGAGTTCCCCTGAGCCTTAGAGTTCCTACGAGCCGTGCAGGCGGAGAGCAGTATTTGCTATGACAACCATCATTCCCGAGCCGTCAACTTCCAAGCGGGAACCGGGCCAGCTCGTCGAAATGGCCTGGGACCCGATAACCCGGATCGTCGGCAGTCTCGGTATCTACACCAAGATCGACTTCGAGAACCGAGAAGTCGTCGAGTGCCACAGCACTTCGTCGATCTTCCGCGGCTACTCGATCTTCATGAAGGGCAAGGACCCGCGCGACGCCCACTTCATCACCAGCCGCATCTGCGGCATCTGCGGCGACAACCACGCCACCTGTTCCTGCTACGCGCAGAACATGGCCTACGGGGTCAAGCCGCCGCACCTCGGCGAGTGGATCGTCAACCTCGGCGAAGCCGCGGAATACATGTTCGACCACAACATCTTCCAGGAAAACCTGGTCGGCGTTGACTTCTGCGAGAAGATGGTGTCCGAGACCAACCCAGGTGTGCTCGCCAAGGCCGAGAACACCGAGGCTCCGCACGCCGATGCGCACGGCTACAAGACCATCGCCGACATCATGCGGTCGCTCAACCCGTTCAGCGGGGAGTTCTACCGGGAGGCACTTCAGGTCAGCCGCTGGACACGTGAGATGTTCTGCCTCATGGAGGGTCGCCACGTGCACCCGTCCACGCTGTACCCCGGCGGCGTCGGCACGGTCGCGACCATCCAGCTGATGACCGACTACATGACCCGGCTGATGCGGTACGTGGAATTCATGAAGAAGGTCGTCCCCATGCACGACGACCTGTTCGACTTCTTCTACGAAGCACTGCCCGGCTATGAGAAAGTCGGCCTGCGCCGCACGCTGCTCGGGTGCTGGGGCTCGTTCCAGGATCCCGACGTGTGCAACTTCGAGTACAAGGACATGGAGCGCTGGGGCAACGCGATGTTCGTGACCCCGGGCGTCGTGGTGGACGGCCAGCTGGTCACCCACTCGCTGGTGGACATCAACCTCGGCATCCGGATCCTTTTGGGCAGTTCGTATTACGACGACTGGACCGACCAGGAGATGTTCGTCAAGACCGACCCGCTGGGCAACAAGGTGGACCGGCGGCACCCGTGGAACCAGCACACCAACCCGCATCCGCAGAAGCGCGACATGGATGGCGGCAAGTACAGCTGGGTGATGTCGCCGCGCTGGTTCGACGGCAAGGACCACCTGGCACTGGACACCGGCGGCGGTCCGCTGGCCCGGCTGTGGGCGACCGCACTGGCCGGCCTGGTCGACATCGGCTACGTCAAGGCGACCGGCAACAGTGTCAAGATCAACCTGCCCAAGACCGTGCTGAAGGGTCCGGTGGAGTTCGAGTGGAAGGTGCCCAAGTACGGCAGCAACACCATCGAACGCGATCGCGCCCGCACCTACTTCCAGGCCTACGCGGCGGCCTGCGCGTTGCACTTCGCCGAGAAGGCGCTCGCAGAGATCCGCGCCGGGCGTACCAAGACCTGGGAGAAGTTCGAGGTTCCCGACGAGGGCATCGGCTGCGGCTTCACCGAGGCGGTCCGCGGTGTGCTCAGCCACCACCTGGTGATCAGGGACGGCAAGATCGCCAACTACCACCCGTACCCGCCCACCCCGTGGAACGCGAACCCGCGCGACAGCTACGGCACGCCGGGCCCCTACGAGGACGCGGTGCAGGGCCAGCCGATTTTCGAGGAGAACGATCGGGAGAACTTCAAGGGCATCGACGTCATGCGCACGGTGCGCAGCTTCGATCCGTGTCTGCCTTGCGGCGTGCACATGTACCTGGGGAATGGCAAGACCCTGGAGAGAGTGCACACGCCAACACAGTCACCTGCCGGGGAGTGACGGATGGCGGATCGCCCGGGAACCCCTGAAAGTGAAGCGCAATGGCGTGCAGCGGGCGATCGAATCCAGACACTTCTGGATTCCTGCGCGGCGGGCGGGGCGGCCGCGTATGAACGCGCCCAGCAACTGGTCCGGGAGGTAGTCGGGCTCTACGGGGCCGGACTGGAACGGATCCTGCAACTCGCCGGGAATCCCGGCCCGGACAACCTAGCCGAGCGGCTGGCCACCGACGACCTGGTGGCCAGCCTGCTCCTTGTGCACGGCCTGCATCCGCACGATGTGCACCGCAGAGTGTCTGACGCGCTGGACCGGGTGCGGCCCTATTTGGGTTCGCACGGTGGTGATGTCGATCTACTCGAGATCACCGATACGGGCGCCCTGCGGTTGGCGTTCAAAGGCAGCTGCAAGAGCTGTCCGTCGTCGGCGGTGACGCTGGAGCTGGCGGTAGAGGACGCGGTGCGCGCAGCCGCACCGGAGATCACCTCGATCGAAGTGGTCAGTGCCGAGCCCTCCAGCGTCATCCCCGCAGAATCGCTTATGGCACACGTGAAGTCGAACGGGCACAGCTGGCATCGGCTGCCGGAGGTGGCCGAGTTGGCACCCGGCGAGGTGGCCGGCTTCATGGTCGCCGGGACGACGGTGCTGGCATGCCGGGTCGGTGATCAGACGTTGGCATACCGCGACCACTGCCCGATCTGCCGCGACTCGCTGGCCGGCGCGAAACTGCGTGGCGAGATGTTGCGTTGCCCGCGCTGCCAGACCGATTTCGACGTCGTGCACGCGGGGGCCGGCCCCGACGCGGCTCACCTCGAGCCGCTCCCGCTGCTCCCCCGCGACGGTGTGCTCTCGGTGGCACTGCAGTCCGAAGCAACCGGGGTGCCGGCATGACGAGCCCCTACGACGTGCTGGCCCGCATCACCAGCAACCGGCGGCCTCCCGAGCCGGCCGGCGAGCGGTGCGAGATGTGCTCCGAGACGATCGCCGACGAGCATCAGCACGTGGTCAATGTGGCGGGCCGGCAACTGATGTGCGTATGTCGCGCGTGCTATCTGCTGTTCACCGACTCCACCGCCGAGCTGCGTTACCGGTCGGTGCCGGACCGCTATCTCGCGTTCCCGGATTTCGCACTGGACCGTCGCACCTGGGAGAGCCTGCAGATCCCGGTCGGTGTCGCGTTCTTCTTCATCAACTCCGCCCTGGGGCGCACGGTCGGCTTTTACCCCGGCCCGGCGGGGGCGACCGAATCCGAGCTGGACCTGGACGCCTGGAACACGTTGCGCGCCGCTGACTCCCGGGTCGACCTGCTGGCCGAGGACGTGGAGGCGCTGATAGTGCGGGTCCCCGAAGACGATGAATCGGCCGCGCCCCAGACCTATCTCGTCCCGATCGACGCCTGCTATGAGTTCGTCGGGCGCTTGCGAAGGCTGTGGCGGGGCTTCGACGGCGGCCAGGAGGCGCGGGCGTTCATCGACGACTTCTTCGCCCAGATCGCGGCCCGCGCCAAGCAGACGCAGCCGGAGACGCCGCGATGACTCAGCCGATCGACTTGAGGTTCGCGGTGTTGGACGTGGCGCCGGAGCCCTACACCGTGACACCCGTGCTGACCGCCCGCATCGCCGTGGCAGCCGGCAGTGATGACCCGGTACACGCCATCGCGCTGCGCTGCCAGGTCCGTATCGAGCCGCTGCGGCGTTCCTACACCGACGACGAGGCGTCCGGGCTGAACGACCTGTTCGGGCCCCGCGAACGCTGGGCGACCACCCAGCGCACCTTCCTCTGGCAGCATTGCACCGCGATGGTGCCGGGATTCGCCGGCAACACCACGGTGGCGCTCCCGCTGGACTGCACCTATGACTTCGAGGTCACCGCCGCGAAGTACCTGCATGCCCTGCACGACGGATTCATGCCCCTGCAATTCCTGTTCAGCGGAACGATTTTCGTCAAATCAGACCGCGGTTTCTCAGTGCAGCAAGTGTCCTGGGACTGCGAGGACCGCCACGACATGCCGATCGAGGTGTGGCGGGACCTGATCGCCCAGCACTACCCGAACACCGGTTGGGTGCGGCTCAGTCACGACACCGTCTCCGCGCTGTCCCGCTACAAGTCGGCACATGGGATGCTCGACCTCGACCACGCGGTCACCGCGTTGTTGGCCGACGCATCCGAACCGGAGGCGGCGCGATGACTTCAACCTGGGACCGCGCCCGCGCCGTCGCCGACGCGGTGCTGTATGAGGGCTACCTGCTCTACCCATACCGCGGAACATCGAGCAAGAACCAATCCCGCTGGCAGTTCGGTGTGTTGGGTCCGCCCGGCGCGGCCGCCGCCGGCCTGGGCGAAGACGACACCCTGGCGGCGCAGTTCCTGGTCGACGGCGCCCAGGCGATCACCGTGGTGGTGCGGTTCCTGCAGTTACAGCACCGCCGGGCCGAGAGCCAACTGGCAGATGGTGGCTTCGAACCCGTCGGCGAACTCACCACCCCCTCCGGATCGTGGCTGACCTGGGACGAGGCGGTCGAATGTGAAACCTCCTTCGGTCCAATCGCATTCGACAATCCCGGCGAATGCCAGACGCTGCCGGTGTCGGCGCCGGCGGCGGTCGACATCGAAGCGCTCGAGGGCGGTCGCCTGGTCCGCGAGCGCCGGGAGGTGCGCGGCCAACTGACCGTATCCGCCGAACCCGACGGCGACCTGCTGCGAGTCTCGGTGCAGGTGGCCAACGTCGGCGTCGCGGTGGACCACCAGACCGGCAAAGACTCAGTGATTGCCCGCTCGATGATCGGGTGCCATGTCATCGCCGAAGTGGTGGGCGGCCAGTTTGTCTCGCTGCTCGAACCGCCGCCCGCCGCGACCGGCGCGGCATCTCGGTGCAGCCAGCACCGCTGCTTCCCGGTGCTGGCCGGCCCGCCGGGTACCCAGGACATGCTGCTGATCTCGCCGATCATCCTCTACGACCACCCTGAGGTCGCCGAGCAGAGCAACACCGCGCTGTACGACTGCACTGAGATCGACGAGATCCTCACCCTGCGCGTGATGACGATGACCGACGAGGAGAAGGCGCAGGCCCGCGCCACCGACCCGCGAGCCGCACAGATCATCGACCAGTGCGACGCCATGTCACCCGAAGCGATGGCGCGCCTGCACGGCGTGCTACGCGAACCGCACACTGCTTCCGCGGGGCTGGTGCCTGAGATTCCGGAGGGGATCGACTGGTGGGATCCGTTGGCCGACAATGCTGTTCGTCCGGAAATCGACGCCGTCCTGGTGAACGGGATAACAGTCTCGCGGGGCAGTCGCGTCATATTGCGTCCGAGGCGTAACGCCGACGCGCAGGACATCTTCGTCGCCGGCAAGACCGCGCTGGTCACCTCCGTCCATGAGGACGTCGAGGGCGACAAGCATGTCGGTGTGGTGGTGGAGGACGACCCGGCCGCCGACCTGCACGACTGGTACGGCCGCTACCTGTACTTCTCCCCTGACGAAATCGAGCCTTTGGAACCACAGGAAGTACCGCAAGAAGTTTCGACAAACCCTGAAAGGAGTTCGACATGGAAGTCTTAGGTTGGGTTTTCGTTGCCCTCGTCGCCCTCGTGGTCTTCGTGGGAGTGGCGATGGGACTGGTGTCCCTGCCCGACGCTAAACGGTATCTGAAGCTGCGGCGCATGTAGCCGGGTCGGGCAGCCTAGTGGCAGCGCGCATCCTGGTCGCCGGAATCGGCAACATCTTCCTGGGAGACGACGGCTTCGGCTCCGAGGTGATTCGGCGCGCCGAGATCCCGCGGGCGGATGAGTCCGTGCGTGTCGTCGACTACGGCATCAGCGGCATGCACCTGGCCTACGACCTGCTCGACGATTGGGACAGCCTGGTTCTCGTCGACGCGGTGCCGAGCCGCGGCCACCCCGGCACCCTGCACGTCTTCCAGGCCGAACACGAGACCGGCTCCGGCACACCGGCTCTGGATGCACACAGCATGGATCCGGAAGCGGTGTTCGCCAGTCTGCGGGCGCTGGGAGGCAGACCGCCCTACACCGTGGTCGTCGGCTGCGAGGCGGGAAACGTGGAGGAAGGGATTGGGCTGACCGAACCCGTCGCCAAGGCGGTGCCCCGGGCCGCCCGCGCGGTGGAGGAGATCGTCGCGGCGCTGCGCACCGGAGAAACCCTTGCGCCCCCGCAGGAGGAGTGCTGAACCATGTGCCTGGGTATACCCGGTCAGGTCATCCGGATGCTGGACGGCTACGAGGGCCAGCTCGCACTGGTCGATGTCACCGGTCAGCAACGCAAGGTCAATGTCGGCATGCTGCCGGAGGAGACGTTTGCACCCGGCGACTGGGTGATCATCCACATGGGCTTCGTCGTCGAGAAGACGGACCGCGCCGGCGCCGAACAGGCGCTGGCCGGCCTGCAGTTGATGGGCCAGGGCGTCAGCGATCCGTCGATGTTCCCGGGGGGCGGCTGACATGACCGACGTCACCGTGATGGTGCGGTCCGGACCCGCCTGTACCCAGGTTCGGCAGCACTTCACTGTGACCGGTGTTGTCCAGGGGGTCGGCTTTCGTCCGTTCGTCCACCGCATCGCCAGCGAGCTCGGCCTGACCGGATTCGTCGGCAACGATTCCGGCGCGGTCTTTCTCGAGGTACAGGGCGACCCGGCACGCGTCGACGAATTCGCGCACCGGCTACGCGCGCAGGCACCGCCGCTGGCGCAGATCAGCGCTGTCTCAATCGTCGATGTTGCGCCAGACGCCTCGTGCGGCAGCGAGTTCCGGATCGTGGCGAGCCAGCCCGCACCCGGGGCCAGCACGCCGATCCCACCCGACGTCGCGGTATGCGACGAGTGTGTGGCCGAGCTGTTCGAACCCAACGACCGGCGTTACCGGCACCCCTTCGTCACGTGCACCAACTGCGGGCCACGGTTCACGATCATCCGCGCGCTACCGTACGACCGTCCGGCCACCACCATGTCCTCGTTCGCCATGTGCGAGAGGTGCGCCGCCGAATACCACGATCCGGCAGACCGCCGGTTCCACGCCCAACCGATAGCCTGCCCCGATTGCGGGCCGTCGCTCTGGTTCTCGTCAGCGGGCGGGCAGGTCAAGGACTCCAGGGAGTCTGACGGCGCGCTGGCGGCCACCCAGCGAGCGCTGGCCGCGGGCGCGGTGGTGGCGATCAAGGGAATCGGCGGCTACCACCTGGCCTGCGTTGTCGATGACGACACCGCGATCGGTGCGCTCCGGGCCCGTAAAGCGCGTGGCGCCAAGCCTTTCGCGATGCTCGTGCGTGACCTCGACGTCGCGCGGCGGTACGCGTTCATCGACGACAGCGAGGCCGCGGTGTTGTCGAGTCCGGCCCGTCCGATCGTGCTTTTGCGGCGGCTACCCCGTAACGACTCCGCTCCCGTCGCCGACGCGGTCGCACCGGGTAGCCCGCTGCTCGGGCTGATGCTGCCCTACACCCCGATCCATCACCTGCTGCTGGCACGCGTGCCCGGCACCGGCGCTCCGGTCCCCGACGCCCTGGTTCTCACCAGCGCCAACCGCTCCGACGAACCAATCTGCTTCACCGATGACGATGCCGCACAAAGGCTCCCGGCCTTGTGCGATGCCGTACTGGACCACAACCGTCCGATTCATGTGCCGTGCGACGACTCGGTGGTGCGCGTGGTGAGTAACGCGCGCGCCACCCTGCCGATCCGGCGGTCCCGCGGTTACGCGCCGCTGCCCGTCGACCTCGGCGTTGCGGGCCCGCCGGTCCTGGCAGTGGGCGGGGAACTGAAGAACACCTTCTGTCTCACCGACGGCTCGCGTGCCTATCTGTCCGGACACATCGGCGACATGGGTACCTGGGAGACACTGCGTGCGTTCGAGCGTGCGGTGGGACAACTCAGCGAAATACGCGGCCGTCCACAGCGATTGGCCGCCGACCTGCACCCGGGGTATCACACCCGCAGCTGGGCCGAACGCCACGCGGACGACCGGCCGCTGGACCTGATCCAGCACCACCACGCGCATGTGGTGTCGCTGCTGGCCGAGCACGGGCGCATCGGTGAACCCATCATCGGTGTCTCCTTCGACGGCACCGGCTTCGGCTGCGATCAGACGATCTGGGGCGGGGAGATCCTGCGGCTCGGCTGCGACAGCCACCGCTTCGTGCGGGCCGGCCGGCTGCGGCCTGTTCCGCTGCCCGGTGGCGATGCCGCGGTGCGCAACCCGTGGCGGATGGCACTGTCCCAGCTGTGGATGGCCGACATCGACTGGACGCCCGATCTGGCGCCGGTCGCCGCGGCGACGCCAAACGAATTGCGGCTCACCCGTTCACAATTGGAGAGCGGGACGGGGTGCGTGCCGTGTTCGAGCATGGGCCGGCTGTTCGATGCAGTTGCCTCCCTGCTCGGGGTGCGGCACCGGATCAACTACGAAGGCCAGGCCGCCATCGAACTCGAGATCCTCGCCGAATCGGCTTCCGAAGGTCCGCTGCGGCCGTCGGTACCGCTGACGGTGCACGCCGACGGGGTGATCGATCCGGCCACCATGGTGCAAACGATGGTGTCGGCCCTCTACGCCGGTACCCAACCGGCGCTGCTGGCGGCGGCGTTCCACCGAGCCGTCGCGGACGCGGTCGCCAAGGTCGTCTGCCAGGTGGCCGGTGCGGTGCGTCTGGTGGGCCTCACCGGCGGCGTCTTCCAGAATGTGCTGCTGCTGCATGAGTGCCGGGAACGCTTGCAGCTGGCCGGGTTTGAAGTGCTGAGCCATCAGCTGGTGCCGCCCAACGACGGCGGGCTGGCGCTGGGTCAGGCGGTCATCTCCATGCTGACCGCGCGGCAGGAGGCAGACTCGTGAAAACCACGACCGCGATCGACCGTGGGCTGGGCACCGAGCTGGCCGAGGACCTGGCCGCCACCGCGTTCACGCTGGCGAAGCGCTTCGCGGCCGGCGCCACCATGTGGTCGATTGCGCCGGCGTGGGAACCGCATGCCCTGCACATCGCGGTCGAGTTCGTGCATCCGGTGATCATGGGCAAGCGCGCATTGCCGGCGGTCGCGCTGACCGGACCCGATCTGGTGGACCTGGTGCGGGTGTCGGTACAGCCCGGCGACATCGTTATCGCCGTCTCCGGCGCCGACCAACCAGAGGTGCGCTCGGTGATGCGCCGAAGCCCGGCATGGGGCGCCGGCACCGTCTGGATCGGCAGCGGTGAACGACCCGGGGCGGGGATGGCCGATCACGTGCTGTGGCTGGACGACCCCGATCCCCGGGTGCCCGCGACGGGCGGCTTCGTGCTGTTCTACCACCTGTTGTGGGAGCTCACCCACGTGTGTTTCGAGCATTCAGGGCTACTCAAGGACCCGGAATGTACCGACGAAGTATGCGTCACTTGCAGCGACGAGGGTCGCCTCGGTGAGGTGGTGACGGCCTCGGCCGACGGGATGGCGGCGGTTCGCACCGCGCGCGGCGTCGAGAACGTGGTGACTGCGCTTGTCGATCCGGTGGCCGCCGGCGAGCTGGTGCTGGTGCATGCCGGCACCGCGATCAGCCGCGTGGACGAGGAGGGTGCCTGATGACTCAGGACGAGCCCACCAACTTCCTGTATCCGTTTATCGACGCGCAAGAGGACGACCCCAAGTCGCTGCTCGCCGACCTGGCCGCCTCGGCACAGGCCAAAGCGGCCGAGAGCCTCGCGCTGCGGCGCAGCACGCTGGAAGCCAACACCGACCTGCTGAACCAAGCCGCGGCCGAGATGGCGCGCCGCTTCGCGGCGGGAGGACGGATGTTCACCTTCGGAAACGGCGGCAGCTGCACCGATTCCACCACTTTGGCCAGGCTGTTCGCCCGACCGCCGATCGGAACGCCGTTACCCGCTTGGTCGTTGACCGCCGACCAGGCGATCGTGACCGCGCTGGGCAACGACGTCGGGTTCGAGCTGGTGTTCGCCCGGCAGCTGATCGCCCGCGCCAAGGCCGGCGACATGGCGATCGCGATGTCGACCAGCGGCAATTCGCCGAATCTGCTGACCGCGCTGGCCGAAGCACGGCAGCGCGGTCTGTACACGATCGGCTTCGCCGGATACGACGGCGGCGCATTCGCGAACAACCCAAATGTGGACGCCTGCTTCATTGTTCGTTCCCAGAGCGTGCACCGGATTCAGGAATCGCAAGCACTGTTGGGATATCAGCTGTGGCTAGCGGTACACGAGCGAGACGAACAAGGTCTGGGGGCAGCATGAGCCGCGCCGGTGACGATATGGCGCGCAGCGACAAAAGGGACGAAGTGGAGCGGCGCACGAGGACCACGGCGGCTGGCGACTACCTCTCGTCGGGCCCGCGGTTCGCCGAGGGCGAGGTCATCGAACGGATCGAGTCGTTCCGCAGACGCCGCCCGCGACTGCTCGACGATCACGTCACCCTGGCTCACGGAGCGGGCGGAAAGGCCTCGGCCGCGCTGGTGGACGCGGTGTTCTTGGAGGCGTTCCGCAATCCGGCGCTGGAATCGCTCGGCGACGGCGCGGTGCTGACCCTGCCCAGTGGCGAGCGGATCGCGATGTCCACCGATTCATTTGTGGTGCAGCCCAGGCGTTTTCCCGGCGGCTCCATCGGCGAACTCGCCGTGCACGGAACCTGCAACGACCTGGCGATGGCCGGTGCCGTGCCGTCCTGGATCTCGGCGGCGTTCGTGCTGGAAGAGGGTTTCCCGATCGCCGAACTGAAAGAGATCGTGGCGGACATGGCGGCCGCGGCCGCCAAGGCGGGCGTGCAGATCGTCACCGGCGATACCAAGGTGGTGCCCAAGGGCGCCGCCGACGGCCTGTTCGTCACCACTACCGGAACCGGTGTCATTCCCGCCGAACGGCGGCTGTCGGCGCAGTCGGTGCGCACCGGCGACAAAGTGTTGCTGTCGGGATCGATGGGCGATCACGGCATGGCGGTCATGCTCGCCCGCGGTGACCTGGCCATCGAGGCCGACATTCACTCCGACACCGCTTGCCTCAGCCCGCTGGTGGAATTGCTGATGGCCGCCGCGCCGTCCACCCGCTGGCTGCGCGACGCCACCCGCGGCGGGGTGGGCACCGTCTGCAACGAGCTGGCTCAGGCCTGCGGTCTGGGGGTTCTGCTCGTCGAGGACCGACTTCCGGTGCTGCCCATGGTCAACGGGGCGTGCGAGCTGCTCGGCATCGATCCCCTCTACGTCGCCAACGAGGGCAAGTTCGTCGCCGTCGTCGCGCCGGAGGAGGCCGAGGCCGGACTGGCCGCGTTGCGGTCGCACCCGTTGGGCGCCGATGCGGCCGAAGTGGGCGAAATCGTCACCGAACCTGCGGAAAGTGTTGTGCTGCGTACCGGATTCGGCGGCACCCGGATCGTCGACATGCTCGTCGGAGATCCGCTGCCGCGAATCTGCTAGTCCAGAGAGGAGACCCAGACATGTGCCTTGGCATTCCCGGCCGGATCGTCGAGATCACCGACCCCGCAAACTATCTGGCCAAGGTCGACGTCAGTGGCGTACAACGCACCATCAGTGTGCGGCTGCTGGAGGACGACATGCCCGAACCCGACGACTGGGTGCTGGTCCACGTCGGCTTCGCGATGGCGAAGATCGACGAGACCGAAGCGCTGCTGACCCTGGCCGCCGTCAAGAAGCTCGGCGAGGCCTATACGACCGAATTGGAAGCCTTCGACACTTCCGCCATCGTTTAAAGCCATAGCCTGAAGGAGCCACCATGAAATTCGTTGACGAGTTCCGTGATCCGGCGGCGGCCCGCAAGTTGCTGACTGCCATTGAGCATCTGGCCGGGAGCGGGCCCGACCATTTCAAGTTCATGGAGGTGTGCGGCGGACACACGCACACCATCTACCGGCACGGTATCGAACACCTGCTACCGGAGAACGTCGAACTGGTGCACGGACCGGGTTGCCCGGTCTGCGTGATCCCGATGGGCCGCATCGACGACGCGATGTGGCTGGCCGGGCAACCCGACGTGATCTTCACCTGCTTCGGCGACATGATGCGGGTGCCCGGCTCGGCCGGCAGCCTGCTGGACGCCAAGGCACGCGGAGCCGATGTGCGCTTCGTCTATTCGCCGTTGGACGCACTCAAGATCGCGGTGGACAACCCCGACAAGCACGTGGTCTTTTTCGCCATCGGCTTCGAGACCACCGCGCCGTCGACCGCGGTCACCTTGGTGCGCGCCCGCGACATGGGGTTGCGCAACTTCAGCGTGTTCTGCAACCACGTCACGATCGTGCCGCCGATCAAGGCCATCCTGGAGTCGCCGGACCTGCGGCTGTCGGGCTTCATCGGCCCCGGGCATGTGTCGACCGTCGTCGGCAACCGGCCGTACCGGTTCGTGCCCGAGGTGTACCGAAAGCCGTTGGTGGTGGCCGGTTTCGAGCCGCTGGACATCCTCGCCGCAGTCACCATGTTGCTGCGCCAGATCCGCGAGGGCCGGTGCGAGGTGGAGAACCAGTACAAGCGGGTGGTTCCCGAGCACGGGAACCCGGCCGCGCTGGCGCTGATGGGTAAGGTGTTCGCGTTGCGCCCGCACTTCGAGTGGCGCGGACTGGGTTTCATCTCACAGAGCGCGCTGCGCCTGCATGACGACTTCGCCGAGTTCGACGCCGAGTTGCAGTTCGAGATGCCCGGGGTGCGGGTCGCCGACCCGAAGGCGTGCCAGTGCGGCGAGGTGCTCAAGGGCGTGCTGAAGCCTTGGGAATGTAAGGTTTTCGGCACCGCCTGCACCCCCGAGACACCGATCGGGACGTGCATGGTGTCGCCCGAGGGGGCGTGCGCGGCCTACTACAACTTCGGCCGCATGCACCGCGACGCGGTCAAACTCGTGAGGCAGGCTTGACCGACAGCCGCGGCGCCGAGATGTTCGCCCGCTACGCCTACGCCCCGAACGCGCTCGGCTTTTGCGGTCCCCCGTTGGGCGCCACCTTGCGGGACGGCTCTGTCGACGACGTACGCCGCGCGGCGGCCGGTTTTTCCGGCGCCTGGCCCTACCTGCGGGTGCTGTCCAGCCTGACCGGCATCGCTGACCCGCTGGATTACCGCCTGGTTGAGTCGTATTGGCTCGGTGGCGGCATCGGCGCCGGCCTCGACCCGCACGCGTTCTATGACGAGTTGCTGGCCATCATCGGCCCCCAGGCGGGTCGGTACTGGTCGCATCTCACGCCCGACCTGGTCTGCGAGGCGGCCGGCAACCACTGCTT
Organism: Mycobacterium sp.; assembly: GCF_035499775.1. Classification (GTDB taxonomy): domain Bacteria; phylum Actinomycetota; class Actinomycetes; order Mycobacteriales; family Mycobacteriaceae; genus Mycobacterium. Next base: position 1,314 of record NZ_DATJYB010000580.1, on the reverse strand, counting down.
CCATGTGTTCGGGGTGTATCCGTGGACGCGGTTCCTGGGGCGGGGCATGGACGAACAGCCGTTGAGCGTGCTGGATAATTGCCGGATCACCTGGGGGACAGTGCTTTCCCGCGACGGTGACGATATCGAGGTGCTGTGCCGCAAGCTGACCTGGGACGGTGCAGCGCTGGCGTTGTCCGAACCCTCCGCCCGCCGGCTCGACGTCTGGGCCGACGGATACAGTGCGGTGCCCGACGTGGCCGTCGGCGACGAGGTTGCGGTGCATTGGGGCCGGCTGTGCGGGCGACTAGACGCCGAGCAGGTTCACGTGCTGGCCCAGAGCACGGATCGCCAACTGCGGGTGACGAGCCAACGGCTGGTGCGGGTGCCACACTGACACCCGTGCCCGGTTCGATCTGCGACGTGCTGCCCGCGACAGCAGCGCTGCTCGGTGTCCCTGATGCGGTCGACAAGCTGTCGTTGGCCGAACGGGTAGGTCCTGTCGATCGCGTCGCGGTCGTCCTCGTCGACGGGCTGGGCTGGCATCTGCTGCCGGAATTGGCCGTTGACGCGCCGCTACTCGCCTCCGTGCTGGCCGGCAGCGCCGGCCGACTGGAAGAACTCACCTGCACCTTTCCGTCGACGACGCCGTCGAGCCTGGTGTCCCTGGGAACCGGCGTGCCGCCCGGGCAGCACGGCATCCTGGGCTTCACGCTCAACATCCCCGGTACCGATCGGGTGCTCACCCACATCACGTGGCGCGACGACCCGCCCCACCGGGAGTGGCAGCCACTGCCGACATGGTTCGAGCGGCTGGAGCGGGCCGGGGTCAGCGCGCGCGCCGTGCTGCCGGAGTGGTTCATCGGCAGCGGGCTAACCGACGCGGCCTATGGCGGCGCGCAATTCCGCCCGACGCACACCGACCATGACTACGCCCAGGTGGTGGCCGATGAGCTGCGCGCGGCTCCCGGGCTGGTCTACGGCTACACCAACGCCCTGGACACCGCGGCGCACGTGTTCGGCATCGGTTCGCCCCGCTGGTACGAAGCCGCGGTCTACGTCGACGAATTGCTGACCCGGCTCGTCGAGACGCTGCCCCGGAACGCTGCACTGCTGGTGACCGCGGACCACGGCGGCCTGAATGTGCCGCCACAGGCTCGCGTCGACCTCGACGCCGACCCGCGGCTGAGTGCGGGAGTACGGGTGGTGGCCGGCGAAGCGCGGGTGCGCTACCTGCACACCGAGCCGGGCGCCGCCGGGGATGTGCAGGCCGCCTGGAGCGAGGTGCTGGACGGCCGGGCCGACGTCTACAGCCGCGAGGAAGCCGTGGCCACC
>NZ_DATJYB010000579.1:0-2105 GCF_035499775.1 Mycobacterium sp. | reverse complement strand
AGTCCGCAGCCATGGCCTCGCAGGCAGCCCGGCCCGGCCCGGCGATACAGGCGACCACGCAGGCCGGGATCACTGACTTGGTGGGTGCCGACGAGCAGAACGCCGAAGAGATCCGGGCGCTGGGGCTGCAGGCGACACCTGGTGTGACTGTGCCGCCGGTGCCCGGGGGTGCGTCGGTTTAGCGCCACCGCGGCGTAGGCCGTTTGTTGTCCTTGTACGCCTTGTTGGTGCACTGGCGGCGGGCGGCCCCGTTGGTCATCGTCGCGCGGTTCGCATGGCATGTTGCATGGGCCCCATTACCGGTGGACTACTGGAAGACCTGCCGCGCCTGTAGTGTCCCTCGATCATGAAAGCGATGCTGCTCGCAGCGGCGATCGCCGGCTGGGGCACGGCGCCAGTCGCCGTTGCCGATCCGAACGGCGGCGGCGCGCAATGGGTGGAGACTCATGCGGGTCGACCGGGGATGTTTTCGGTCAATCTGTCCAACGCCCAGGACCCGGCGATCGACCCTGGCACTTGGGTCGGCACCGCGAGAAGCCCGGACCCGAACATCTTGGTCCCGTGTTCAACGTGGCAGTGGCGTGGAGAGGATCGCCACGACACCGTGAGCATGTTCGCCACAGAACCTGGTGAGTCCAAGGTGAAGTTCGTTATACAAAGAGTTCCTGGCCATATCCAGTTGTCCGGCGACTGCGATTGGATGGGAGGCGGGGGTGGCTGAGACCCACATCGGAAGTGCCGCTGCTCGGCCTCCCGCAGTCCAGGCCAAGCCGCCGTTGACGTCCGACGAGGCGGCTGCGGGACCGGGCGGCAACATGGGCGGCGGGATCGGCGCGCAAGGGCAAAGCGGCGGCGGCCGATTCAGCAGTGTTGGCCTGCAGATGAATAACCCGGTCTTCGACACCAACGATGCCGGTGCGGTGCACGATGAGCTGTCGCGCAACTAATCGGCCTATGCGGCCCAATACCAGACGCGGACGCCGTGACGAACCACCCGGGGGCCGACGCTAAGACCCGCGTACCAGGCGCATTTTTTGTCTAGCGCACTTTACTAGAAATAGTCTAGTTAACTAGACTATTATGTGTGGTGAAGGAAGAACCGACGCGGGAAGTAGTCAAACGGCTGAAGCGAGCTGGCTTCATGCGGATAAGCACCGAGGGTAGTCATTCAAAGTGGGCTCACCCGAGTGGCCCGTGGGTGTCCGTCCCGGATGGGCACCGCATGATAAGCCCCGGCGTCGTGCGCCAAGTTGACAACGCCATCGCGGCGACGATACCGAAGAAAGGCCAAAGCGAGAACGGGAGAAGTGATGGCTGAGTACAAGATTGAGATCACCCGGGATGGCCGCTGGTGGATGGTCCACATTCCTGAGTTCGACGGCCTCACCCAGGCGCGGCGACTCTCCGAGGCAGAACTGATGGGCCGCGAGTGGATCGCGGTGTCCACCGGTACGCCCATCAACGATATTGCCGTTCACGTTGCCGGGATCTATATCGATGGCGTGGACGTGCGCAAGGGAGCCAGCGAGGTGTCGATTTTGCGTCACCAAGCCGCCACGGCTGAACAGGCCGCCCAGGCGGCAGCCGGAAGCTTCGCGAAGCGCCTCACCGGGTCCGGCATTCCGGTGCGGGACATTGCGACGCTCCTCGGCGTGTCCCCTCAGCGTGTGAGCCAACTCGCCACCGCATCGAAGGAAGCAGCCGCGCGTCGGCTCGTTGGGGTCGAGGTCTCCCGGCCACGCGCGCGCAAACAGGTTGCGGCGGGGAGCGGCCGCGGCCCGGCAGCCGCCGCGGCCGCAAAGGACGCCACGAGGTCACGTAAGAGGTCACGCACAACCTGAATCGCTGCTGCACCCTCGGGCCTGGTTGAGGTCACCGACGTGTCTAAATCCCTGGCGAAGGCCGTCGTGATCGTCTGGTCGATAGCGATCTTTGTCGGCGTCTTTCTCGGCCTGCCGGCGTTGCTGACAGCCCTCGGCGTGGAAATCAACCTTGGACTGATCGTCAATGCCATGGTCGCCACCAGCGATCGACGCGAGCGGAAACAAGAACGCGACTCCGAGGATCCGCCCAAGCCAAACTTGTGGTTATCAAGCCGTTCCGCC
>NZ_DATJYB010000578.1:0-4280 GCF_035499775.1 Mycobacterium sp. | reverse complement strand
GAGTTGGGCGCGGCGTGGGCGGTGGCGGCAGCGGTCAACGCAAGCCCGGCGATGAGCGCGGCCTTGGCGACCCATGTCGTTGAGGGGTTGGTCATGGGCGTCCCTTTTCTCGCTCTATAAGGATCGCCAATTGGAATGCTGTCGCGCAGCCAAACGCCCGCGAGCGTGCATAGATGTACAGCGACACGCCGCTCGGGGCGTACATCTCTGCACCCTCGCGACCAGACGCCTTCGGCACGCAGCGTCAGCGGGCCGACAGCCGCTCGCGGCGCAGCAGGTCCACCTCGGGCAGCTCCAGCGGCGCCAACTCACCGACGACCTTGGACAGCAGCAGGTCGGCGAGCTCCGGGTTGCGTGCCAGGCAGGGCCCGTGCATGTAGGTCGCGACCACGTTGCCCTGAACGGCGCCGTCGACGCCGTCACCGGCCCGGTTGCCCGCGCCCTTGACCACCGCTCCCAACGGGGCGGCCGCGGGGCCCAGGACGGTACCGCCCCGGTGATTCTCGAAGCCCGTGAGCGGTTGGGCCAAACCGGGCAGCGACGGCTGGGTGACCAACTCGCCGATCGTGCGCGCATCCTGCGGCGAGGTGGTCAGATCCAGCAGGCCCACGCCGTCGACGCGTTCTCCCGCAGACGTCTCATACCAGTGCCCGAGCACTTGGATAGCCGCGCAGATCGCCAGGACCGGCGCGCCGCGGGCCGCCGCGCGTTGCAGGCCCGGGTACTGCAGTAGGTGCCGGGTGGCCAGCCGCTGCGCGTAGTCCTCCGCACCGCCCAGCGTGTACAGGTCCAACGACTCCGGCACCGGATCGGCCAGCGTGATCTCGACGATCTCGGCGGCGATGTCCCGCAGCAGCAGCCGTTGGCGCAGCACCACGGCGTTGCCGCCGTCGCCGTAGGTGCCCATCACGTCGGGCAGCACCAGCCCAATGCGCACTGTGGATTCAGCCATGACGCGTGAACCTCCGGTGCAGCTGAAGGAACGCGGTGTAGTTGGCGACCACCTCCACCCGCCCGGGCGGGCAGGACGCGATGGCGGCCACGGTGTCGTGCACCAGCGTGTGCTGCACACCCGCGTATCCCAGGCGCACCGCCAGGTCGGTGCCGCGCTCGCCCGCGGCGACCACAGTGGTGTCCTCGAAATGCTCGAAGCGCACATCCCACAGCCACGACAGGTCCTCGCCGTCGGGGATCTGCCCGTTGACCGCGATGACCACCCCGTCCGCATGCTTGTCCACCATCGACAGCGCTTCCTGCCAGCCGGCCGGGTTCTTGGCCAGCAGGATCCGCGCTTCGTGCGGACCGATGTGCACGGTCCGATAGCGACCGGCCACTTCGTCGACGGCGGATACCGCTGCGACGGCCTTAGCCGGGTCCGCTCCCAGCGCGACGGCGGCGGCGACGGCCTGGGCGGCGTTACCGCGGTTCACCGAACCGGGCAGGGCCAGGCGCATCGGCAGGGCCAGCCCGTCGGGCCCGTAGAGGCTGTCGTCGTCGAACCACCAGTGCGGGCTGGGCCGTTTGAAGTCCGCGCCGGTGGAGTACCAGTGCCCCTGCTCGCGCACGATGACCTCGCCGCTGCGTGGGCAGCTGACCGAGTCGTTCGCCCAGGCGCCGCCCGCGGCCACCCACACCACGTTCGGGCTGTCGTAGGCGGCTGAGGTCATCAGCACGTCATCGCAGTTGGCGACGACGACCGCTTTCGGGTGCTCGGCCAGGCCGGCCCGCAGCGCGCGTTCGATGACGTTGATTTCGCCGACCCGGTCCAGCTGGTCGCGGGACAGGTTGAGCAGCACGATCGCCGTCGGCTCCACCGCGTCGGAGACGTGCGGGACGTGCATCTCGTCGACTTCCAGCGCCGCCTGCCCGGCCCGACGGTTGGCGGCCAGCGCGGCCACCAGACCGGCGTCCATGTTGGCGCCCTCGGCGTTGGTGGCGACCGGGCCCAGCGTTCCCAGCGCTGCCGCGGTCATTCGGGTGGTCGTCGACTTGCCATTGGTGCCGGTCACGATGACCGTGCGCCGACCCACACCGAGCTGGCGCAATACCGAGCGGTCCAGCGTCATCGCCACCAGGCCGCCGATCATCGCCCCGGCCCCGCGTCCGGTGACCCGTGACGCCCAGCGCGCACTGGCCCCGGCGGCCAGGGCCAGACGTGCGCGGGTGGTAACCACCCGGGTGAGTTTAGGGCGATCGCAAGCGCGGCGCTTTTTGCCGAGCGCAGCGGGTCGCCGAGGCCGCAACGAAGGGTATTATCAGATCTGATAAGTCAGGGAGTCCCCTCGTGGGTGAGCCCAGTTTTGATGAGGTGTTGCGCTCCGCTGCGCGCCTTCAGCAGATCGTGCCCGACGCTATGCTCGTCGGCGGATCCGCCGCCCGGCACCGCACCTCCACCGACCATGACCACGCTCTGGCAGATCTCACCGATCGATTCGACACGGTCCTCGGTGCGCTAGAGGCCGACCCCCAGTGGGTCCTCAACCGCGCAGTTCCCGGCAAGATCCTGCTCGGCAGTCTCGGCGATATTGAAGTCGGAATTCGTCAACTGATTCGCAGACGGCCCCTGGAAACTCAGGTCGTTGCCTTACCCGGTGGGGAAACCGTGGTTGCGCCAACTCCAGAAGAAACGTTGCGCATCAGGGCCTACCTGCTCATCAAGCGCAACCAAACCCGCGACTACATCGATGTGGCAGCACTCGCGGACCGCTTCGGCACCCGGTGGGCCGCAGATACCCTCGCAGACATCGACGCCTACTACGACGAGGGCCGTCCGGGCGAAAACGTGGTCGCGGCACAGGTGCTGCGCCAGCTTGGGCATCCACGCCCGAAGGACTCACGAACGACGAGAAACCTGCGCCAGTACAAGAACCTGGACCCAAAGTGGCATTCCTGGGACGGCTTAGTCGATCAGTGCCACCGCATCGCCGACGCGATGCTGTCCGAGTAGGCCGCCGACATGTCCCCTCTGCGTTTCCGAAACATCGCGGCCACCCCCGATGACCCCGTCGAACAATGGGGCGTCGAGGGGGTTTTGGCTGCCATCGATCGCGGGTCGCTTCCACACTGGCGGCGTATCGCCGCCGCGGTCCGCGCAGATCCGTATGGGTCTGTCGCTGCGGACCTCGAACAGGCCCTCACTGTTGCCAACGACACCGGCGTTGTCGCCACGCTGCGGCGCACGCTGGCCCAGGTACGCCGGGACTGCGAGAGTGCGGCGCGAGCCGAGGTGAGGCGGCGGCTCGGAGAGCTCGTCGGCCGGTCTGGGCTGACCGCAGCCCAATTCGCGCAACGACTGGGAACCTCCGCCTCCCGCATGTCGACCTACTTGACCGGCAAGGTCGTACCTTCGGCAGCCGTGCTGGTGCGTAGCGAGATGGTCTGCGAAATGGCCGTAGCTGAGCAGAAAGACACGGCTTCACCGACCGACGCGGTGACGTGAGCTAACGGCCAGTGCCGGGCAATCTCACTGAGAGTCACTGGCCCAGGGCCGCGCGAACGTCCTTGATGGGCAGCAGAAGATGCAACGGATCGGTCGGCGAGGGCTCGAAACCGAAGTGGGCGTAGAACTCCTGCGCCCGGTCATGCAGCGCGTGCACCAAAATCGCACGTACCCCGATGAGATCGGCTGCCGCGAGGCTGCGCGTGAGGGCGTCACGCAGCAAGTGGGCGCCGAGCCCGGCGCCCTGTTCTGCGCGGTCGACCGCGAGCCTCGACAGCAGGATGACTGGCACCGGCTCGGGCATATTGGGACGAATCCGGCCGGGTGCCCTGCGGCGTTCGACCGCGGCGGCGGCCAGTGCATAGAAGCCGACCACGCGCTCGTCGCGACAGGTCACCAAGCAGCGTGAGGCGCCCTGCGCATGGTTGGCCAGTGCGCGTTTGCGCAGATAGGAGTCCAGGTCAGGTTCACCGCTGTCGAAGGTGACGACGTCGTCGGTGTCGCGGATCGGGCGTGGTGCGCTGTAGCGGCTCACCTACGGTGTGTCGAACACCGTCGGCTCGGCGAACAGCGCGGCAAGTCGGGGCTTGGAGGACACGGGCCGGTCCAGCACCGCCAGGAATTGGTCCCATGAAGTGTCGTCGAGCACGAACAGCCGCCGATCGGCAAGAACCTCGCGCGCATGGGCCACCGTGGCCGTGACGGCGAAATTCGTCAAATCGGTGCCCTCGACTTCGGCGGCGCGGCGGATCAGCGCATCTTGCTCAGCAGTCAGGCGGACCGCGAAACGCTCCGTCTTGTTGGCCATACTGAGACTGTACGCCTAATCGGCGTACAACCT
>NZ_DATJYB010000577.1:0-23247 GCF_035499775.1 Mycobacterium sp. | reverse complement strand
ACGCACACGACGTCGGCCACGGGCGGGGTGCTGCCGTCTGAGAACACAGCCGCCGCAAGGCCGGTCAGCACGTCGTCGCGTGGGTTCTCGCGGCGTTCGGTGATGTAGTCGGTGAACCGGCCGTAGAGATACGCCAGTGGCGAGTGGTGCATCGCGTCGCCGCCGCTGCCGATCATGCCGGTCTTGTTGAGCAGCTCACCTTTGAAATCGTCGTGGTCGGACTCTGGAACTCCGAGCAGATCGGCGATGACGAGCATCGCAAAGGGGTTGGCGAAGGCGGCGACGAACTCACAACCGCCGCCGGCGAGCGCCTCGTCGTATTGACGGTCAGCGAGGCGCCGCATGAATTCCTCGTTCTCCCTGAGGCGTTTCGGCGTGATCATTCGTGATAGCAACGCCCTGTGATCGGTGTGGACCGGTGGATCCAGACTTGGTAGCTGATCGTTGAAGGGCAACTCGCGACGATGCTTATCGATCAGTTCGGACACATCGTCGCCCTCAAGAGGAACGGGAAAGCCTGGGAATGGTCCGGTGACAGACGTGCACGACGAAAAGCGCACATTGTCGTTGTAGACCGCGACAGCCTCCTCGTAGCCGGTAACCATGACGACGTCATGGAAAGGCTCCCTGCGCACCGGGCACCGCCTCCGCATCGCCGCCAGGTATTCATACGGGTCGTGCAGAAGCCGGTTGTCGGTGAAGAAGTCGACCACGTCAATGTCGGCGGACACGTGCGACTCGGTCACCCCGGCTCCCCGACACCGTCGGGTTCGGGCGCGCGGATCAGCCGCCCTTGGTCGTTGGTCTCGACGCCGTGGCGCGGATCGAACCCCATTTTCACCTCTTCCTCGAGTGCCTTCGCAGCCGCTGGTCCTCTCGACACCGTCGTTGGCCGGCCAGTAGTTATGCCGGCACCGCGATGGCGGTGCGCGTCACGCCTCGAGCGGCGGCGTGGTGATGAGGACCGTGCTCATTCGACAGCCGGACTCCCCGGTCTGCCAGCCGTGGTCGACCCCATTGAGCACGATTGCGTCTCCCGTGTTGAGCCGGTGCGGGCCATCGTCCAAGACCACGTCCACGCTTCCCTCGAGGACGACGTTGAAGTCGACGCTGTCGGTGTGGTGGACCGCGGTCTTCGCGTGCGCCGGAAACGTGATGAAGTTCCACCGCGCGGTGCCAGGGTCTCCCAACATCGGGAGCAGATTTCCACGCCCGCGGGGCCGCGGAGGCGGCGGGCAGGTTTCGGTCGCCGTGGCGAATTCGATCCGGATCCCGCCCGATTCGAAAGGCACGACCGCCGGCGGTCGGTTCTCGACGACGCACGAGCGGCCCTCGTGGTCAACCCCTGTGATGAGGAACTGCATGTGAGACCGCCTCTTACGTAATGGAATAGACCGCGGCGGCGTTGTCCTGGAGCAGTTTGCTCACCAACTCGTGCGGCAGCGCAGCGAGATTGTCGTTGATGGTTTCCCGCGGCCCCTTGGCCATGGTGTTGGGCGTCGGATACAGGCTCGTCGAGTGCGGGAAGTCCGTCTCGAACATGAGATTGTCGGGGTACAACTCCGCCGCGAGGCCGACGTGTGGGTCGAACCAGAACGTGGCGTAAATCTGACGCTTGAAGTACTCCGACGGCAGCAGCATGTCCGGGTGGTCCAGGTGGGTCGACAGGCTCGTCCATTGCCAGTCAAGCGAGTCGAGCAGGAACGGGATATATCCGACCCCGCTCTCCACGGAGACGAACTTCAGGGTCGGGTAGCGCTCGCAGATGCGGCCAAGGATCAGCTCCGAGATGCAGCGGGCGTTGGCGAGGAAAGCCTCCGCAGAGCCCTTCGTGAGGTCGATCGTGCTCATCCCCTGCGCCTTGGCAGCAAGGCCCTGGTCCTCGACGAAGGACTCGTTGAAGGCCGTGTGAAAGTTCACGGGCCAGCCCATCTCTTCACAGCGCTTGAGGACGGGATCCCAGTATCCGGATCGCAGCGGCGGCAGGCCGGTCCTTTCGAACTGCCAGCCGAAGTTGAGACCCTTGTGTCCGAGTTCGTGGCAACGCTCGAGCTCGGCCACGCTCTGGTCGAGGTCCCACCACGGGAGGTTCGCCAGCGCGATGAGGCGATTGGGGTCCGCCGAGCAAAAATCGCTCAAGAAGTCGTTGTACGCCTGGAAGATCTCCAGACGAATCTGCGGATCCATCGTCAGCAGCCGGGCGGTGTGGAAGGCGATGGTGTTCGGGTAGAGCACCTGGGAGTAGATGCCGTTCTGGTCCATCCACGCCAGGCGTGCGTCTGCCTGCCACGCGGCTGGCAGCGCCTCCTCGTAGCGGTAGGGCGCGTCGGGGTAGGGCGCATGCCACCCCGCTTGCGCCTGACCGCCGATGGCCGCGCCGATCCGGACGTCGCCGGCGAACCACGTGTCCTGCCCGTCGACCCGCTTGATGTGGGGGACGTCGTCGCCCCACTTCGCCGACATCCGGGAGGTCCACAGGTCTGGTGGCTCGAGCACGTGGGCATCCACGTCGTGGACCTTGAGCCCGGTGATGCGGTCTTCAGTGGTCTCAATTTCGCTGATCGTCGTCATGTCGCTCCTTTGGTGATTCGGCTATCCAGGCCCGTCCGTCCTCAGCGTCGCAAAAATGTCAGTAACTGTCAATCAGTTAAACGCGTCGATTAGCGGACCCCGAGGCGGGCAACGATGGGCGGCAGGTCGAAGATCGTGACGATCCCTGGCGTGGCCTCCACGACGTAGGGGATCGCGTTCACCGCGGGATGAGCCGTGTAGCCGGCGAGGTGCTGGGAGTAGCCTTCGTCGGTCCGCCCGTAGGTAACGCGGACCTGCATCGGCGCGTCCCCCTTGGTGGTGAACAGCCATCCCTCGCCGTCGATGCCCCAGTTCGGGTCAAGGTGCGGAGTGCAGAACCAATGCGCTCGAAAGGATATGAACGCCTTGCCATTGCGCATGCCCGCCACGGTGAGGCGCTGGGCGGCCATCGTCCCTTCCTCGATGACCCAACCGTCGGAGAGCGTGTATGGCTTGGTGGCACGGGCGATGTCGCCGCGGACCTCGAACCCGTCGAGCGGGAGCCCGATCGCATCAGCCAGCGCGGCGATCGACTGCTGGTAGCCGATGACGGCCGGCGCAAGGATTGCCGGGTCGATCGTGGTGCCCTCGACCGGAGCACCCATGCCCATCCTCTTGATCATCGCCGGTCCCACCGAGGCCGGGATGTTGGCGTACTCGTCGATGGTGAGCTCGTCGAGCCTTCGCATGGGGGTGACGAGGGTCAACGGCATCGTCGTCGTGCTGAAGCCCGGGCTGCTGCCGGTCGCGTGGATCGATGCGCCGCCCTTATGGCAGGCCTCCTCGATCCGCGCCCGGATGGCCGGGTCCATCGCGGGGCCATAGAAGAACTCGTTGCGGGTGGTGATGACGTTGATCCCGGCCGCGAGGAGTCGCGTCAGGTCGTCAAGGTCGAAGCCCTCCTGCATGTAGAGCACGCAGTCGGGTGCCAGCGCCACAACGTACTCGATGTCACGGGTGGCGGCGATTCCGAGTGGCTCGATCCCCGCCAACGCTCCCGCGTCCACACCCTCTTTGTCTTCGGAGTAGACGTAGAGACCCACCAGGTCCAGGTCGGGATGCTCGACGACGCCCCGAATGGACTTTTTTCCCATCCGGCCCGCCGACCACTGGACCACGCGGTAGGTCTTCGCAGGCTCCTGGCTGCTGGTGAGTTTTCCCTCGGGCATGTCGCTCCTCCTCTGGCGACGCCGGGGGTCGCCGCTCGCTTCGACCGAGCCAGCGGGCTCAGCCTGATGGCAATAATGACAGTAACTGACAGAACTACGGAAGTCGAGAGGCGGTGCCGCGACAGTAATCGACTACCGTCACTTAGTGACATTCCTGTCGGCGTCTGAAAGAGGTAAGCGATGGCCCTCGCGGCACCTGCGGCCGGAGCTGGGCGCAAGCGTGACCGCACCCGCCAGCGACTGCTCGAGGCAGCCAACCGTCGGTTCCAGGCGCACGGCTACGCCGCAACCACCGCTGCAGCGATCGCTGAGGAGGCGGGGGTAACCGAACGCACCTTCTTCCGCTACTTCCCCTCCAAGGCCGACGTTCTCGCCACGAATTGGCAGGCGCGGCGCGACGAGCTCAACCACGCGCTGGCCCTCTCGCAAGCATCTGAGCTGGTCGATGTCGTGGGCGAGGCCATGCACGCGTTCGCCGAGGCCGTCCGGATCGATATCGAGGCCGGTGTCGAGAGCGTCTCGCGCGTCTTTGAAGAGAGGGAAGCTGCGACCGCGGCGATGCAGGTGCTCCTGTCGGTGGAGCACGACCTCGCGGTTGAGATCGCAAAACGCGCCGGCCGCTCGTCGGAGGACTTCGAGGTGCGAACGGCGGCGTACGCGGCCGTCGGGGTGTTCCGTGCCGCACTGCGCGCTGTGCTAGCGGTCGGCATCGCCAGCTACATCACGTCCCTCGTCGACGACGGCGTGCAGCGCTTGCGGCCTCTGTTCTCCAACATCGACCGGGCATCGCAGCGCTAAAGGCCCGGCGTGCCGCGCAGCGGACGCGCGTCCCACAGACGTAACCCCACCAAAGTACCGACGTGACGGCGTTATCGGCATTTCTCGACTCGGCCGCGAAGCAGTTGCATTGACCGGTTCACGCTCGGTGCAAACGCGTTAGCCCAGCGGCGCGCTCGGGGTGAACGCCACCGGCATCTTCTCCAGGCCGGACACGAAGTTCGCCGGCCGCAGCGGCAGCTCACCGTCCGAAGCCGCCAGTCGCAAATCCGGAAGGCGCTGCAGCAGGCGCGTCTGCATGATCGACAGCTCCAAACGCGCGAGCTGGTTGCCCAGGCAGAAGTGCGTCCCGAAGCCGAACGCCAGGTGGTTGTTCGGGTAGCGCCCGATGTCGAAGCCTTCCGGGTTCTCGAACACCTTCTCGTCGAAGTTCGCCGACTCGAACAGCAGGATCATCTTTTCGCCCTGGTGCAACTGGGTGCCGTGGAACTCGGCGTCGGCGGTGATCGTGCGTGCCATGTTCTTAACCGGCGCCGTCCAGCGCAGCATCTCTTCGATCGCGTTGGGCAGCAAGCTCAAATCACCTGTCAGCCGCCGGTGTTGATCGGGGTGCAACAACAGCTGCCTCGTCCCGCCGGACAGCGTGTGGCGGGTGGTCTCGTCGCCGCCGATCAGCAGCAGCAGCACCTCGGTGACGATCTGGTGGTCCTCCAGACGCGATCCCTCGACCTCCGCGTGCACCAGAACACTCACCAGGTCGTCGGTCGGCTCCTGCTTGCGAGCCGCGATCATCCCCATCATGTATTCGCTGTAGGCGGCGAACGCGTCCATGGTGACCTGCATGTCCGCCTCGGCCGCGGTGCTGCTCAACGAACTGACCAGATCGTCGGACCATCTAAGGAACATCTCGCGTTCTTGCGGGCGCACGCCGAGCATGTCCCCGATGACCGCCATCGGCAGCGGCGCGGCGAGGTCCCACACGAAGTCGCACTCGCCGCGCTGACATACCGCGTCGATCAGCGTGTCGCAGAGCGAGGTGATCGAGGCTTCCAGATTCTTCACTCGCTTGCGGGTGAACCCATAGTTGACGAGCTTGCGGCGCAACAGATGTTGCGGATCGTCCATCTCGATCATCATCTCGACACCGGGCTGGTCGGGTCGGATGCCGCCGGCGTTGGAGAACAGCTCGGGGTTGCGCTCGGCGTCGATCACGGCCTGATACGTCGACGCGGCGGCCAGCCCGTTGCGGTCCCGGAAAACCGGTTCGTTCTCCCGCATCCAGCGGTAGACGGGCCGGTAGTCACCTGCGTAGAAGGCGCCGTCGGTCAGATCGACGTCGGGTCTGGTCTGTAGTGAGGTCACGAGATCTCCTGGGCATCGCCGAATGTCATTTGCACCTGGTCAGCAGAGCTGGACAACATCGCGCGCTTCGGCAGGCCCAGCGACGCCAATTCCTTGGCGTAGGGGTGATCGCCCAGCCAGATGCGTACTCCGCCAATTCGATTCCGCACTCCGCTCAGGGTGTGTTCGAACGGGGTCGCGCGGGTGACACCGTCGCGATGCGAGTAGCTGCGCTGCGCTTGCGTGGCCGGGGTCAGCCGAATCGGCAGACCGCGGCGAAACTCCATGCCGATGACCAGTTGCCCATCGACGCTGCAGTCGAACCCGAACTGACTGCCCTCCCGAACGGTGAAGTCCGCCATGACTTTCGGGTATCCCCAGATCTTGGTTCCCGCCTCCAACGTGAACTCCTGGTCGACGGGCAGGTGGTGGATGAAGGCACCGGCGTCCTGCAGGGCGCGGGGGCTCGCCTTTGATCCAGGCGCTGTGCCCGGGGGATTGACCATCATGCTGGTGCCGAATTCGTAGTACTCGCCCAGGTCGCCGTCGATGTACTGCATCAGCATCAGGACCACGATCGCACGCCCGGGCAGGTAGCGGCAGACCTGCAATCCGCTGTAGTCGATCAGGTTCTGGGCGGCGTCGGCGTCGACCGAGAACATCGCCATATGCTGGCGCGCCTTGCGGATCTGCACCGGCATCGTGATCACTGTGCCCGCGATGGTGTGCTGCGAAGCTGTCATCCGGCCAATCTAGAACGCGTTCTAATCCCCTGGCAAGGATCGCTAGACAAGCCCCGCCAAGTCGCGGACCTGCTCAACGCTGCGGGCGGCCACCACCATCATGGTGACGCCGGAGGCTTCCCACGCCACGATCTGCTTACGGACGTAGTCCAGGTCGCCGACGATCATGGCGTCGTCGACGAGTTCGTCCGGGATGACCTTCGCCGCCTTCTCCTTCTGCTGCGACCGGAACAGGGTCGTGACCTCGTCGACCACCTCGGAGTAGCCCATCCGGCGATAGACGTCGGCGTGGAAGTTGGTGTCCTCGGCGCCCATGCCGCCCATGTAGAGCGCCAGGAACGGCTTGATTCCCTCGAACGCCGCCGCCCGGTCCTCGGTGACGACGATCTGCGCGGTCGCACAGATCTCGAAGTCCTCACGGCTGCGCCGCGCTCCGGGCCGGGCGAACCCCTCGTCGAGCCATTCGTTGTACATGCCGGCCATCCGCGGCGAGTAGAAGATCGGCAGCCAGCCGTCGCAGATCTCGGCGGCCAGCGCGACGTTCTTCGGCCCCTCGGCGCCCAGCATGATCGGGATGTCGGCGCGCAGCGCATGGGTGATGGACTTCAGCGGCTTGCCCAGACCGGTCGTGCCAGAACCCGTCAGCGGCAGCGGATAGTGAGGGCCGTCGCTGGTCACCGGGGCCTCCCGGGCCCACACTTGGCGCACGATGTCGATGTATTCGCGGGTGCGGGCCAGCGGCTTGGGAAACGACTGGCCGTACCAGCCCTCGACCACCTGCGGGCCGGACACGCCCAGTCCAAGGATGTGCCGGCCGCCGCTGAGATGATCCAGCGTCAGCGCCGCCATCGCGCAGGCCGTCGGGGTGCGCGCGGACAGTTGGACCACCGACGTGCCCAACCGAATCCGCTGCGTCGACGAACCCCACCAGGCCAGCGGCGTGTAGGCGTCAGATCCCCACGCCTCGGCCGTGAACAGGGCGTCGAACCCGGCCTCTTCGGCGGCGGCGACGAATTCCGCGGTGTTCTCCGGTGGCTGAGCTCCCCAATACCCCAGCTGCAGTCCGAGCTTCATCGATGCCTCCTTGAAACCATTCTTAGAACCTGTTCTACTCGAAGGCGTGACAGCCAGTTCGAGCGGCCCGACCTTGATCGATCATCCTGAGCCGCCCCTCTCCGCGCCACTTACGTTGTCCTTCGACTACACCCGTTCGGTCGGTCCCACGCTAGGCAAGTTCTTCACCGCGCTGCGTAACCGGCAGGTTTTGGGAGTTCGCGGGTCGGACGGTCGGGTGCATGTGCCGCCGGCCGAATACGACCCGGTCACCTACGAGCCGCTTGGCGAGATGGTACCGGTGGCCAGTGTCGGCACCGTCGCGTCCTGGACCTGGCAGCCCGAGCCGATCGGCGGGGAACCGCTGGACCGCCCGTTCGCGTGGGCGTTGATCAAGCTGGACGGCGCCGATACCCCGCTGCTGCACGCAGTCGACGCGGGTAGTCCCGACGCGATCAGCACGGGCGCCCGGGTGCACGTGCACTGGGCCGACGACACCGTGGGAGCCATCACCGATATCGCCTATTTCGCGCTCGGCGACGAGGCAGAACCGGTCGAAAAGCCGGCCAGCGACCAGGACCCGGTCACCATGATCGTCACGCCGGTCTCGCTGACGATCCAGCACACCGCGTCGCACGAGGAGAGCGCGTACCTCCGGGCCATCGCCGAGGGCAAACTGCTGGGCGCCAAGACCGGGGAGAACGGGAAGGTCTACTTCCCGCCGCACGGCGCCGACCCGGCCACCGGCCTGGCCACCACCGACTTCGTCGAACTGCCGGACAAAGGCACGGTGACGACGTTCGCGATCATCAACATCCCGTTCCAGGGCCAGCGCATCAAACCGCCCTACGTGGCGGCCTACGTGCTGCTCGACGGCTCCGACATCCCGTTCCTGCACCTGGTCGCCGACATCGACGCGCACGAAGTCCGGATGGGCATGCGCGTCGAGGCGGTGTGGAAACCTCGCGAGGAGTGGGGATTCGGGATCGACAACATCGAATACTTCCGGCCCACCGGCGAACCGGACGCCGAATACGACACCTACAAGCACCACCTGTAAAGGGCTTAACCTGCAATGAGCGCTCGCAACGTTGCGGTGGTCGGCTTTGCCCACGCCCCGCATGTCCGCCGCACAGACGGCACCACCAACGGCGTCGAGATGTTGATGCCGTGCTTCGCCCAGCTCTACCAGGACCTGGGCATCACCAAGGCCGACATCGGCTTCTGGTGCTCTGGATCATCGGATTACCTTGCCGGAAGAGCATTTTCCTTCATCTCGGCGATCGACTCGATCGGAGCGGTCCCGCCGATCAACGAGTCGCACGTGGAGATGGACGCCGCCTGGGCGCTCTACGAGGCCTACATCAAGGTCTTGACCGGCGAGGTCGACACCGCGTTGGTGTACGGCTTCGGCAAGTCGTCCGCGGGCATTCTGCGACAGATCATGTCCCGGCAGACGGATCCGTACACCGTCGCGCCGCTGTGGCCGGACTCGGTGTCGATGGCGGGGCTGCAAGCCCGCATCGGACTGGACTCCGGCAAGTGGACGCCAGAGCAGATGGCCCAGGTCGCCCTCGACTCGTTCGCACAGGCCGACCGCAACGATTCCGAGAAACCGGCCAAGAGCATCGACGAACTGCTCGCCCGGCCGTTTTTCAACGACCCGCTGCGGCGCCACGACATCGCGCCGATCACCGACGGCGCCGCCGCAATAGTGCTGGCCGCCGACGACCGCGCCCGCGAGCTACGTGAAAACCCGGCCTGGATAACAGGAATCGAGCACCGCATCGAGACACCGGCGCTGGGTTTGCGCGACCTCACCGTGTCGACTTCCACCGCGGCGTCGGCCAAAGCGGCTACCGGCGGGAAAACCGGGGTGGAGGTGGCCGAGATTCACGCGCCATTCACCCACCAGCACCTGATCCTCGCCGAGGCCATCGGTCTCAACGGGTCGACGAAAGTGAATCCGTCCGGCGGCGCGTTGGCAGCCAACCCCATGTTCGTCGCCGGCCTTGAGCGCATCGGCTTTGCCGCACAACATATCTGGAACGGATCGGCACAACGGGTACTGGCGCACGCCACCAGCGGGCCGGCGCTGCAACAGAATCTGGTCGCGGTCATGGAAGGACAGAACTGATGGCCGGCGCAGGAGCGCATCTCGCCGCGGTACTCGGTACCGGGCAAACCAAGTATGTCGCGAAGCGCAAAGACGTTTCGATGAACGGCCTGGTCCGCGAGGCCATCGACAGAGCACTCGAGGACTCGGGCTCCACCTTCGACGACATCGACGCCGTCGTGGTCGGCAAGGCACCCGACTTCTTCGAGGGCGTGATGATGCCGGAGCTGTTCATGGCCGACGCCATGGGCGCCACCGGCAAGCCGCTGATCCGGGTGCACACCGCGGGTTCGGTCGGCGGATCCACCGGGGTGGTGGCGGCCAGTCTGGTGCAGTCCGGCAAGTACCGTCGCGTGCTGGCGATGGCCTGGGAGAAGCAGTCGGAATCGAATGCCATGTGGGCGTTGTCGATTCCGATTCCGTTCATCAAGCCCGTCGGTGCCGGCGCGGGCGGGTATTTCGCCCCGCACGTGCGGTCGTACATCCGCCGCTCCGGGGCGCCCAACCACATCGGGGCCATGGTCGCGGTCAAGGACCGGCTGAACGGGGTGCGCAACCCGCTGGCCCATCTGCACCAGCCCGATATCACCGTCGAGAAGGTGATGGAGTCCCCGATGCTGTGGGACCCCATTCGTTACGACGAGACGTGCCCGTCGTCTGACGGCGCCGCCGCCGTCGTGATCGGCAACGAAGAGATCGCCGAATCTCGGTTGGCAGCAGGACATCCGGTGGCCTGGATCCATGCCACCGCGCTGCGCACCGAACCACTGCAGTTCTCCGGACGCGACCAGGTCAGCCCGCAGGCCAGCCGGGACGCAGCGGCGGCGCTGTGGCAGGCGGCCGGTATCACCAACCCCATCGACGAGATCGATGCCGCCGAAATCTACGTGCCGTTCTCGTGGTTCGAGCCAATGTGGTTGGAGAGCCTGGGATTTGCCCCCGAGGGCGAAGGCTGGAAGCTCACCGAAGCCGGCGAGACCAAGATCGGCGGACGCATTCCGGTCAATCCGTCCGGCGGCGTGCTGTCGTCGAACCCGATCGGCGCCTCGGGCCTGATCCGCTTCGCCGAGTCGGCGATTCAGGTGATGGGCAAGGCCGGCGATCACCAGGTGCCCGGTGCGCGAAAGGCTTTGGGACATGCGTACGGCGGCGGCTCGCAGTACTACTCGATGTGGGTGGTCAGCAGCGACAAACCGGAAAAGGTGGCGGTATGACCCGCGAGGTCAAGCACCCCGCCCACGAGGCCGGCCGCCGATCCCGCGAGGCCGTCATGGCCAGGGACAAAGAAGCCTGGCTGGCGGTCTTCGCCGACGACGCCGTCGTCGAAGACCCCGGGCCATCGGCTTTCAACCCGGAAGGCAAGGGACACCGGGGCCTCGACGCGATCTCGGCATTCTGGGACCTGGCGATTGCCCCCACCGACAAGATCGAGTTCGACTTCCGGGACACCTACCAGTGCGGCAACGAGGAAGCGAACGTGGGACGCATCCTGATCACGACGGGCGAATACCAGATCACCGCGGCGGGCGTGTTCACCTACAAAGCCGATGACGACGGCAAAATGCTTGCCCTGCGGGCATATTGGGAGATGGACCGCGCGGCCGCGTCGGCGCGAAAGGTCTAAGTACGCCTCGACGGCTGAGTCGGCCAGCCGACCGCGAACAGGCTCAACAGCACCAGCGCCGTCAGCGCCCAAGTACTGCCAAGCAGGTGCTGGACGGGGGTCCACTGTCGCTCACGTTGGTCGCTGTTCGGCAAATGCGCCCACGGCGCGACGCGGGTCACTATCGCCACCACCAGCCCCGCTGCCAGGTTGCGGACCCCGCCGACCGCCGCCCAGCGCATCAGGAAGTACACCGACGTCGCCGACAACCACACCCAGTGATGGCCCCACGACACCGGCGAGCAGAGCAGCCCGATGTATGCGGCGGACAGCATTCCGGCGACCGGGTCACCACGGCGTCGGCTGACCTCGATGGCCACGATGGCCAGCCCCACCACCAGCACCGCGGCAACCACCCAGATCACCCCGCTCAGGCCGTCCAGCGCGGGGATGCGTTCGATGACGCCGCGCATCGACTGGTTTGAGGCGTAGGCCAGGCCGCCGATTCGTGCCGGGTCGAAAGCCGTGGAAGTCCAGTACCGCACGGTGTCCGAGGGTGCGACGAGCCAGCCGATCGCCGATGCCAGGACAGCGCTTGCCAGTGAGACTGCCATGGCGCGCCACTGCCGGGTCACCAGAAAATAGCCGACGAAGACCGCAGGCGTCAGCTTGACCGCAAAAGCGATGCCGACCAGCAGTCCCCTTGGCCAGGGCGTCGAGGGCAGCAACAAGTCGAGTGCGACCGCGGCGGCCAAGACCAGGTTGACCTGCCCGTAGATCATGTTGTGCTGGACCGGAATGCTGTACACGAAGACGGCGGCCGCGGCGACGATCGCGACTGCGGTTCTGACCGATATCGGTGCGGTCAGTGCTTGCCGGCTACGAAGGCGCTCCCACTTGCCCTGTGTGCCAACAGCAACGATGGCAAAGAGGGTGATCGCGGCGGCGACGTTGACCACCACCATCACGACCTTGGCAACGCCGGTTGTCAAGAGCGCCAGCGGGGCGAACACCACAGCCGCGAATGGTGGGTAGGTAAAGGACAACCCATTGGGAGCGTGGTTGACCGCAGCGAAATCGGCGGCGTACAGCGAGTGGCCGCTCAGCACCGCCTGCCCGCCGGCGCGGTATACCAGCAGGTCGATCAGTCCCTGGTAATCGCTGTGCACTGTGATCAGGCCGTCGACGAGCAAAACCCCGAACAGCGCGATCGTGATCGCCAGAGTCGCGGGAGTCAGCCAGCGACGGATGCGGACCCCGTCGGATCGCCGAGCAGGCCTTTCCTCAGCGATGCCCAATGACCCACCCCAATCGCCTCGGCGAGAGTGAATCTTACGACACGACGCGTCGGCGTCTGGTTTCAGACTTCGACGACCCGTGCGCCGCGCACGTACTCGATGCGCGTGGGCCCGTACGAGGCAACAGGCTGCGACGGGTAGGTGTGACCGTGGATCAACACCCGGGGTTGCACGCGGTCCAGCCATTTCCGTAGCGCGTCGATGCCTACGTGGGCCGGGTCTTCGTGGTCATTGATCCCCCGCGGCGGGCAGTGTGTCACCAGCACGTCCGCGTTCCGCAGCGCTCTGACCAACCAGCTGTACTGCCGCTGGGTGTAGAGAACATCCGTGGTGCCCGGCTTGTATCGAACGCAACCCTGCAGACCGGTGAACGACACGTCGCCCACGACGGCCTTCTTCAGATGCAGGTTCTTGATACCCAGATCGTTGAGATAGCGGCCATCGCAATGGTTTCCGTACACGCCGAGAGCCGGAACCGACAAGCGGTCGATTCCCGCGAGATCGAAACGGGTGAGATCACCGACGGTGACCACCGCATCGATATCGTGTGCCGCGACATACTCGGCGATGCCCATCCCCAATTGCGGTGGGGTGTCGGCGATTACCAGTAGCCGCATCGGCTGTCTCCTCGTCGGGTCAGAGCCGATCCATCTCGCGTGACATCAGCGAGTTTTCCAGGAACCCGTATCGCCGCGGCGCATAACGTCGCTCGCGACCAGACGCCTCCGACGAGAGCGCGAACATGCTGCGCACGGCGGCGACAATACGCGCGCCTCGCGACTGCTGCCGAGTCGACGGTGACAGCGCCACCGCGGTGCTGAACACGACCTCTTGCTCGGTGATCAGTGTGGTGGGCCGCGTTTCGATGGCGTCGAGCGCCACAGTGTCGGCATTAACCGGCGGTGTCGTCGTCACGTCGGTCGTCGTCGTCAAATTGGGCATGGGGGATCTACCTCGTTTCGTGTTCGGCTGTGTTGCTGAACCTTTCGGTCAGGCAACCTTCCGAGGCGGACCTTGGCGGAACCTTGGCGGATCCTTGGCGAATTCTTGGACCCGCCTAATAGCCACTCGCCGAAGCTAAACGGGTTCCAGCCCCGCGAGATGCCGCATGGCCAATTCGCGGTAGGCCTGCGGGTTGAGGTTGACCCACATTTCGGCGCCGGTCCCGGCGATCGGGCCCTTCACCTGGGCCGGCGCTCCCACCGCCAGCACTCCGGCCGGAATCTGGGTGCCGGCCACCACCAGGGAATGGGCCGCGATCAGGCTGCGGGCGCCGATCACCGCGCCGTCGAGCACGGTGGCGTGGTTGGCGATGAGCGCCTCGGCGCCGACATGGACCCCGTGGATGCAGCACAAATGTGCCACCGTCGCCCCCGGACCGATGTCGACCGGGATGCCGGGCGGCGCGTGCAGGACCGATCCGTCCTGCACATTGGCGCCCTCGCGCACCACGATAGGCCCGTAATCGCCGCGGAGCACGGCGTTGAACCACACCGACGCCCCCGCCTCGACGACGACGTCGCCGATCAGGGTCGCGGTCGGGGCCACAAAGGCGGTCGGATCGATCCGTGGCGCCCGACCCTCGAAAGCAAACAGCGGCATCGTCTAGATATACGCCCAGCGTGCATATGCCGTGCCCAGACTCGCCGTCGTTGCACATGCGAGACCAAAAACTGTAACGTGTTCTAGTTAGAGGCTAGTCAATGGAGGTGACCAGGTGAGTACCGACACAAGTACCGTCGGCATCCGGGAGATCGATCCCGGCGCCTTGCCGACCAGGTACGCCCGCGGGTGGCATTGCCTGGGCGTCGCGAAGGACTACCTGGACGGCAAACCGCACTCGGTCCAGGCGTTCGGCACCAAGCTGGTGGTTTTCGCCGATTCGCACGGAGACATCAAAGTTCTCGACGGCTACTGCCGGCACATGGGCGGCGACCTGTCCGAAGGCACGATCAAGGGCGACGAGGTCGCCTGCCCGTTCCACGACTGGCGCTGGGGCGGCGACGGCCGCTGCAAGTTGGTCCCGTACGCCAAGCGCACCCCCAAGACCGCGCGCACCCGCTCGTGGGCGACGGACGTGCGCAGCGGCCTGCTGTTCGTCTGGCACGACCACGAAGGCAACCCGCCGGACCCCGCGGTGCAGATTCCCGAGCTGGCTGAAGCCGCCAGCGATGAGTGGACCGAATGGCGGTGGAACAGCATCCTCATCGAGGGTTCCAACTGCCGCGACATCATCGACAACGTCACCGACATGGCGCACTTCTTCTACATCCATTTCGGGTTGCCGACGTACTTCAAGAACGTCTTTGAGGGACACATCGCCACGCAGTACCTGCACAACGTGGGCCGGCCCGACGTGGATGATCTGGGAACCTCCTACGGTGAGGCGCACCTGGATTCGGAGGCGTCCTACTTCGGGCCGTCGTTCATGATCAACTGGCTGCACAACAAGTACGGCGAATACAAGGCCGAGTCGATCCTGATCAACTGCCACTACCCGGTGACCCAGAACTCGTTCGTGTTGCAGTGGGGCGTCATCGTCGAAAAGCCCAGAGGCATGGACGAGAAGATGACCGACAAGCTGTCCAGGGTGTTCACCGACGGCGTCAGCAAGGGCTTCTTGCAGGACGTGGAGATCTGGCAGCACAAGACCCGGATCGACAACCCGCTGCTGGTCGAAGAGGACGGCGCCGTCTATCAACTGCGCCGTTGGTATCAGCAGTTTTATGTTGATGTGGCCGACGTCGCTCCGGAAATGGTGGAGCGCTTCGAGATCGAGGTCGACACCACCCGCGCCAACGAGTACTGGAACGTTGAGGTGGCCGAGAACCTCAAGGCCAAGGAAGTGTCCGACGATGTTCCCGTGGAGCAGCACTGACCGACATGTCCGACGATAAGCCGGCGGTTCCCGACGTCGACCGGCTGGTCCGGTCGATGTTGTTGCTGCGCGGTGATCATCACGATCACGACGAAGCGCCCGCCGAGAACGGCGGCTCCGGATCCTGGTCCAAATCAAGGGATTTCGCCGACGATCCCCAGCGTGCCGCTGCGGTCGAAGAGGCTTCCCGCGCGGATCGCGAGCGCTATCTCACGTCGGGACTGCAGCCGGTGGATTGCCGGTTCTGCCACGTCACCGTCACCGTCAAGAGGCTGGGACCGGGCCACACTGCGGTGCAATGGAATAGCGAAGCATCACAACGTTGCGCGCACTTCGCCGAAGTGCGCGCCTCCGGCGGAGATACCGCGCGAACCAAAGCGTGTCCGAGGCTTAGCGACAGCATTGAGCACGCGGTGGCGGAAGGATACCTGGAGCGCCAGGACGACTGATAGCGCGCGGCCGCGTGACTGCACCGGCGGCATCGAGACTGCGGTGAGAGCGTACGAAGTCGCCTTGGGATAGCCCTCGATGCAGGCTCGAGGCGCACTCTTACAGCCCGGCGAACCGCTCCTTGACCGTTTCGACGGAAAGGCCGTAGTCGGCCAGTGAATACGTGTGCTTCGGCGCCCGCTCCCCGGTCTGGCTCTGGGCGTGGATGTCCGCCATGGCTTTACGCGCTTCGTCGGTCAGCGTCAGGCCGAAACGCTGATAGATGTCGGCCACCGTGCCCATCGGGTCGGAGATCAGATCGCGGTAGTCGACGTCACAGAACTGGGCCGGATCATATTTGGCGCGTGCGGTATTGAATCGCTCCAAGCCTCTCGACCAGGTATCCATTGCGTCAGCACCGATCTGGGCACCGACGAACGTCGTGGACCAGCCGTCGGCGGTATGCTGCGCCAGCGAACACATCGACGCCATGATCGTCTCGACCGGCCGGTGGGTCTGTATCACCAGCGCGTCCGGATAGGTCGCCATCAACGCATCCAGTGCGAAAAGATGGCTGGGATTCTTGAGCACCCAACGCTTTTCGGCGTCGTTTAACCCGATCAACTGAAGGTTCTTGCGGTGCCGCCGGTATGACGGAGTCCAGTCCTGCCCGGACAGCCACTCCGCATAGCCGGGTAGGTGGGCGAGCGTCTCGTAAGACACCGAATGCAGCGACTGCCGCAGCAGCTGCCAACATTCCTCCAACTCGTAGGCGGCCATGAAATGCAGGCCGGTGTATCCGGGGTTCTCCGCGTGATGCTGGGTGAATTGCGCGTCGAGCTGGCGGTACAACGGGTTGGATTCCCAGGTGTCCCGCGGCGGGCGCGGCTGCGGAAACTCGGCCAGCCACATGTGCAGGCCCTGGTGTGCCGGGTCGGCGCCCAGCAGCCGGTGCAGCGCCGTGGTACCGGTGCGCACCAGGCCGGTCACGAAGATCGGCCGTTCGACAGGCACGTCGGCATATTGCGGGTATTGCTTCCAAGCGGATTCGGACAGCAGCCTGGCCACCAGCGCGCCGCGCAGGAAGAAGCGGTTCATCTTGCTGCCCAACGCCGTAAGTCCGGCTTCCCGCCGGTACGAGTCCAGCAGCACCTGCAGCGCTTCGCGGTAGTTGTCGTCGTCGGTGCCGAAATCGTCGAGCCCGGTCAGCTTGGCGGCCGATGCGTGCAGTTCGTCGACGGTGCCGACATCGGTGCGACCCGCCATCAGGTTCCGCTCGGTCATCAGCTGTGGTACTCCCCGCAGTTGACGTCCAGCGTCTGCCCGGTGATCCCGCTGGACAGGTCGCTGGCCATGAACAGAATCGCCGACGCCACCTCGTCCTCGGTCGGCAGCCGCTTGAGGTCGGAATTGGCCGCGGTGGCCTGGTAGATCTGCTCGGCCGTGGTGCCGTACTTGCCGGCCTGATGGTTGAAGTAGCTCTGCAACGTCTCACCCCAGATATAGCCGGGTGCAACGGAATTGACGCGAATACCTTTCTCACCGAGCTCGGTGGCCAGCGACTGCGACATGGCCATCAGCGCCGACTTGGCCATCTTGTAGGCGCCGTATTTCGCCTGCGAGTGCCGCAGCACCATGGAGTTGACGTTGACCACCGAGCCGTGCGCCTCGGCCAACGCCGGGGTAAAGCCCTGGATGAGCCGCAGTGCCCCGAGCGCGCTGAGCTCGATCGCGTCACGGATGTGCTGAAAACTGGTGCCGGCCAACGGCTTCATCGACGGCACCCGGAACGCGTTGTTGATCAGCACGTCAACCTTGCCGTAGGCCTCCAGCGTGGCGTCGACGAGGTTGTTCACCTGGTCGTCGTCGGTGATGTCGGTGGGCACCGCCACCGCCCGGCGCCCAATGTCGGTGATCTGCTTGGCGACGTCGTCGAGGCGGTCCGCACTGCGCGCCGCCAGCACCAAGTCGGCACCGTCGCGGGCGCACCGCTGCGCCAACGTGGTCCCGAGCCCGGGACCGACGCCGCTGATCACGACTACTTTGCGCTTGAGCATCTCTGTCACCGCCGCTTCCTTTCAACCCAGCATCCGGGCTGCAATTTGTTGCTGGCGCAACGCGATTCGCGCACGCCAGTCTTCCTCGGAAATCTTGTTGTGCGCCAAATACGGCAGCGCGGCCGGTATCGCGTCGAAGTCGACCAGCTCGACAGTGGGCCCGTCGGCCTCGGTGAGCTCACGCGACACCCGCTGCCAACGGAACTGCAGGAAGCCGCGCCGATGGCCCAGCGTCTCGACCCAGTTGGTCACGCCCGGATTCTGATCGGCAACGACGATGCGGACCTTGCCGTCTGGATCCGCTTGGGCCTGAGTGTTGTTCAGCGAAGTCTGGTGATTGATGTAGTCCAGCGAGATGTACCACATGCTGCCCAGCTGGAAGCCCAGGTAGGGCGCGTCGCTCACCGGCACCGTGATCACCAGCGCCTGATCGGGCCGCAGCTCGAAATGCCCGACCGACGAGTACTGGGTCGCCAGGCCGCCGGGAGTCAGCCGCGGCGCGACCATGGTGTTGACCGGGATCTTGAGATAGAACCACTGCGGGAACTGCAGCCAGGTCTTCACCCGGTTCACGAGCTGCTTTCCCGCCGTGGCATAACGCTTTTCGATGGTCGCGCGGGTCAGCGGCGGCGGCGCGGTGCCCGCGGTGTCCAGCCGGGAAATCGCCAGCGTGCCGCGTTGCGCGGACCAGTCGCCGTACACCTCGCGCATGACCAGTTGCCCGGGACTGGTGGGACGCACCTGCCACTGGAAGCTGCCGTCCGGAGCGATGTCGAGTTCCCGGTCGTCGAAGGCGGCCTGGCTGGCCGGCACGTTGTCGTCGGTGTACTCGCCGCCGAGCAACTGGAAACTCAGGTCGGTGGTGGTGCCGCGCCTTCCGGTGACCACATAGTCGCGGTCGGCGTGCACCCGGGTCCCGAAGTAGAGGGTGTCGGGGTTGTCCAGGCCCATCTTGGTGAAGGGCCCGGTGCCCGACTGCAGGAACGGGTGGTCACGCTCGTAGTCGAACGCCAGGTGTATGCAGCCCGAGACGCAGCCCGCCAGATACTGTAGCCCTTCGAGTAGGTCGGCTTCGGTCTCGATGTGGGGTGCGGCGGCCACCAACTTCTCGGCCTCGGCGATCGCCTCGGTGAGCGGGCCGGAAAAGGATCCAGAGGACACGCCTAGACGCTAGAACGTGTTCTACTTTTGAGTCAACCGCGAACATTCCCGCGCGTCGGCTGCCGCGTTCAGAGACGAGGCCGGCTCACTACTTTGTGCATTGCTGGGACAGGGCGATCAGACCCTGCCGCACATCCGGATGCCGATTCAGATAGTCGGTGAGGTTGCTGCCGCTGCCCTCCGCCTGAGACCTGGCGGTCAGCTGCGCCTTAACGTCGGGATGCTTCTTGAGGTACCCGTCGATGGATTGACCCACGGTCTTGTTGCACTGCGGGTCAGCGTTGGCCGCTGGCATCGCGATCAACATCGGCGCGGTGACGCTCAACAGGCCACCGGCAAGCAGGCCGCAGAGTTTGCGGCGAAGAGGGCTGGATGACTCGCTCATGCGATCGAGAGTACGCGCTAAAACCGTGCCCGGATCTTCGCTGAGCCAGCACTTAAGTAACTCTAATCTGCCGCCGCGGTTCAGCGGCTACGCGCGCTCCGTCAGGGCTGCAGGTGTCTCGCGCGGGGGTCCGTCAGCACCGCCGCGCGGGCGCCGAACCGCGAGCATGATCCCCGCGGCGGTCAGCGCGAGTCCCGCGATCAGCCCTCCCCAGCCCTGGCCCAACACCGGTACGGCCATACCAAAATCTTTGAAGTGCAACCCGATGGCCGCCGCGCTAGTGGCGACGCCAGGCAGAATCAGCCACAGCGCGTTACGCTTCGACGGCGACAGGCCGCGCCAGCACCCGACAAGCAGCAGCACCGCGCCCACCAGCGCGACGACGAGCATCTCCGTCTCCTTGTGCCGCGGCGGCACCCCACTGTGGATCGCCAATTCAAGCGTGAACAGGCCGAACACCAGCAGGCCTGCGCCCGTCAGCGCAAGGCGACCGGCGAAGCTGCGCCGAGTACGTATCATCGCCGCAGCCGCCAGCATCAGCACGACCCCGACCGCGATGATTAGGCCGAATGCCACCTTGGAAAGGTTGTACAGCGACGTGTTGATGTGCAACCACAACGGTTGGTAGACGGTGTAGTACTTCCAATAACCGTAGTAATAGCTGTAATACCCGCTGTGCCTCCGCCAGGTGATCAGGGCAGCGCAGATCAGGGCGACAAGCAGGATCAGGCCGACCCGGGCCACGACGCGCCAGATCGCGTCTGCCCCGCCGCGCGTTCCCGACGGTACGGGTTGCGGTCGTGGGGCCAGCTGTGTTGGGTCTTGGACCGGGTCCGCGGCGACGAATCGCGGTGGTGGCGCGACGGGCGGTGTCTGCCGCTGGGTCCGCGCTTCGTCGATCGCGGTCGGCGCCGGCCGCTTTGTGTCAGGCGGCAGAGGCGGCGCGGTCGGCGGGCCGAGCAGGGCAGCCTGTGCCGCCGCGGCGAACTCCCCGCAGCTGGGGTAGCGATGGTCACGCTCCTTGGCCATCGCCCGCTCGACGACGCCGTCCAACGCGTGTGGCAGCCACGGCCGCAGCCCGCTGAGCTTGGGGATCGGCGCCTTCACATGCCCCGCCCACAGCTGCGGCAGGGTGGTGCCCTGGTACGGCAGCTCCCCGGTGAGCAGGTGAAACAGCGTGCAGCCCAACGAGTACACGTCGGCGCGGGCATCCAGTTCGACGTTGTCGAACTGTTCGGGTGAGGCGTATTGCAGACTCGCCACCAGCATCCCGGTCGAAGTCAGCTGCGCCGTTTCGGCGAGGGCCTTGGCGATGCCGAAATCGGCGAGCAGCACCCGCCCCGTCCGGCCCGGGCCAGAGCGCTCCAACAAGATGTTGGCCGGCTTGACATCGCGGTGCAACACCCCGGCGGCATGGGCGTAGTCGAGCGCCTTGGCGGTCTCGGCGACGATGTGCAGGGCGCGGGCGGGTTCGAGCGGACCGTCCTCGACGGCGGCGGCGGCATCGGTGGTGTCGATGAACTGCATCGCTATCCACAGCTGATCGTCCTCGCGGCCGCGCCGATACACGGTGACGATGTTGGGGTGCTCAAGGCGCGCGGCGTGCGCGGCCTCCAACTCGAAGCGCGACCGGATGTAGTCATTGGCGGTCAGGTCGCGATGCAGCAACTTCAGCGCGACACTGCGGGGCAGGTCGGGATCTCGAGCTCGGTACACCGTGCCCATGCCGCCCTCGCCGAGCATGGACTCGATGGTGTAGCCCGCGAAAACGTCACCCGCGTTCAAGGTGATCCGCGCCGCCATCGCGCCCGCCTCCCTCAGCAGCCGACGCGAAAGATGGTACCGAGACGGCTAGGCCGGCGCTCCTTGTTCGCGTTTGATTTCCAACGCGATGTCGATGAGCTGGTCTTCCTGACCGCCGATGAGCTTGCGCTGGCCCGCTCGGTGCAACAGCTCGTGGGCGGGGACTCCGTAGCGCTCGCCCTGGCGGACGGCGTGCTTGAGGAAGCTGGAGTAGACCCCGGAGTACCCCATGATCAGTGCGTTGCGGTCGAGCAGGCATTCGGCCGGCATTGCCGGGCGCACCACGTCCTCGGCGGCGTCGGCGATGTCGAAGAAGTCGATGCCGGTCTTGACGCCGATCTTGTCGAACACCCCGATCAACGCCTCGACGGGCGCGTTGCCCGCACCCGCGCCGAACCGGCGCACGCTGCCGTCGATCTGCTTGGCACCCGCGCGCACGGCCTCAACGGAGTTGGCGACCCCGAGCCCCAGGTTTTCGTGCCCGTGGAAACCCACCTGGGCGTCCTCACCGAGTTCGGCGACGAGCGCGGAAACCCGGTCGGCCACACCGTCGAGTACCAAGGCGCCGGCCGAGTCGACGACGTAGACGCACTGGCATCCGGCGTCGGCCATGATGCGGGCCTGGGCGGCCAGCTTCTCCGGCGGAATGGTGTGGGCCATCATCAAGAACCCGACCGTCTCCAGGCCCAGCTCGCGGGCCAGCCCGAAGTGCTGGATCGACACGTCGGCCTCGGTGCAGTGGGTGGCGATCCGGCAGATCGACCCGCCGTTGTTCTGTGCCTCCTTGATGTCCTCCTTCGTGCCCACCCCGGGCAGCATCAAGAAGGCGATCTTGGCTTCTTTGGCGGTGTCGGCTGCGAGCTTGATCAGCTCCTGCTCAGGGGTTTTGGAGAACCCGTAGTTGAAGCTCGAGCCGCCGAGCCCGTCGCCGTGCGTCACCTCGATCACCGGCACCCCCGCGGCGTCCAGCGCAGCGACGATGGCGCTGACTTCGTCCTTGGTGAACTGGTGCCGCTTGTGGTGCGACCCGTCCCGCAGCGATGTGTCGGTCATCCGCACGTCCCAGATCGGGTTGAAGAAAATATCGGTACTCATGCCTGCGCTCCCTTCACGGCCAGCGCCTCCTTGGCGATCTCTTCGCCGACTTTGGTGGCCGCGGCGGTCATGATGTCGAGGTTGCCCGCGTAGGGCGGCAGGTAATCGCCGGCGCCCTCGACCTCGACGAACGTGGTGACCACCGCCTGGCCGCCCGAGTTCATCGACGGCTCGTCGAATTGCGGCTCGTTGAGTAGCCGGTAACCCGGCACATACGTCTGCACCTCGGCCACCACCTCGTGGATGGAGGCGGCGATCGCGTCGCGGTCGGCGTCCTCGGGGATGGCGCAGAAGATGGTGTCGCGCATGATCATCGGCGGGTCGGCCGGGTTCAAGATGATGATCGCCTTGCCGCGCTTGGCACCGCCAATGGTCTCCACACCGCGTGACGTCGTCTTGGTGAACTCGTCGATGTTTGCCCGGGTGCCCGGCCCCGCCGAAGCTGAGGCCACGGATGCGACGATCTCGGCGTACGGGACCTCGACGACCCTGGACACCGCGTACACGATCGGGATCGTCGCCTGTCCCCCGCAGGTGATCATGTTGACGTTCGGGGCGTCGAGGTGTGCGCGCAGGTTCGCCGGCGGGATCACCGCAGGGCCCACCGCGGCCGGCGTCAGGTCGATCGCCCGGATCCCGGCGGCCTCGTATTTGGGCGCGGCGTCGCGGTGCACGTAGGCGCTGGTGGCCTCGAAGACCAGATCGGGTTTCTCGTCCTGAGCGAGCAACCAGTCCACGCCCTCGTGGGAGGTCTCCAGCCCGAGCTTG
>NZ_DATJYB010000576.1:0-21594 GCF_035499775.1 Mycobacterium sp. | reverse complement strand
ACCTTGACCGCGACCGTCCACTCCTTGACGGTGTGCTCGGCCTCATAGACCTCGCCCATCCCGCCGCGGCCCAACAGCCGTTTGAGGTGATAGGGCCCGAACATCGTCCCCACCCGCGAGCCCTGCGTGTCGCTCATCGCTCACCCTCCAAATCAACCGCGCAATCTCGCCGACAATATCAATCGGGATCAACGGCTTCATGACCAAAGTCGCGGGGCGAAAATCCTGATCGAGCAATCATGACGGTAGGTCCCCGCCAGCCCGACCGCACTATAACCGCAAACATCCGTTCTCTGCGGCGGATCGCACGGATGGGCTCCGTGCCGCGCCGGGGTGGGGAACTCGATCACCCGCCCGGGTCGCGAAAAGCAAAGCGCGGCGGGCAGATCCGGCTATCCCGAGCGCTGCTCGTCGCCGCCATCCGGGTCCACGGTGATCTGGAACGTGAATTCGTGGTCGCAGATACGGATGTGGTCCCCGTCGTTGAGCGTGGCGGCGGTGCGGATCCGCTGGTACTGCACGTGCACTCCGTTGGACGACCGGAGGTCGTTGATGATGTAGTTGGTGCCGGTGTCGACGATAACGGCATGGTGGCGGCTGACATTGGCGCTTTCCAGGACGATGTCGTTGTCGTGCAGCCGCCCGACCCGGGTCGCCGCCGATTGCAGAGGATAGCGGTGACCGGAGGGTGCGACCAGGAATGCGACCACTTTCCGGCCCGACACGCTGGTGCGCTGATCGAGCACCGTGACAGTGCCCACCGCCGTGGTCTTGGCGCTCTTCTTGGCGTCCAGCGGTTCCTGGCGCAGGACCTTCTCGTTCAGGTCGCGGAGGGTCTGGCCAGGGTCGATGCCGAGGTCTTCGGCCAGCATCGCCTTCACCCGGCGATAGGCGCCCAGCGCGTCCGACTGGCGGTCGGTGAGGTAGTACGCGGTGATCAGCTGGGCCCACAGCGGCTCGCGGTATGGGTGTTCGTTGGTAAGAGCTTCGAGTTCGGCGATCACAGCGGAGGCACGTCCGCAAGCGATTTCAGCTTCAGCCTTCGCGGTGTGGGCGACGATCTTGTCCTCGACAAGGGAGGTGGCAAAGGTATCGACGAACTCAAAGTCGCGCAGGTCCTCCAGCACTGGTCCACGCCACTCCGCCAAGGCGGCCGCCAGGTGCCGGCTGGCCTGTTCGAACCGACCCGAAGCGGCCGCGTGCACGCCCGCGTTCTTCTCGCCGATGAATCGCCCTAGATCGCAAGCACTCTCGGGAATGCTGAGCCGGTAGCCCGGGGGCGCTGCGGCCAACACCCCGCGTGGGTCGATCCCGACGCCGGTGAGCACCTTGCGAAGGTTGGACACGTAGGAGTGGATGCTGGCCCGTGCCCCCGACGGAGGCCATCCCTCCCAGACGCCCGTGATGAGCCTTTCGACGCCAACCGGACTGTTGCGGTTCATCAGCAGCATGGCCAGCACCGCCCGCTGCTTAGGGGTACCCAACGGCACCAGGGCGCCGTCAACACTCATCTCCAACGGTCCGAGCAGACCGAATTCGAGACGTTTGTCAGCCATTGCGCTTACCAGCCCTTCCGGGTGCTCTGCTGCGTCACGTGCCAGGTTGCCAATAATGTCGCATTACGTGCCATTGTGATACGAAGTCCCCGGATTCGGTAACAATGGCGCACTCGGGATTTGCGCCGTCGGTGCGGATCGGTCGTGCCGACGAGCGTGCGCGCAGCTGTCGGGTATTCGCCCGATGTTGGCTGGTGGTCAACCGTATGCCGCCCCCGCGACCCTCGCGGGCGTGGCTGAAATGCTTGCGCTACCAAGGCGATCATTGACTCCTGAAGTGAATTGTCATGGTGTACAACGCAGCACCCAATCGGCGGGCAGCCGGTCGGTGTGCGTGTGCTCCGAATGACTGCCCGCCGTTGCCGGTTGCCGAATTAGGTGGTGGTGACGACCATCTCGTTGCCGGTCTCCCAGGCTTGCATGAACAGGGCCAGCGGGACCTGCTCGTCTTTGCCTTTGGGGGTGCCGCTGTCGTTGAGGTGCACGATGTTGTTGGCGGTGTCGATGCCGGTGACCACCACGGCGTGGTCGGGTCCGGGGGTGCCCTTGTTGGGCTTGTGCCAGATCATTTCGGCGTTGAGGGCCACGATCACCTTGTGGCCGCCGCCCAGCAGCTGCTCGAGGCCCTCGATGCCGGTGGGCACGTGGGTCTTGGGGGCGTACTGCTTGTTGCTGAACACCGCGCTGACCCCGTACTGCTTGAGCAGGGCGGGCAGGTCGGGCAGCATGGTGCCGTTGCCCTCACCGGGCTGCGCGCCGGCCGAGGGCTTGATGTAGATGGAGCCCGAGTGGGTGGGGCTGGGGGTGGACTCGGCCATCTTGATGATGGAGCGCTCGGAGGGCTCCTTGCCGGTGACCTGGCCGACCACGTCGGCGCTGGACATGATGGCGCAGTCGTCGTAGTTCTGGTGGCGCCACCACTTGGCGGCTGCGGCGGGGTTGCCGTACATGGTGCCCCCGGCGGCTTCGGCCGGGTCGCTGGCCACGCTTACGGTGAGGGCAGCGGCAAACGTGGCCAGGGTAGCGGCTTTGGCGATGGTGGAGATCTTGATGGTCTTCACTGGTGGGTCCTTTTCTCAGTCCGCGTTGGCGGAGTGGCGTGTTGAGAAAAGGTTCCGGTGGTGACCTCTTCGTTATCTCCACGAATCCTTGAAGAGATCAAGCACCGTTAAAAACGCTGCTCAGAAGGCATCAATGAACGACAACGGACGTGCTCGGCGGGGTTGAACGAACACGTTTGGGTAACGCCCCCGGGCCACAGACGGATACTGCCGGGCGCGCAGCGACGCTGCCGCCCGGCGGCCGGCAGGCCGCCGCAGACCAGCAAAATACCCGGAATCAGCGCCCGTCGGCACCCGTGGTGGAAGAGCCCTAGTTGCAGCCCCACACGACTATCGATGCGGTCCCGCTGCCGCCCAGGTTCTTCGCCGCATTGAGCTCCGCTTCGGTCAGGGTGGCGCCGTAGCCACCCACGTAGTTGGTGTCCCGCTGGGCGATAGCGCCGCATTGGGTGAAGTCGACCAAAACCTGGCAGCCCGAGTAGCCGCAAGCACTCAGCGCCCCAGCATCGGCCGCTGCTTTGGTCGAGGCGTGCAACGACCTGCCCGCCACCTGCTTGGGGGGAAAGATGGCGAGCGCACCGTGTTGGTCGTCGGCGGTTGCCGACGGCGCCAGTGCGGCGGACATCGCCGTCACCGCCGCCATGCTGCCGACCACGACCGCAGCTCGCCGAAAAGCGCGCATTTCCATGATGGTTCCTCTCTCAGGTCGTATCCGGCGTCGGCTATACGGTCGGTGGTTTGGTGGCGGTGACCTGCTTGCCCCAATCGGACATGGTCAGCGTGACCGTCGAGTTCTCGACGGGGACGATCTGCAGCTTGACGAGGTGGTGCGACCCGTCGGACGCGATCCACACCGTGGTGGGCGTCGGCGTTTCGGTCTCCGGGCCCAGCCGGCGTCCGGCCAGCCTCGCGATGTCGTTGGACGAGGACGTGCCGGTGATCTTGGTGGTCGCGACGTTGCCCACCTGCTCGGATCCGGCCACCTTGAGGTCTTTGAGGTTGGTCAGGATGTTGGCCAGGCCCTTGTCGGGATTGAGCAGTGTGCCGACGTCATAGATCGACACGCCGTCGCCGTAATCGTTGTACTTGCCGCCCGGATCCGCGACGTCGGAGTACAGGTGGCCGTCGACAAAGACGAACTTCGAGTCGACCGGCTTCTGACCGACGGTCAGGGTTGCGCTGCCGGAGGCCACGGTCTGCGGTGTGCTGGATACGTCGCCGTCGAGCTTGGTCAGTGAAAGGTTGGGCACGTCGCCCTGCACCGCAACGGTCAGGTGCATCCCCGTCACCTGGCGCATCGCCGCGGCGGCATCCTTGACGACGGTCGCGGCGTCGACATTCGGCACCGACGATCCCCCGGTGCCCGTGCTGTTGTTCGAGTTGGAGCAGCCGCCGAGCGCGAACACCACGGCAAAAGCTGCGGCCGCGGCGGCGACAACGGTTCGATGCGGAAGCCTCATCTACATCTCCTTCGGTTGGCTCGCGGCTGTTTGCTGCAGAGAAGTCTGTGCAGCTGCGTCAACAGCCGAACACCGAGCCTAGGAGCTAGATGTGTGGTTTGAGAAGGTTTAGTGCAAATACTGCCCGAACAAATTCGGCGTTTACCTGGTCAGGCCTGCGTCATTCGGTAGTAGCTACCGCGCTGAGCCATGAGTTCGGCGTGGCTGCCTTGTTCGACAATCCTGCCGGCTTCCATCACCAGAATGCGGTCGGCGTCGCGGATCGTCGAAAGGCGGTGCGCGATAATGAAACTCGTCCGATCCTGGCGGAGGTCGAACATGGCGCGCTGAATCAGGGCCTCGGTGCGGGTGTCCACCGAGCTGGTCGCCTCGTCCAGGATCAACAAATGTGGCTGGGAAATAAACGCGCGCGCGATGGTGATGAGCTGCTTCTCGCCGGCGCTGATATTGCCTCCGTCGTTGCTGACCCGCGTCTGGTAGCCGCTCGGCAGCTTGCGCGCAAACAGGTCGACATAGGCCGCTTCGGCGGCTTGTGTCACCTCGTCCGCACTGGCCTCGGGCCGTCCGTAGGCGATGTTCTCCGCAATGGTCCCGTCGAACAGCCAGGTGTCTTGCAGCACCATGCCGATGCGGGACCGCAGCTGCTGCCTGTTCACCGTGGTGATGTCGACCCCGTCGATCAGTATTCGCCCGGAATCGACGTCGTAGAACCGCATGAGCAGGTTGACCAGCGTGGTCTTGCCCGCTCCGGTCGGCCCGACGAGAGCGACCGTGCTGCCCGGTTCGGCCACCAGCGACAGGTCTTCGATCACCGGGATGCCCGCGCGGTAGGAGAAGCTCACGTGCTCGAACTCGACGCGTCCAGCCTGGCCGTTGCGCGACGGCTCCGTTGTCACGGTGGCCGGTTCTTCCGGCTCGTCGAGCAGATCGAACACCCGCTCGGCACTGGCCACTCCGGATTGCAGGGTGTTGTACATGCCGGCCACCTGGTTGACCGGTGTGTTGAACTGCCGGACATATTGAACGAACGCCTGGATGTTGCCGAGCGTGATCTGCCCTGCGGCTATCTGCAGTCCACCCACCACGGCCACCGCGACGTAGCCGAGGTTGCCGATGAACGTGGTCGCCGGTGACACCAGACCGGAGCTGAATTGAGCGCCGAAGCTGGCCTGATAGACGTCGTCGTTCAACTCGCGGAACCGTTCCTGCGCCGCGGCCCGGTGGCCGAACGTCTGGACCACGGTGAACCCGCTGTAGGTCTCTTCGATATGGGCGTTGAGGCGGCCGGTCCTGGTCCACTGCGCCACGAACAGCCGCTTGGAGCGTCGCGCGATCGCTCGCGTGGCCAGCAGCGATAGTGGCACCGTGAGCAGTGTCATCACTGCCAGCAGCGGCGAGATCGACACCATCATCGCCAGCACCGCCACCACCGTCAGAACCAAGGTCAGCAACTGGCTGACGGTTATCGACAACGACGTCTGCAGGTTGTCGACATCATTGGTGACCCGGCTGAGCAACTCGCCGCGCTGCCGTCCGTCGAAGTAGGCCAGCGGCAGCCGGTGCAGCTTGTCCTCGATCTCGGAGCGCAGCGCGGCCGTGGTCCGCTGCACCGTCACGTTGAGCAGCCGGGCCTGTGCCCAAAGCAGCAGCGCCGCAACCAGATACAGCGCCAGCGCCAGGCCCAGCGTGCGGGCGACCGCGGCGAAGTCCACCCCCCGGCCCGGTACCACATTCATCCCCGACAGCAGGTCGGCGAACGCGTTGTCGCCGCGCTGCCGGGCCGCGGCGACGGCCTGGGCCTTGGTGATACCCGCGGGCAGTCCCCGTCCGACCACTCCGTTGAACAGCAGATCGGTCGCGTGGCCCAGGATCCGCGGAACGACGACGCCAATCGCGGTTCCGATGATTCCCAGCACGATCACCGCGGCGACCCGCCGGCGCTGGGGCGCCAGCCGCTTGACCAGACGCAGCACCGACCCGGCGAAGTGACGCGACCGCCCGCTCGGCGACGGCGCTCCGCCGCGCATCGGTGTCTCAGTGGGCGCGCTCACCGCTGGCCCTCCTGGAGTGAACCCGTCCCTCGGAAATCAAGGACTGTGAGTCGGCAAACTCCGCATAGGTGGGGCAGTCCACGAGCAGCGATTCGTGGGTACCCGCTCCGACCAGCTTCCCGTCATCGATGACGATCACCTGGTCGGCCGCCGACGCGGTCGATATCCGTTGTGTGACAACGATAGTCGTGGCATCACCGGATATCTCCAGCAGCGATGCGCGCACCCGTGCCTCGGTGTGCACGTCCAGTGCGGAGAACGCGTCGTCGAACAGATAGATGCTGGGGCGGCGGATGACGGCCCGGGCGATCGCCAGGCGTTGCCGCTGCCCGCCGGAGAAGTTGATGCCGCCTTGTGCGACGCGCATCTGCAGCCCGTCTTCGTGCGCGCGGACGAATTCGTCGGCCGCGGCCACCCGCAGTGCCTCCCACATCTCGTCGTCGGTGACGACCTGCTTCGGGGCCGCGCCGTAGCCCAGATTCTCGGCGAGACTGCCGGAGAACAGATAGCCGCGCTGGGGCACCAGGCCGATGCCCGACCAGAGCCGGTCGGTGTCGTAGTCGCGCACATCGACACCGTCCACCAGGACAGCGCCGTCGGTGACGTCGTAGAACCGGCAGATCAGCGAGATCAGTGTCGACTTGCCCGAACCCGTGCTGCCCACGACGGCGGTGGTGGTACCGGGCAGTGCGGTCAGTGATACATCCTGCAGGACAGCACGGTGGGCGCCCGGGTAGCAGAACGTCGCGCCGTCCAATCGCACCACACCGCGGCGGCCGTCGCGGGGAGACTTGGGGTGCTCCGGACTGTTGACGGCGGTGCGGGTGGACAGCACCTCGGTGATCCGCTGGGCGCACACGGACGCGCGTGGCAGCACCGCCAACGTCATCGTCGCCATCATGACTGCCATCAAGATCTGGGTGAAGTACGCGAGAAACGCCAGCAGCGAACCGACTTGCATCTGGCCGCTGTTGATTCGCAGCCCGCCGAACCAGACCAACGCGACGCTGGACACGTTGATGGTCAGCGTGGTGACCGGCAACGTCAGCGCCTGCCAGTTGCCCGCGCTCACAGCGGTATTCGCCAGCGCATCGTTGGCCTGCGCGAACCGGTCCCGCTCGAAGTCTTCGCGGGCGAAGGCCCGCACCACCCGGACACCGGAAAGCTGGTCGCGCATGACCCGATTGATGCCGTCGATCAGGCTCTGCATGGCCCGGAACATCGGCAACATGCGCGAGATGATCCAGTAGTTGGCCACGCCCAATATCGGGACGCTGACCAGCAGCAACCACGACAACCCGGCGTCCTGGTGGATCGCCATGAAGATCCCGCCGATCGACATGATCGGCGCGGTGATCAACACGATGCAGGTGATCTGCACCAGAAACTGGATTTGCCGGACGTCGTTGGTGGTGCGGGTCAGCAATGACGGCGCGCCGAATTGCGCGGTCTCGTGCTCGGAGAAGGTAGTGACGCGGTGAAACATTGCCGAGCGCAGGTCGCGGCCGAAGCCCATTCCGGTCCGTGACCCGAAGTAGATCGCCCCGACCGAGCACAGCACCTGCAAGCCGGTGACTGCGAGCATCAGTACGCCGAGCCTGACGATGGTGGAAGTGTCGCCTTTGGCGACGCCGTCGTCGATGATTGCGGCGTTGACCGTCGGAAGGTACAGCGACGCCAGGGTGCTGATCAGCTGCAGCGCCATGAGCGCCGCGACGAGCCGGCGGTACGGTCGAATGTACTGGCGCAGCAGTGCCAGGAGCATTTGGTAACTGTCGCACATTCCGGCGCCTTCCAGTCCCCGCACCGCCGGGTGGTTGGGCGCTTGCGCCGCGCCCAGCGGCAGGGACGAAATGCCTGCTCAGGCGGCGTGCCGGTGGTTGACCCCGTGGGCTGACGCTACAGTGCATCGTGTGACCAGCAGTAGGCCCAGCAGACCGAGAGGACAAGCCAGCGGTGCGGCGTAGCGTGACGGCACTGGCCGCGACGGCGTCGGCCTTGGCGATCTTGATTCCGACCGTCGCTGGGTGCTCCGGCTCCGGCGGCAACAAACCGGGGGGGTCGACACAGTCATCGCCGGGCAGCGCCGAAGGCAAACACGGCCCCTTCTTCCCACAGTGCGGCGGCATCAGCGACCAGACGGTCACGGAGCTGACCAAGGTGACCGGGCTGATCAACACCGCCAAGAATTCGGTGGGTTGCCAATGGCTGGCGGGCGGCGGTATCAGCGGCCCACACTTCTCTTTTTCCTGGTACCGCGGCAGCCCGATCGGACGGGAACGCAAGACCGAGGAACTGTCGCGGGCAAGCGTGGATGACATCAATATCAACGGTCATGGCGGTTTCATCGCCGTTGGAAACGAGCCGAACCTGGGTGACTCACTATGCGAAGTCGGGATCCAGTTCCAGGACGACTTCATCGAATGGTCGATCAGCTTCAGCCAGAAGCCGTTCCCGCCGCCGTGCGACATCGCCAAAGAACTCGCCCGCCAGTCGATTGCGAACTCGAAATGACGGGCCGGATGGGGCGAGGCAAAACAGGACCGGTTGCCTGCGTGGCCGTCCTGATCGCCGGATTGCTGGTGCTGACGGGATGTACCAGGTCGGTGACGGGCACGGCGGTCACGCCGAGCAACGGCAGCCCGCGCAACAACAATTCCGAACACCAGTACCCCAACCTGCTCAAGGAATGTGAGGTCCTGACCACCGACATCCTGGCTAAGACCGTGGGTGCCGATCCGCTGGACATTCAGAGCACCTTCGTCGGCGCGATCTGCCGATGGCAGGCCGCCAACCCGGCCGGACTGATCGACATCACCCGGTTCTGGTTCGAGCAGGGCAGCCTGAACAACGAACGCAAAATCGCCGAGGGCCTGAAGTACAAGATCGAGACGCGAGCGATCCAGGGCGTGAATTCGATTGTGATGCGCCCCGAAGATGCGAACGGCGCGTGTGGAGTGGCCAGCGATGCGGCCGGCGTGGTCGGCTGGTGGGTCAACCCGCAGGCGCCCGGAATTGATGCGTGTGGGCAGGCTCTCAAGCTCATGGAATTGACGTTGGCCACCAACTCTTGATCGGGTAGCATTTCCGGTCCCGTCTTTGCTGACGGACTCCGTGGCGGCCATCCGTGTTTCGTCACGGTTGCCATTTTCCCTATTCGGCGCTCGATCAGCGGCGCCTGATGCTAGCGCTCCCGCGACACGACCCCTTTGCCGACTCTCTGAAAGGAGACCAGCAGTGCTGACAATCCGGGACCACAACGTCGAGGACTACACGAAGCTGCGCGATATGGACACCACCGACGTCGCTGTGTTAGATGACGCTGACCGTGCCTGCCTTGACGAGTTGGGCCAGTACCTCGTCGCGACCGACGCATGGGAGAGGTTCTCGATCTGGTTGCTGCACAAGCACTTTGAGCCGGTCGACGGCGAGGTCTTCGTGGAGAGCCTCACCGCCGCGCCGCGCGGAACGGAAACCACCCTGGCCCAGCGGTGCGCGGGCTTCAACGCGACGTCGATGCGTTTCGACGCCCGTGTGGACTGTGGCGTCGGCGGCGTTGGCGTCATTGGCGTGGAGTTCGCCGATGCGGCCGACTTCGGCGCCACCGCGTCGCTGGGCGCCGACGACGAGGACGTGTTGGCCGGTATCGCCGAACGGTTGCGCGCGGCAGGCAAAACCGAGCGGTTCGGCGTGCGGCTGATCCGGAATCCCCTCGGCATTTCGGAGAGCGAAGTGCTCCTCGAAACCTGCGATGTGCCGCAGCGCACGCTGCGCTGCAGTGTCACCGAGCGGGAGGACGCATGCGCCGGCCACAATGTCGAGACGAGTTGGCAATGGAAGCCGAACTCGAGCGGCACCGGGCCCTCGGTGATGCAGTACTGCGCGACGGTATGTATGACGGACGCCGATGGGCACCACTGGAATTCGCACGTCTAAAGCGGTGTCCTCGCCTGTCTAGCGAGGCACGTGGAAGCCGACGAGAGCGGCGTCGCCGGGACCTACTTGGTCCCAGCGGCCCGCTACCCGTAGCACGGCGACCGCCGATGTCGGGAATTTCGCCGAGATGCGTTCCACGGCGTCGAAGTCGGTGCCGTCGGCGCCGGCCAGGATGATCGCGAGTTCGGATGTCGTCGGCTCGTGCCCGACGACGAGCAGCGTGCCGACCTCGTCGGCAACCTTGTCGATCTCCTCTATCACCGTGCCTGGAACGGCACCGTAGAGTCTGGAAACGTAGCGCACCGGTGCGTCAATGCCGGTGTGGGCCAATGTTTCCCGGGCCCGGGTTGCGGTCGAGCACAGCACACTGTCCACTGCCGGCAGACTGGCGCGCAGCCAGTCACCGGCCAGGCCGGCTTCCCGGACACCCCGGGAAGCCAAGGGTCGATCGTGATCGGCCACCCCGTCCGGGTACGCCGACTTCGCGTGCCGCATCAGGACGAGATTGCGGTGCTGCTGTGTCATCGGACTCACGTTAACGAGTCGGGACGCGGGATCGCTAGCCGAGGTGGGCATCGATGAGCAGTTGCGGCAAACCGTGTGTCTCGCACAGCGCGCGGACGGACGCGAGTTCCTCGCGGGCCTCGGCGGCCCGGCCGGCGGCGTTGAATGTTTCGGCGACCAGTAACCGCATCCGGAGCGCGCACAGCGGTCTTTGGTTGTCGTCGACGCCCGCGAGGAGGCTGGCCGCGCGGCGGCACGCAAGCTCCCGGTCGTCGGGATCACCGCTCGAAGACAACAGGCGGATACCGGAGTCCTCGTCGAGTTCGGCTGTGATGGTGGCGATTCCATCCCCGCGCCGCGGGATGTCGCGGGGTGACCGCAGTCGGTCGGCAACCGCCGGGGCGATCGGGATGCCGAGCCGGATCCGTTCATTGTTGATCGCGGCGGCCAGTCGCGGCAGCCGCAGCTGGGTGGCCGCCTGCATACCGGCGGCGAGCCGATTGACCGCGGCGTCGCGATCCCCCTTGGCGGCTTTGATCCTCGCGCCGACGACGTAGCGTGGCGCCAGCCAGTCCGTTCCACCGCCTTCGGGCCCGAGTTGGTAGCTTTCGTCCAGCAGACTTGCCGCCGCGGCAAAATCACCTGTGTCGTAGAGCAATTCGCCGAGAAGGGCGCCGGCCTGTCGCGCCGCGTGGGAGTGCGGTCCGACCCGGACGCCGATCTGGTATGCCTCGCGGAGCCGGTGCAGCGCGCCGGGAATGTCCAATTGGTGTCTGGCGGCGATGCCGCCGAAGCAGCGGGAGTAGACGGTGGCGAATGGGCCCATCCTTTCCTGGTAGGGCGCCGCCCATTCGAGGAGCCGGTGCGCCTCGTCGAAGTCGAAGCGGTAGGTCGCCGCGAATGCCGCCACGTTACCGGCTACCGCCGGCACAACCGGGCGCAGCGTGTCGGGTCTCGACAGTGCCTCGGCGACCAGGTCGTCCACGGCGTCGATCCGGTCGGCGAAAATCTCGGCGACCGCTTGGATTACCTGTGCCTCGGCTTGCAGATCTGGCGCGGCCGGATCGCGCTGGCCGGCGTGGGCGAGTGCGGCGGTAAACCGGGTCAGCGCGGTATCGGTGGCGGCGCGGCGTTGCAGCAGGATGTCGGCCCAGGCGATGAAGAGTTGCAGCCGTGGCCGGGTGACCACCAACTCCGGGGGCAACTTCTGGATGATCCCGAGAAACATTGTCATCTTTGACTGTTCGTTGAGGGTGGTGCCGTCCTTCTCGACCAGGTCCACCGCGCGGTCCGGCTCGCCGCAGGCCAGCGCGTGATCGACGGCCTCTTTCAGGTGGCCGTGGTCGGCAAACCACTGCGATGCAATGCGGTGCAGTCGTTCGAGATTGTCGGTACCGTCGCGCTCCAGTCGGCGCCGCAGGAACTCGGCGAACATATGGTGGTAGCCAAACCAATTCGGATCTTCGCCGATACGCTGCAAGAACAAGCCACGTTGCTCGATTTCCTCGAGCATGGCCTGCCCGCGGGTGACCCCCGACAACGCGGACGCCAGGCTGCCACAGGTCCGCTCTGTGATCGAGGTTGCGAGCAGGAACTCGACCACTTCGGGTTCCAGCGTGTCGAGGACATTCTCGGCGAGGAACTCGCCCACCATGTCGCTCGCCCTGGACAGGCCGTTCACCAGGCTGCCGGCGTCGCCGCCGCCGCGCAGCGAAAGCGTCGCCAGCCGTAGGCCGGCCGCCCACCCGTCGGTCGAGGCCGTCAAGGCGGCAACCTCGCGCCGGTGCAGCGCCAGGCCTCCGATGTCGTTCAGAAACGAGTGCGCCTCGGCATTGTCGAAACGTAGTGCCGAACCGTCGATTTCGACCAACTCGTCACAAATACGCAATTTGGCGACCGGCACCCCGGCACTGGACCAGCTGGTCACGATCAGCTGCAGGTGATGGCATCCGTGTTCGAGCAGAAAACTCAGGGCCCCGGCCGCCTCGCTGTCCGATACGCGCTGCCAGTCGTCGATCACCAGTGTCATCGGTTGGTCGTTGGCATGGATCTCGTCGAGAAGGGTGGCAAGGACGTAACGCACCGCGTCTTGGCCACCCTCTTCGAGCACCTGCCCCAGGGAGGTGGCCACGCCCGGGCAGACGCGTCCGAACAAGTCCAGCAGATGAGCCAGGAACCACACGACGTTGTTGTCGTCCTCGTCGATGGTCAGCCAGCCGACCACGACGCCGGTGCGTAGCAGCTCCGTACGCCACTGCGCCGCCAGTGTGCTTTTGCCGAAGCCCGAGGGCGCGTGAATGAAGATCAGCCGTCGACGCCCGCCCGCCCGCAGGATGTCCATCAACCGCTCGCGCGCGACCAACGTCGTGTTCGGAGCCGGGGGGCGGTATTTCGCCGCCGGGGTGGCCGGGGTCCGCGTGGTGTGTCGTCGATCCGATGGCCGGGAGGTGGGCGAGTCGCCTTGCGCCACAACAAGTTCGACGGGCATCGCCATCTCGTCGACCGAGACGCTCCGTTGCCGCTGGATCTCGCGGATCTCCTCACCGAACTCGGCCGCGCTCGTCGGCCGATCTGCCGGATCATGTGCCATGGCGTGTTCGACGATCGTGGAAACATCCGCGGGCAGTCCCTGCTCGCGCAGGTCGGGGATGGGCTGTGAGGTGATCCGCACGAACTGGGCTATTACCTTCTCGCCGCTGCGGCGCTCGAACGCCGCATGCCCGGTCATGGCGGAAAACAGTGTCGCCCCAAGTGAATACACGTCCGATGCCGGCGTCGGTGTAGCGCCGGCGAGAACTTCGGGCGCGGTGTACGCAGGCGAACCGGTGATCATCCCCGTCCCGGTCTGGAAGCCGCCCTCGATCCGGGCGATGCCGAAGTCGGTCAACTGGGGCTCGCCGTAGTCGGTCAGCAGGATGTTCGCCGGTTTGACGTCGCGGTGCAGAATATCGGCGCGATGTGCGGCTTCGAGCGCGCCGGCCAGCTTCACCCCGATGCGCAACGTGTCGCCCCAGTCCAGCGGTCCGTTGCGGGCGATCAGGTCCTCGAGTGAACCGTTGCCGAGGTAGGGCATCACGATGAACGGCCGCCCGGTCACGGTGGCGCCGACCTGCAGAATGTGAACGATGTGCGGGTGCCCGGAGAGCCGGCCCATCGCGCGCTGCTCACGCAGGAACCGGTCGAGATTGTCCGCATCGAGGTCGGCACTCAGTACCTTGACGGCGACCTTGCGGTCCAGCTCCGGCTGCTGGCAGCGATAGACGAGTCCAAAGCCGCCGCGTCCGACTTCCTCGACGTCGTCGAACCCGGCGTCGCGCAGTTCTGCGGCGATGCCGAGGGCCGGTTCCTGCGGCGTTGCGTCCCGATCCGCCTTGGCCATTGACGGTCACTGTCGTCGGCG
This sequence comes from Mycobacterium sp., assembly GCF_035499775.1. GTDB lineage: Bacteria > Actinomycetota > Actinomycetes > Mycobacteriales > Mycobacteriaceae > Mycobacterium. The sequence goes on along the minus strand of NZ_DATJYB010000576.1, from coordinate 7,626 downwards.
TGAAGGCCATTCACCTCCACTGGTTACGCCACCCTATCGCCGTACCGGTGGCGGACATAGGTCGGCGCCCTCAGCACACCTGGCGGTGCGCCGCGCGGCCTCGAGCTGAACCTGCCGAACGACGTCCCACGTCTTGTCGGTGCGCAGACCTAGACTTCGCGGTGCCTCGATAGCCACGTACTCAGGAGGGACCGGATGCGATTCCTGCACACTGCCGACTGGCAGCTGGGCATGACCCGGCACTTCCTTGCCGGCGATGCCCAGCCACGCTATTCGGCGGCCCGGCGCGACGCGGTGGCCGGGTTGGGCGCGCTGGCCGCCGAGGTGGGTGCCGAGTTCGTCGTGGTGGCCGGTGACGTCTTCGAACACAACCAGCTCGCCCCTCAGGTGATCGGCCAGTCCCTGGAAGCCATGCGCGCCATCGGAATTCCCGTGTATCTGCTGCCGGGCAACCACGATCCGCTGGACGCGTCGTCGGTGTACACCGGCACACTGTTCACCGCCGAGCGCCCGGACAACGTGGTGGTGCTGGATCGGGCCGGCGTGCATCAGGTTCGGCCCGGACTCGAGATCGTCGCGGCGCCGTGGAAGTCCAAGGCACCGACCACCGACCTGGTCGCCGAAGTCCTCGGAGATGTTCAGGCCCTGCCTTCTGATTCCGTCACCCGGGTGCTGGTGGCGCACGGCGGCGTCGACGCCCTCGACCCCGACCGCGACAAACCCTCGGTGATCCGGCTCGCCGCAGTCGACGACGCGCTGGCCCGCGGTGCGATTCACTATGTCGCCCTGGGTGATAAGCATTCCCTGACCCCGGTCGGCGACAGCGGCCGGGTCTGGTACTCGGGCTCACCGGAGGTCACCAACTTCGACAACATCGAATCCGACCCTGGTCATGTGCTGATCGTCGACATCGACGAAACCGATCCGCGACGCGTCGCGACGGTCACGGCCCGCCAGGTCGGCCGCTGGCGGTTCGTCACGTTGCACCGCCACGTGGACAGCAACCGCGACATCGCCGACTTGGACATGAATCTGGACCAGTTGACCGACAAGGACCGCACGGTGGTGCGGCTGGCGTTAACCGGGTCGCTGACCGTCACCGATCGCGCCGCGCTGGATGGCTGCCTGGACAAGTACGCGCGGTTGTTCGCCTGGCTGGGTCTCTGGGATCGTCACACCGACCTGGCGGTGATACCCGCGGACGGCGAGTTCACCGACCTCGGCATCGGCGGCTTCGCCGCCGCGGCCGTCGAGGAGCTGGTGGCAACGGCGCGCGCGGACGACCCGGAGTCGGCCGCCGACGCCCAGGGGGCGCTGGCGTTGTTGCTGCGGCTCGCCGATCGGGGGGCCGCGTGAAACTGCACCGGCTGGTCCTGACGAACTATCGGGGCATCACCCACCGCGAGATCGAGTTCCCCGACCACGGCGTGGTCGTGGTCTGCGGCGCCAACGAGATCGGCAAGTCGTCGATGATCGAGGCGCTGGACCTGCTGCTGGAATCCAAGGACCGCTCGACCAAGAAGGAGGTCAAGCAGGTCAAGCCGACCGACGCCGACGTCGGCTCCGAAGTCACCGCCGAGATCAGCAGCGGCCCTTACCGTTTCATCTACCGCAAGCGGTTTCACAAGAAGTGTGAGACCGAGTTGACCATGCTGGCGCCGCGCCGCGAACAGCTGACCGGCGACGAAGCCCACGATCGGGTCCGCGCGATGCTGGCCGAGACGGTGGACAACGACCTGTGGCACGCCCAGCGGGTGCTGCAAACCGGGTCGACGGCGGCGGTGAATCTGTCCGGCTGCGATGCGCTTTCGCGTGCGCTCGACGTCGCCGCGGGTGATGACGCGGCGTTGTCCGGCACCGAGCCGCTGCTCATCGAGCGGATCGACGCCGAGTACTCGCAATACTTCACGCCGACCGGACGTCCCACCGGGGACTGGGCCGTCGCGATCTCCCGGCTGGCCGATGCCGAGGCCGCGGTGGCGGGGTGTGCGGCGGCGGTCGCCGAGGTCGACGACCGGGTCCGCCGGCACGCCGAGCTCACCGAGCGGGTCGCCGAGTTGTCCCAGCAGCGGCTCGCCGCCCGCCCTCGGCTCGTCGCTGCTACGGCGGCGGCCGAAAAGATCGCAGAGCTCACCGGCCAGGCGCGCGAGGCCAAGCTGGTCGCGGCAGCCGCGGCGGCGACCAGCGCCGCGGCGTCGGCCGCCCGCACCGGGCGCATGCGCCTGCTAGCCGAAATCGAGACTCGCGCAACAACTGTCGCCGAGGCCGACGCCGAAGGGCGAGTGGCCGCCGATGCGCTGGCGGCGGCTGGCGCCGATGCGCAGGCCGCAGACGCCGCGGTGGAAAAGTCCACCTTGGCGCTGAAAGACGCACACGCTCGCGCAACTGCGGCCAAAGGTGTCGTCGACCAACTCGCCGCCCGTGCCGAGGCGGATCGGTTGCATGCCCGGCTCGCCAAGATCGACGGCATCCAGCGCGAGTGCGGCCAAGTCGATAAGGAGCTGTCGGCGGTCGCCATCAACGAAGAGCTGCTGCGGCGAATCGAAGACGCCGCGGCGGCCGTCGATCGCACCGGCGGGCAGCTGGCCATGGTCTCGGCGGCAGTGCAATTCACCGCCGCCGCCGACATCGAGCTGGTCGTCGGTGGGCGACGGGTGTCGCTGTCGTCGGGTCAGAGCTGGTCGATCACCGCCGCCGATCCGGCCGAGGTCGAAGTTCCCGGCGTTCTGACCACGCGCATCACACCGGGCGCGACGACATTGGAGGTCCAGGCCAAATACGCTGTGGCACAACAAGAATTGACGGCCGCACTGGCTGCCGCTGATGTCGCCGACCTGGCGGCCGCGCGTTCCGCCGACCAGCGCCGACGCGAACTGCACAGCAGCCGTGACCAATTGACCGCGACGCTGGCGGTCCTGTGCGGCGATGACCAGGTAGACGCGCTCCGCGCGCGGCTGGCCCAGTTGCGCGCCGATCAGCCCGCGGCAACATGCACGGACGAAGCGGCCCATGGCGAACTCGACGCGGCCGAGACGGCGCGTGCGGCCGCCGAGGCCGACTGCGAGACCAAGCGCCGGATCGCCGCGGCCGCCGGTTGCCGGCTGACCGAGTCATCCACGCGGGCAACGGTTTTGCAGGACAAAGCCGCGACCCAGCGGGCCGAGCTGGACGCCGCGACGGACCGGCTGACCGAAGAGCGGGCGTCGGTCAGCGACGAAGACCTGGTGTCGGCGGCGGACGGCGCACTGCAGGCTGCGCAGGCCGCAGAACGGCGGGTGGCCGAACTGACCGCAGCGCTCGCCGCCGCTGAACCAGACGCGGTGGCCACCGAGCTCGCCGACGCCTCCGAGGCGGCCGAATCGCTGCACGATAAATATGAAGAGGCCTCGAGCGCCTTGCGTGAGGTCACCATCGAACTCTCGGTGTTCGGCGGCGAGGGCCGCAAAGGCAAGCTGGACGCCGCCGAGAGCGAGCGTGAGCACGCGATCAGCCAGCACGCCCGGGTCGGCGGCCGGGCCCGGGCCGCGCAGCTGCTGCGGTCGGTGATGGCGCGCCACCGCGACTCCACCCGGCTGCGTTACGTGCAGCCGTATCGCGCTGAGCTGCAACGGCTCGGGCGTCCGGTGTTCGGGCCCACCTTCGAGGTGGACGTCGACAGCGACTTGTGCATCCGCAGCCGCACCCTGGACGGCCGCACCGTACCTTTCGATTCGTTGTCGGGAGGGGCGAAAGAGCAACTCGGCATCCTGGCCCGGCTGGCCGGCTCGGCGCTGGTCGCCAAGGAGGACAGCGTTCCGGTGGTGATCGACGATGCGCTGGGCTTCACCGATCCGGACCGGCTGGCCAGGATGGGGGAGGTGTTCGACACCGTGGGCACCGACGGACAGGTGATCGTGTTGACCTGCAGTCCCGACCGGTACGAGGGGGTCAAGGGGGCGCACCGCATCGATCTCGATGTCTAGCACTCGGCGGTCGGGACCGGCGAGGTGCCTGGGGTTGTCGGTTGTGAGTGTTAGGTTGCGGTCTAACACGATTGTCGCGTTGGAGTGCGCGTATCACGTGATGTGGCGTCCGAAGTATCGGCGGAAGGTGATCGGGGGCGAAATGGAAGTTCGGCTCAAGGAGATCATCGCCGAGGTGGTTGCTGAAAAGGGGGCGTGGCAGTGGGGGTGCATCGGCCCGTGAAAGCCATCAAGGGTCGTTCGTCGCGGGTGCTGCGGGATGAATTCTCGTGGTCGAAGTAGAAGCTGTCGTCGCTGTGCACCAATTCATCTTTCGTGACCACGGTGTGAGTGGTGCGCCGTTGTCGGTGATCACACGCTCCTTGGAGACGCAGAAGGACGGGTGAGGTCGGATCGTGTTGACAGGCCGGCGGTTTCGGGTGGAGTTCACCGGGGAGCAGGCGCAGTTCGCGCAGCGGATCGGGGATGGGTGCCGGGCGGTGTGGAACACCGGCCTGCAACAGCGACGTGAGTACCGTCGCCGCGGGGCGTGGATGAATTACCGTGAGCAGGCTCACGAGTTGGCTGAGGCCAAGGCGGAGCATTCGTGGTTGGCGCAGGTGCCGGGGCACTGCTTGCAGCAGACGTTGATGGACCTGGATAAGGCGTGCCGCACCCATGGGACGTTCAAAGTGAGATGGCGGTCGGGCCGGCGGTGGGTGCCCTCGTTCCGGTTTCCCGAGGGCAACAAGATGGTCGTTGAGCTTCTCAACCGGCTTCACGCGCGGGTGAAGCTGCCCAAGCTGGGGTGGGTGCGGTTTCGGCTGTCCCGTCCGCTCGACGACGTCGTGATCCGCTCGGCGACGGTGTCACGTGATGGGCAGCAGTGGTTCGTGTCGTTCGTCGTCGAGGATGGCAAGGCCGTGCCGGAGACGCATGCCCGGCCGGGGTCGGCGGTCGGGGTGGATCGTGGTGTGGTGGTGGCGATCGCGACCAGCGACGGGGCTCTGTTAGACCGCGAATTCAGCACCGCTGGTGAGCGTCGGCGGGCGCTGCGGTTGCAGCGCAGACTGTCGAGGGCGGGCAAACATTCCCGCAACCGGGTTAAAACCCGTGCGGCGCTGGCGCGGATCCGCGGGCGGGAGCGGCGCCGCCGTCAGGATTTCTGCGTCCAGAGCGCCCATCAACTCGCGCAGCACAACGCCGTGGTGGTGCTCGAAGCGCTCAAGACCAAGCAGATGACAAAGTCGGCGAAAGGAACGATCGAGGCGCCTGGGCACAATGTGAGAGCAAAGGCTGGGCTCAACCGCGCCATCCTGTCTAAAGGATGGCATCGGTTCAACCTGGTGCTGGATTCAGCGGCCCGCTACAGCGGGACGCTGGTGATGAAAGTGCCGGCGCAGTACACGTCGCAACGCTGCTCAGCGTGTGGGCAGGTGAATCCGAACTCCCGTGAGAGCCAAGCGGTGTTTCGGTGCCTCTACTGCCCCCACGTCGAGCATGCGGATGTGAATGCTGCGCGCAACATCTTGGCCGCCGGGCTTGCGGTCACTGCCTGTGAAGACAACGCCCGACCCGCGGGTCGGGCCGCGTCAGCGAAGCAGGAACCAGCAGGAAACCGTGAGGAATTACTGCCCCAACCCCCAACCGCTGCGACCGCAGCATGAACGGATTGGAATCCCCCGGCTCCAGCCGTAGGGAGGACGTCAAGGACATTCAGTGCGACTACGTCGTAGTCGGTACCGGCTCTGCCGGTGCGGTCGTGGCCAATCGGCTCAGCGCCGATCCAAGTACCGCCGTGGTGGCATTGGAGGCGGGCCCGCCTGACAAGAACCGATTCATCGGGATCCCGGTGGCGTTCTCCAAGCTGTTCCGCAGCGATGTCGACTGGGACTACCTGACCGAACCGCAGCCGGGACTCGCCGGCCGCCAGATCTATTGGCCCCGAGGCAAGGTGCTCGGCGGTTCCTCGTCGATGAACGCGATGATGTGGGTGCGGGGATTCGCCGCCGACTACGACGAGTGGGCCCGGCGCGCCGGCCCGCAGTGGTCTTATGCCGAAGCGCGCAGTTACTTCCGCCGCATCGAGAACGCCACCGCCGCCGCTGATTCGGTCAGCGGCGAGGACAGCGGGCTGACGGGTCCGTTGCACATTTCCCGTCAGCGCAGCCCACGACCCTGCACCGCGGCCTGGCTGGCGGCGGTGCAGGAGAGCGGATTTCCGATGGTGCAGCCGAATTCCGCTGCGCCGGAAGGCTTCTGCGAGACCGTCGTGACGCAGCGCCGGGGCGCTCGGTTCAGCACCGCCCGCGCGTATCTCAAGCCGGCGATGCGCCGCAAGAACCTCACCGTGCTCACCGGCGCCACGGCGACCCGAATAGTCGTCGACGGAGCCCGGGCGGTCGCGGTGGAATACCGGCAGGGCGGTCAGACGCGCGTCGTCAACGCGCGCAAAGAGGTGGTGGTGTGCGGCGGTGCCATCAACAGCCCGCAGTTGCTGATGCTGTCCGGAATCGGTGACCGCGACCATCTCGCCGAGCACGGCATCGACACGGTTCGCCACGCACCCGGGGTGGGGCAGAACCTGATCGATCACCTCGTCACCGTGCTGGGTTTCGACGTCGACGGCGACAGCCTGGCTGACGCGGAAAAGCCACTAGAGCTGATCAACTATCTGTTCCGGCGTCGCGGCATGCTGAGCTCCAACGTCGGCGAGGCGTATGGATTTCTGCGCACCCGACCCGAACTGCAGCACCCGGACGTCGAGCTGATTTTCGCGCCGGCACCGTTCTACGACGAGGGGCTGCCTACCGAGCCGACGGGGCATGGCGTGGTGTTCGGGCCGATCCTGGTCGCACCGGAAAGCCGCGGCCAGATCACCCTGCGGTCGGCCGACCCGCATGACAAGCCGGTCATTGAACCGCGCTACCTGTCCGACCCCGGCGGGGTGGACCGTGCCGCGATGATGGAGGGCCTGCGGATCTGCGCCCGCATCGCCTCGGCCCCCTCGCTCAAGGGCCTGCTCGGACCCATCGCCCGACCACGTGACTGCACCGATCTGAGCGAAGACACCCTGGAGAAGACCTTGGCCACCTGCGCGCACACGCTGTATCACCCGCTGGGCACCTGCCGGATGGGCAGCGACGACGCCAGTGTGGTGGATCCGGAACTGCGGGTCCGCGGCGTCGTCGGACTCCGCGTCGCCGACGCCTCGGTGATGCCCAGCACGGTTCGCGGCCACACCCACGCGCCGTCGGTCCTGATCGGGGAGAAGGCGGCCGATCTCATCCGTGGCTGACTTTCGGCAGAATGGGACCGGGGCTGGGACTATCGATGACCTACCGATGACTATGAACGCCAAACGGCGTCGGATGCAAGACAAGCTGGCGGCGCAGCCGGGCGTGCGTCCGGTGCGCCGGCCGGTTTCGCCTGGCAGCGCTGAAGAATTCGACCTGTACTACGTGCGCACCGGCCGCAAATCCGTGCATCCGCTGGTCATCCTCACCGGCGGCCCGGGTGTGGCCGCGATGCGCCTGTACAAGGGGCTGCGCCGACGCTTTGCGGCCGCCGGTCTGGACGTCATCATGATCGAGCACCGGGGCGTGGGCATGTCGCGCCACGACGACTCCGGCGCCGACCTGCCGCCCGAAGCGCTCACCGTGGACCAGGTCGTCGACGACGTCGC
>NZ_DATJYB010000575.1:0-30489 GCF_035499775.1 Mycobacterium sp. | reverse complement strand
CCCACAAACTGCTGGTGAAACTGCGCCATCTGGCCGGCGAGCGCCTGGTATGCCTGCCCGTGCCGGGAGAACACCGCGCCGATGGCCGCGGATACATCATCGGCAGCCGCGGCGAGTTCGGCCGTCGTCCGCACGGCGGCGAGCGCATTGGCCCCTTCCACGGCCGAACCCACGTTCGCAAGATTCTCGGCAGCGCCGGCGATCGCTCCAGGCCCGGCAATGCCAAACGACATTCGCCACCTCCTGCGAAGACCCAAATTCGGATGTGAATCGCAGCCTTTCACCCGTGTCCAAGGCCCCATAGAGTAGGCCGATACCCGATTTTGTCGTGGGCATTCAGTAGGGAGAGAACCGTGGCGGCAAGCGACAACGACTGGACTAAACCGCCGCGATGGCCATCCCCAAGGAGGGCTATTTCGAACTCGAGCGCGGCAGGTATGGGCCGGTTTTCCCCAGGACGCCCGCCTGCTACGGGTTCTCGATCATCGCCAAGGTCAAAGAGGGCCGCGAAGAGGCCATCCGCGCCTACGGCAAGCAGATCGAAGAGGCGATCGCGGGTAGCCCGGAGGTGCTCGCGCCGCTGCGGCTGCACTATCTGCGCTGGGTGCTGTTCGACGTCGGCTCGGGCCTGCATTTTCAGTATCAGGGCATCTTCGACACCGACTTCGACAAGTACACCGAGGACGCGGTCACCTTGTTCAGCCAGACCGGCATCACCACCGTCTTCACCAACCTCGAGGGATTCCCGGAAAACTGGAAAGAGAACCCGGCGGCGTTCGCGAAATTCGTTCGCGAACACCAATGCCCGAGCTTCCTGGAGTATGGCGAGTACCCATACGTCACCGCCGACGAGATCAAAAAGGCGCTCCGGCTCAAGTCGGCGTTCTCGGACATGCTCGACCAGATGCAGTGATCGTTTTCCGAGCCGATGCTTGAACTCGACGACATCCAGCACATCCTGTTGACCCGGACGCCGGCGATGACCGGCCGCTACGAGTTCCTGTCCTTCGACGATCCCGCCGGCGGCCGGGCCTGGCTGACGGAGCTGATGGATCGGGTGCAGTCAGCCGCTGATGTGCGGGCCACGATGGACAGCAGCGAACGCTGGATCACGTTGGCGTTCACCTGGAACGGCCTGAAAGCGCTTGGCGTTCCAGAAGAATCGCTGGCCAGCTTCCCGCAGGAGTTCCGCGAGGGCATGGCGGCCCGCGCCGACATCCTCGGCGACGCCGGCGCCAACCACCCCGACAACTGGGTGGGCGGCCTCGCCGGCGACGACCTGCACGCGATCGCGATCCTGTTCGCCCGCAACGACGCCGAGCACCGCCGATGCGTGGGCGAACACGACAAGCTGGTGGCCCGCTGCCCCGGGGTGCGCACTGTGTCTTTTCTCGACCTGAACGCGACACCTCCCTTCAACTACGCGCATGACCACTTCGGCTACCGCGACCGCTTATCCCAGCCGGTCATGGAAGGTTCCGGCGAAGACCCGACGCCCGGGTCGGGAGCGCCCCTGCAGCCCGGCGAGTTCATCCTGGGCTACCCCGACGAGGCCGGACCCAGCGTCAATTTGCCGCAGCCGGAGGTGCTTTCGCGCAACGGAAGTTACATGGCATATCGGCGGCTGCAGGAGCATGTCGGTGTGTTCCGCGACTATCTACGTGAGCACGCGGACACACCCGACGGGCAGGAACTGCTGGCCGCCAAGATCATGGGCCGCTGGCGCAGCGGAGCGCCGCTGGTGCTCAGCCCCAAGCACGACGATCCAGAACTCGGCGCAGATCCGATGCGTAACAACGACTTCAACTATCGAGAGATGGATCCGCACGGCTATGCCGTGCCGCTCGGATCTCACGCCCGGCGCCTGAACCCGCGCGACACCGCCGCGAACATGAACCGCCGCAGGATGATCCGTCGCGGCGCCACCTACGGGCCGGCGTTGCCACAGGACGCACCCGACGATGGTGCCGACCGCGGCATCGCCGCATTCATCATCTGCGCCAGCCTGGTCCGCCAATTCGAGTTCGCCCAGAACGTGTGGATCAACGACCGCAACTTCCACGAACTCGGCAACGAGCGCGACCCCATCTGCGGCAACCAGGACGGCACGCTGGAGTACAAGATTCCGAGTCGGCCGATCCGCAAGGTGCTCAAGGGGCTACCGGCTTTCACCACACTCACGGGCGGGGCGTACTTCTTCCTGCCCGGCCTGACAGCGCTCCGCTACCTCGCGACACTGGACAGCTAAGGAAGCACCATGAGTGCACTGCCACCGCCCCGCACCTACAACCAGAACCATTTGGCGCGCATGCACACTCCCGGCCGGCGGCGCATCAGCATCTATTGGACATGGAGCTACCCGTGGGAAGCCCAACGCGAACCGACGGACATGTACAACCGCTTCTCCACGATGACCGAAGTCCGCAACGTGTTGTGGCCACGCTACGAGACGCCCGAGTACGACGAAGCGCACTTCCTGCAGGGCATCGCTGGAACGCTTGAGCTATTCCATCGCTCGGCACTCGCATTCCAGGACCTGGCCGGCGAAGTGACCGGCTACCCGGTCGCCGTCTTCCAGCGCGTCGACCAGGCCGGCTACCTGCTTCCGATCGACGAGCGGATCCTGGCCGACACCGACACCCTGATGGTGTTCGGGCTCGACCATCTGCCCTCCGAGCAGGAGGCCACTGCCGACGAGGTCAACGCCATCCGGCAATGGCTGCAACGGGAAGGCACCTGCTTGCTGCTGGCGCCACACCACGACGTCGGCTTCACCGACGATCTCGCACAGCGTCAGATGGAGTACCAGCACCACGCCGATCCGCTGGTGCCGCGCCAGCAACGGTTCAGCCGATACACGCGGTCGCTGATGCGAGCCCTCGAGGTTCCCGTCCACAACAAATGGGGACTGCGTCCCGCCCTCGACGAAAGCACGAAAGACATTGCGGCACTGACTGCGTCGCACGACCTGGACCAGCTTGGCCTGCTCAACAACGTCACCACCTTCAACTTTCACCCGCACCTGCCGCATTACGAACTCACGGCACCGGAAAGCCTCGGCGTGCGCGTGCTGGGGCGCCAGCGCGTGGACCCAAACCGCCCGCACCCGTTCACCGCGGCCGGCGACACCGAGTTCAATGTGCTGATCTGGATGCCGCCCACCGGCGACCGCGCCGGCGACATCGTCCTGGTTGATTCCACCCACTTCACCACGCTGTTCGGCGGCACCGACAGCCTCAAGAACTTCTGGCACAACCTGGCGATGATGCGGTAGCGACCGATTCATCAGGAAGTGTCGCTCTACTTAAGTAGTCGACTGACAGAGATTTGCGTGGCCGGCTACTAAGGCCGGCGCCGAGATCCGCTGCAACGCTGCCAACTTACAGAGATCAATCTCCGTAGGAGGCGGCAATGTCGTACATGAGGCATTCCAGTAGATGCGCGCGACGGCCGCGATGGATCTTGACGACATCCGGTCGAAGCTCTGTGCGGCCACCCCGGCCGCCGCCTACCTAGACGGAACTGCTCAGCGTCAAATCATCGACATTTCATGCCGATTTCGTTCTGGTCCGGCGGCCGCAGCGGCGGTCATTGACTTGATCAACGCACCGACCCCGCTGCCGGCGGGACGCCCTCTGGTCGACAGCGGCGCCAAACGGGGCCCATGCGCGGCCACCACCCGATAACTACTCCTTTGCGGGTATCTGATGACGTACGCAGACATTGCAGCGTTGGACCAGGCTGCGGCCGATGTCGACAGCATCGGCACCTCACTTGAAGAAGCGACGCTGGCGGCGTTGACGCCGACCAGCACGATGTTACCGGCCGGCGCGGACGAGATTTCGACGGCCATCGCGGCCCTGTTCAACAGCCACGCAACAGAATTCCAGCAGATCGCCGCGCTGGCCCAGCGATTTCACGCGCGATTCGGGCAGTTACTCGGCCATGCGGCGGACGCTTATCAATGCACTGAGCAGGCCGCTGAGCAGATGCTGCGTGATGCTGTCGCCGAGATCGAGCAACCGTTCACGTCGCTGTTGGGTGCCGCGCCTACTCCCGTCCCACCACCGGTGCCGACGAACTCTGACGTGGGTCTGATCCTCGGCGGCACCAACAAGCCATTCGCACAGCAGTTTTTGGCCGCCGGGCCGATGTACATGCCGGAGAAACTGAGCTACCTGCTGTACACACCTGAGCAGGCGTGGCCGCTCACGCCCGAGCTGGGAAAGCTCACGCTGGGCCAGTCACTCAGCCAAGGCACCCAGCTACTCGACCAGGCCATCCGGACCCAGGTCGCGGCGGGCAACCACGTCACGGTATGGACGGAGTCGCAGTCGTCAGTTGTTGCCACAGAAGACATCCGTAGCCTGATGGCGCATGGATCGCCCTATACCGACCAGCTCTCATTCGTGTTGACGGGCGATCCCAGTAACCCGAACGGCGGCTTCTTCCAACGATTCAATGGCCTGTATGCGCCGCTGCTGGACTGGAACATCCACAACGCGACCCCATCCGACAGCCCCTACGTGACATCGATATACACCAACCAGTACGACGCGGTGGCCGACTTCCCGAACTATCCGCTCAACATCGTCAGCGACCTCAACGCGGTACTGGGTATGGCCGCCGGGCAGCACGATTGCCTGCTGCCGCACGCCGGCTTTCACGAGCTGCCCACCAGTCCCGGCTACACCGGCGACACGACCTATTACATGTCGCTGGATCCGACTCTGCCGCTGGTTCAGGCCCTGCGCCTGCTAGGGCTTCCCGGCACCGCCGTCGCTGATTTACTGCAGCCCGATCTGCGGGTGCTCGTCGACCTCGGCTACGCCAGCGGCCAGTACGCCGACATTCCCACGCCGGCGCAACTTTTCGGGATCCCCAACCCGCAGACTGTGCTGCCGGCGCTGGCCACCGGGACGGTGCAGGGCCTGCAGGCGTTCGGCGTGGACGTGGGCCTGTTGCCGCAGTCGATGTTCCCGAACGCCTACCCGTATCTGCCGTCGCTGGATCTCGGGCTGAACATCCCGACGGGCCAGCCGAGCGTGACGGCGGTCTCGCTGCTCACCGGCGCGGAGAGGCAGGTGATGGACAGCCTTGGCCTGATCCCGAGCTGCGCCCAGTGATCTTGCTCGCCATGAAGCCGCCGGTACCGTAAGTACCCGCTGCGCCATCTACCCTCGACCGGGTGGCTCACCCGCACTCGCACAGCTTGTCGTCAGGACCGTCTCCGCTGGGTCCGCTGCCCGCCAGGATCGTCGTCGGACTGCTGGCCGTGATCGGCGTCGCGGTCATCGCCGGCGCCGTCTGGCTTTGGCCGAGCCGACAGCACGTCGATATCCCGATGCCGTACCAGAACGCGTCCGGCGGCGCGGTGACCACCCAGGCCGGCCACGTGTTGTCCAGCCGCCTGGGCGACTGTGGCAGCCCGTCGGCCGGTCAAGTACTTACCACCGCACCGGCGCCGTCCGCCGGGGGCGCCGGGCGGTGTGTATTGGCGCTGGTCACAATCGATTCCGGGCCCAATGCCGGCGCCAACACGCTGCTGGAGTTCTCCCCCGGACCCGAACAGCCCCAACTCGCGGCCGGCGATCACATCCGGGTCATCCGGCAGGTCGACGCGCAGGGCACCACCACCTATGCGTTCTACGACTTCGAGCGAGGCTGGCCGCTGGTCGCGCTGGCCGTCGCGTTCGCGGTGGTGATCATCGCGGTGGCGCGGTGGCGCGGATTGCGGGCACTGGTCGGCATCGTGGTCGCCTTCCTGGTGCTGGTGGTGTTTCTGCTGCCGGCGCTGCGTGACGGCGCACCCGCGGTCCCGGTGGCGCTGGTGGCCGCCGCGGCGATCCTCTACGCGGTGATCTACCTGGCGCACGGAGTCAGCCTGCGCACCAGCGCCGCCCTGCTCGGCACCTTGTCGTCGTTGCTGCTGGCCGCCGGATTGTCCTGGGCGGCAATCGAACTGGCTCATCTGACCGGCCTCTCGGACGAACAGAACTCCCAGGTCGCCGCCTACCTCGGCCATGTGTCGATCAGCGGACTGTTGCTCGCCGGGTTCATCATCGGGTCGTTGGGTGTGCTCAACGACGTCACCGTCACCCAGGCGTCGACGGTGTTCGAGCTCGCCGAACTGGGCGATCAGGCCTCCCGTCGGGCCATCTTCGTGGGCGCGATCCGGGTAGGCCGCGACCACATCGCCAGCACGGTGTACACGCTGGTGCTGGCCTACGCCGGCAGTTCGCTGCCGCTGCTGCTGCTGTTCAGCGTGGCCAACCGATCGCTGGGTGACGTGCTGATCAGCGAGAGCGTGGCCATCGAACTGGTGCGCTCCGCGGTGGGCGGTATCGCCCTGGCGCTGTCGGTGCCGTTGACGACCGGGATCGCGGCGGTGCTGGCCAAACCCGGCGGCGAAATCAGTTCCGCTCCAACAACTCCAGCAGGTAGCCACCGTAGCCGGACTTGACCAGGCTGTGAGCGCGTCGCGCCAGTTGCTCGTCGTCGATCCAGCCCAGCCGCCACGCCACCTCCTCCGGAATACTGACCTTCAAGCCCTGCCGCCGTTCCAGGGTGCGGACGTAATCACTGGCGTCCAGCAGCGAATCGAACGTCCCGGTGTCCAGCCACGCCGTCCCGCGAGCCATCATCTCGACCGTCAACTGGCCGCGGTTGAGGTAGATCTGGTTCACTTCGGTGATCTCGTACTCGCCTCGCGCGGATTTCCTTAAGCCCTTGGCAATCTCGATCACGTCATTGTCGTAGAAGTACAAGCCCGGAACCGCGTAGTGAGATTTCGGGGTGGCGGGCTTCTCCTCCAGCGAGAGCGCCGTACCGTCGGCGCTGAATTCGACGACGCCGTAGGCCGACGGGTTGGCCACCCAGTAAGCGAATATCGTTCCGCCGCAAACATTTTGAAAGCGGGCCAGGCTGGTCCCCAGGCCGGGCCCGTAGAAAATGTTGTCCCCCAGCACCAATGCCACCGAATCGGTGCCGATATGGCCGGCGCCGATCACGAAGGCCTGCGCCAGTCCTTCGGGTTCATCCTGGGTCGTGTAGCTGATGTTGACCCCGAATTGCGTGCCGTCACCCAAGAGCCGCTGGAACCCTGGACCGTCGTGAGCGGTGGTGATCACCAGAATGTCGCGGATGCCGGCCATCATCAGTGTGGACAGCGGATAGTAGATCATCGGTTTGTCGTAAACCGGCAGCAATTGCTTGCTGATCCCCATGGTGATCGGGTACAGGCGGGTGCCCGAGCCGCCGGCCAAGATGATCCCGCGCATGACTGGCTCCTAACGCCTCAGTCGACCTCAGTCGACCAGGTCGGCCTCGGTGAGTTCGGTGGCCTCCAGCGCCGCCGCCAAGTCCTCATGACGGAACACCGCGGTGACGTGGTCACGCACCACCCGGAAAGCAGACGCGGCGCTCGTGACGGCGCCGGCAGCGTCACGGCTGCTGATCTGCTGCTCCACCACCACCACGCCGTCATGCACGAACATCCGGCCCAGCTCGGCAGTCGTGTCGAGCGAGGCCGCCCACCTGCGCAGCGCCTGGTGGCCTTGCGCGGCCCCGCGCGCATCACCGAAGTCGATATCGTCACTCGACAAGGCCACCAAGGTGTCGATGTCGGAGGCGTTGAGCGCGTCGTGCCACGCCAGAACGGTTGCAATCTCCGATGTCGTCATGGTCTGCAGTTTATAAAGGTGTGCGATCCAGCCAGCTTTGCCAGACCGCATCGTCGCCGAACATCTCGATACCCGTGTCGGCGATCGAGACCCGACGGACCAATGCCAGCAGCAGCTCGGTAGCGCCGCCGCGCAGTGCCACGGTGCCCTTACCGTGCTCGGGCGCAAAGGTGATCGCACCGTCGGCGACACTGATCGTCCATTCGCCCGGCTCATTCAGCCCCGGGTCGGTGGCGTGCAGGTGGATGGTGTTGCCGTCCTCGAGCGGAAGTTCCGCCCCGCCGCTTCCGGCTTGGATCGCGACGCGCTCGAGCCACTCGGTGATCGCGTCGGCGGCGATGTCGGGTTCCAGGGTGAAGTCGCTTCCGACCGCGATGGCCGCGTCGGCCCGGTGCACCGCGGCCTCGTGCAGCCTGCGGCGGATCCACCAGTTCGCCGGGCGTGGCCCGAGGAATGTCCACACCGGTGTTTCCACGCCCGACAGCTCGACGGCGTCGACCAGGCGCTGCGCGCCACCGTGCAGCCAGGAGATGGCGTCATCTCGGTCCGGCGGTGGCTTGCCGCCCTCGACGGTGCGAGGGTCGAGGAATTCGTCGCGCTTGTCGTGGACGATCTGCGCCGCCCACCGGTCGCCCCGCCCGACGTGACGGAGCAGTTGCTCCAGGCTCCAGCCTGGGCAGGTCGGCACCGGCGTCGAGGGATCGGCATCGCGGATCAGATCGCCAAAAGCGCGGGTCTGCTCGAGGTATGCCGACGCAAAGTCCACGCGGTCAGGTTACCGGGGCGGTGAAAACAGGCTGTGCAGCGGCACCGTTGCCGCTGCACAGCCTGTTTGTTAGCGAGTGGATTCAGTCAGATTCGTGGTTAGACCGGAACCCAGACTGGGCCGTTCCAGAATCCCCAGCCACCGGTTTGGGCGTTCCACTCCACGTGGGCCCAAGGCGCCCAGAACGGGGGCGGCGGGGGCGGCGCCTGCCACGGCCCGGGGCCGTAGCCGGGTGCACCGCCGTTGTAGCCGGCCGGACCGTCCCAGTCATGGCAGTTGTTCCAGTTCTGGTAGGGGCCCCAGCCGTTGTCCCAGTGGTCCCCCGGGCACCAGTGGTGGTGGTCAGTAGGTGCATAGTGCGGCTCCGCCTGCGCGGTCGCAGAGGTCAATCCGAGTGCGGACATCGCAATACCCCCGGCGGCCAGCACACCAGTGCCCAGGCGAACCCACATTTTTGTCGGCTTTACAGCATTCATGGTTCTAAGGGTTGCCAGTCGGAAAATGGCTGAAACCGGCAGCCCGTATGCGTTATTTAGGTGCTGCCTGAGCGTTGCCTGTGTGTTATCACCAGTCGGGCCAGGACTCATCCCGTGCCCGTTACCCCCAGGATGGTGGAGGCCACCAGGTTGGGGTCGTCGACCATCGGGACGTGCCCGACGCCGGGCAGGATCGTGAATGACGCCTGGGGCACCCGCTCGTGGGCGATCTTGTCGCAAGCCGCGACCGAGACGATCGCGTCGTTCTCCGACCATGCGATGGTGACCGGGCATGGCAGGGGATTCAGCGGTGCGATCTGCTCATCGGACCCGAGGAGGTCGTCGACGTTGACGGTGCAGCCGGCGATGTCGTCGAGGACCTCAACGCTCTGCGCCGCAGTAATTCGGTCCGCGTGGCAAGCGCCGTTGCGCAAGCCGAGCCGACGTACAGTCGCCGACTTCATCGCAAGCGCGGCAACGGGACGCACGGGACGTGCGAGGCGCCCCATCGTCACGAACTTTCGAACTTCTTTGTTCGCCTGCGATTGTGCGCTGTCCCCGGCCGACCAGAAGCCTGCCGGGGCCAACGCGCACACGGTTGCTGCCCGGCCACGCCGGGCTAACTCGATGGCCATCCAACCGCCCAGCGAGTGACCGGCAAGGTGAGGCCGCTCGAGACCATGCTCGTCCAGGTAGCGTTCCGCGGCGTCAACCAAATCGCTGGCCGTGGCCGGGCGTCGCGTCAGCGGCGGCCCGCCGCGGTGCCCGAAGGCGGTCGGCGTGTACGTCTGGTGATGGTTGGACAGCAGTGGGACCACGTCCTGCCAGGCGTTTCCCGACATGAGGATGCCGTGCAGCAGCACTAGGGCCGAGTTGTCGGACGCCATGCCCAAGTCTGACACCTCGCAATCGGCGCAGCGTTAGGTGTCACCGTGCTCGGCGCTGGTGAGGCGAGCGCCGATGGCCCGGTTCAGTTGAGAACCCGATTGGGCGATGTTTGTCTGGACGCTCCGAGCGATAGCTGGCTCACCCCTGTGGTGATCAACCCCTGCAATGGGGCGAACAACCAGCGCTGGAATGTCACCGGTGACGGAAGACTCGAGAACGCGGCCTTCCCCGGGAAGTGCATCACTCCGCAAGAGGACAATTGGACCGTGCGCCTCGTGGCCTGTTGGAATAGCCAGCGTTGGACCATCCAGCCCGACGGCCGGATCACTGCTTATATGGGTCCCTGCCTCACCGTCCGCGGCGGCCCGGCTCCCGGCACCTTGGTGTCCACCCGATTTTGCAACGGCTCACCCGAGCAGGGTTGGGATAGCGTTCCGTGACGGAGGGTGCCGGGTACGAATTGCCCAGCCCCCCAACGGCATCGCGCGCTACTGCCGATTGTGTCCGCGCCATGTCCGCCACAGACTGATCGAGCCCCACACGACCAGGATGGGGCCGAAGATGATCCCAAGGTAGAAGCGCTTGCCCAGCGAGGCTGAGGTGAAGGCGGTGCCGTGATGCACGCGTACAGCCAGCGAGGAGCCGGACCGCACCCCGTTGACCTCGTTGTCGACGAACGGCGGCCTGATCGGGCCCTGCTGCGACTGTCCGCCCACGGTCCACGTTCCGGTGCAGTACATGTTGTGCGGCCCCTCCCGGTCATACCAGTGGTTCTCCCATTCGCAGTGATCGACTTTCGCCGTCGTCGCTGAGCCGACCCAATATCCGTAGGAGTCGTACGCAACGTAGATCAGGCCGCCAATCCCGATCCACAGCAACAACATTCCCGTCCACATTCCCGCCACGTTGGACCAGACCCGCGAGCGCTTGCGGCTACCAGTTCCTGGGTCGCCCTGGTTCATGAGCAGATGGTCGTCCATGACAGGTTCCCTTCGCCGCTACCGGGGCGCCGTGCCGCAGACGCGGCTAGCCCGCGCGACCGACGATGGCGAGAAGCTCATCGAAATCTTGGCCCGACATCCACGCGTCGACTCTGCCCACGGCCGGCGCGTCGTACCGTCGTTCGATCCCGGGTCGATCAACTCGCCCGCCGAGAACAAACCGCCGGCTACCCGGCAGATCGAGCGCCTCACCTAGCGTCATGGTCTTGCCCCCAAAGCGCCAGGGTAGCTTCATATTCCATGGGCCCAGCTTGGCTTCGGAGAAGGAGTAGACCTCGCCTGGACGCCGGTTGATGGTAAGGCCACCGCTCGTGACGCAAACGAGGAATTTTTGGCGCCCATGCCACCACCAGAAGGCAATCATGGCGCCGCCGAGACCCCAGCTCCCAAGCATGAACACGAGAACCTCAGCCTGGAGGTACTGAGGCAACGTCAACATCGCCACCAACACCGCCCCCATCAGGAGCAAGCCGGACAAGGAGAACTTGAGGGCCGTTTTCAGGCCCAAGGGCTGCGGGTGGGCCTCGAAACGGTGCGATGCTGACGCGTCGTCCAGGTAGCGCTGGCTCATCAGCGCATGGTCGCAATCGATTTCAGGGTATAGGTGGTGTCCATAGCGGTTCCTTTCGCGTCGCTATCGCCCTTGTCGGGCCGTAGGTTAGCGCCGGCCAGTTGCGAAATTCTTGCGTCTGCTTCGCCGCCGATCCTCGTGATCGGGTGGTTGGCCGACGAGGTTCGGCTTTCAACTAGTCATCTCGGCCGACCCCGCGCATGATTGGTTCATGACCCCAGTCCCGCAGTTCATTGTCACATTCCGCGGCGCGGAGGTGGGTCGTTACGAAACGGCCGACCGGGCAATGGCCGCCGCCAGGTCGGTAATCGACACCGAGATGGGTTCCCGGGCCGGCTCGGGCGATCGCGAACCCGGTGAACTGCCGCGCATCGAATGGCAACCTCCGCGGGTGCCCTTTCCGTTCGACGGGTTCGCCTATTGGCGGCAGCGCAGTCAGTCCCAAAAGCAGGATGGCCAACAGGCACAGCCGGCTCCCCAGCCTCCGGCGCCGACATCCCCACCGACCGTGGCACCGACCGTCCAGGTTTCGCTGAAGGGTCTCGGCGCTCCTGCCAACGAGTCCATGCTGCCCAGGGGGCAGGAACGATTCCAGCCCAGCCGCCCCCCGGCTCCGGTGTACGGCGGTCCGCCGCCCCAGTGGCAGCCGCCCCAGCCCCAGCAGCAACCACAACCACAGCCACAGCAGCCGCAACCACACCCACAACAACAACAACCCGCCTACAGCGGCCCGCTACCGCAGTGGGGAGCTCAACCTCCGCCACCGCTGCCGGCACAGCAGTCCGAGCAGCCAAAGACCGGGAAGCGGCGGTGGTTCGGAAAGGATCGTGGCCGAACCGACTGAGCCCGGCGTCCGGCGGGCATTAACCAGTCCACCCCAACGCACCGCCTATGCCGTGTGGGAGTTGACGCTGGCCTGCAATCTGGCCTGCTCACATTGCGGGTCGCGCGCCGGCAGCGCCCGCCAGCACGAGCTGTCGACGGCCGAGGCCCTCGACGTCGTCGACCAACTCGCCGAGCTGGGCATCGTCGAAGTGACCCTGATCGGCGGTGAGGCCTTCCTGCGGTCCGATTGGCTGCAGATCGCCGCCGCAATCACCAGCCGGGGCATGCGCTGCACCCTGACGACCGGCGGGTACAAGCTGAATTCCACCATGGCGCAGCGCATGCGCGCCGCCGGCATCGTGCAAGCCTCGATCTCCATCGATGGGATGGAGGAGACCCATGATGCGCTGCGCGGACGAGCCGGATCCTGGCGATCGTGCTTCCGCACGGCGGAGCACCTGCGCTGCGCCGGCATCGACGCCACCTGCAACACCCAGGTCAATCGTCGGACGATCGTCGACCTTCCTGAGCTCTACCAAGAACTACTGCGAGCGGGCGTCACCGCCTGGCAACTGCAGCTGACGGTCCCGCTGGGACGCGCGGCTGACGAGCCCGACCTGCTGCTGCAGCCATGCGAGTTCCTGGTGGTCTTCCCGGTGCTGGCCCGGATCGCCGAGCGGGCAGCAGCCGACGGCATACGCCTCTATGCGGCCAACAACCTCGGTTACCACGGCCCCTACGAGCAACTGCTGCGCTCGCCGCAAGGCGATCAGTCCTGGAACGGCTGCCAAGCGGGCTTGTCCACCATCGGCATCGAGGCCGACGGCACTGTCAAAGGCTGCCCGTCGCTGCCCACCGCGGCCTACTCCGCGGGCACGGTGCGAAAGCAGCGCATTGCCGAAATGCTTTCCACTGCACCGGAAATGACTTTCAATTTGCTCAGCGTGCAGCCAACCGACCAGACGTGGGGGTACTGCCACGCCTGCGTTCACAAGGAAACCTGCCGAGGCGGATGCTCATGGACCACGCATACCCTGTTCGGCCGGCGCGGCAATAACCCCTACTGTCATCACCGCGCACTCGAGTTGCACAGCGCGGGTCTGCGCGAGCGACTGATCCGGATTGAGCCGGCGCCCGGCCTTCCGTTCGACTATGGCCGATTCACCTTGGTCACCGAAGCCGACGACACGGAGTGGCCGCCAGACTCCCGGCGCCGGCTCACCGCCGACGACGTGCGCTGGCCAGCTTCGCTGTTTGCCTGACTAGGTAGTCGTCCGGATTGAATTCCCTTGTCCAGGACCAGTAGTCGACGACGCGCCACGGGCTGAGGATGTAGACCTCGCCATAGCTGTTCTTGTAGAAGCTGTGCTTGACCGACGGCTGCGACCACACCATCCCCCGCATTTCGCGCTGGCTGCGTTCGACCCAGTCCCGGGTCTTGTCCGCTGTCGGCTCGACGAAATCGATTCCGTTGTCGGCGATATGGGCGAGCGCCGAGATGATGTAGTTGGCCTGGCATTCGGAGTGGAAGATGATGCTCCCGCTGGACGCCAGATTGGTGCCGGGCCCGTACATGCAGAAGAAGTTGGGGAACTCGGGCATCGTGATGCCCAGGTAGGCCGTCGGGCGCTCGCCCCATCCCGCCCGCAGGTCGGCCCCGTTGCGCCCGGTGATCGTCATCGGTAACAGCATCTCGTTGGCGCGAAAACCGGTGGCGTAGATGATGACATCGACGGTGTGATGAACGCCGGCGGCGGTGTCGATGCCGTCGGGTGTGATGCGTTCGATCGGGTCGCGGACGAGTTCGACGTGGGGACGCCGCAGGGCGCGCAGCCAGCTTCCGTTGTCCTGCAACATCCGCTTGCCGGTGGGCGGGTAGTCGGGCACTACCTTGGTAGCCAATTCGTCGTCCCCGTCGACCTGGCTGAGAATCCAGTCGGTCATGTAGATGCGGACACCCTCGTTGAGCAGGCTGATCGAGCGGTCCTGGTCGGGCCATTCCGGGTCGACTCGAGCGGGCGCGAGCCCCTTGTCGCACCACGCCCACAGCAGCAGGAACCGATACCAACGGGCATAGAAAGGCAGGTGATTCATCGCCCACTTCACGCCGGGGCCCACCGCCTCGTGATACAGCAGGTTCGGGAACATCCACTGTGCGGTGCGCTGAAAGATGGTCAGCGAGCCGACGCGGTCGGCGATCGCCGGCCCGACCTGGAACCCGCTGGCCCCGGCCCCGACCAGCGCGACGTTCTTGCCGGTGAGGTCGACACCGTGGTCCCACCGCGCGGTGTGAAAGGACGGTCCGGCGAAGGTCTCCATCCCGGGAAAGTCGGGCACCATAGGCCGATTCAACTGGCCGACCGCGCTGATTACCGCTCGCGCAGTGAGCTTTTCGAGACCGTCGGCAGAACGGACCTGGACTGTCCAGGTGGATGTGGCCTCGTCCCAGGCGGCGCTGAGGACTTCGGTGGAGAACCGCACGTGGTCGCAGATTCCGTGTCGCAGCGCCACGTCTTCGAAATACTGTTTGAGCTCGGGCTGCTGGGAGAAGTACTTCGTCCAGTGATCGATCGGCTCAAAACTGTAGGTGTACAGATGGTTTGGCGAGTCGACCCGGGCACCGGGATAGCTGTTCTCAAACCACGTTCCCCCGAGTCCCGGATTCTTCTCGATGACCTGGAACGGAAAACCCGCCTCCTTCAACTTGATCGCGGCCAGCAGGCCCGACTCGCCGCAGCCGATCACGATGACCGGAAGGTCGGCGCGCGCAGCGACGGCCTCTGCCGGCACGGCCGCGACGGTACCCGCATCGTCAAAGCCGATCTCCTGCAACACCATCGGCAGATAGGTGTCGTCAATCGGCTCGCACGCGGCCCAGCTCATCATCCGCCGCAATCCCTCGGCCGGAATCGGCTTCAGTGGCGGACAGTCCCGGTCGCGATAGTCCTTGATCAGCTCCAGCGCGAAAGCGCGCGCGGCGCTTTGCTCCTCGGGGCTCATGAAGCCCTGCTCTTCGTTGGCCATCAACCCATGCGGTTGGTAGGGCCCGTCGAGGATCGACACGTCGCCGGTGATGTGCACGCAAGAGAGCACGAGCGTGGGTACCGACAGGTCTGACAGATGCTGGGCGAGTTCCTGGTCGCTGACCGAAAACGGCTTCCAAGACACCGGCGGCATGGCTCTCCAAATGGGCGACTAGACAATTAGTATCAAGTGTCAAGCCTAGCGCCGTGCGGCCCAGAATGCACGAAGTTCCTGTTGAGGCCGTAACCTCTCACCCATGCGCACCCATGGGTGGGGCGGCGCCACGCCCGCGACCGATGAAGAGGCGATAGAACGCATCCTCGACGCCGCGAGCGAGGCGATCGAGGAGCGCGGCGCCGACATCCGGATCGCCGATGTGGCGCGGACACTCGGCGTGTCGCGGCAGACCGTATACAACTATTTCCCCGGGACCAATGCCCTACTCGAGGCCGCGGCCACCCGGTCGGGAATGAGGTTCCTGGAGCGATTGGCCGAGCATCTGGCCCATATGACCGACCCGGTCGAGGCCCTGGTGGAAAGCTTGGCGTTCACCCTGGAATGGCTGCCGGCCGACAAACACGTCCAGCTGATGCTGGTGCACGACTTCACCAAGGCCTCAACCGGCGTCACGTCGGACATGGGGATCAACTTCGGGCACGGAATCCTGGCGGGGCTGGACATCGATTGGGCGCAGTACGGGCTCGACGACGCCGGCATCGACGATCTGGCCGAGTACATGTTGCGGATTCTGCAGTCCTTCATGATCGACCCGGGGCGTCCGCCGCGCACCGGTGAGGCGCTACGGGGATACCTGCGGCGCTGGGTCGCGCCGGTGCTGACGTCGGAGATCGCCAGCCATCGCCGCTGAGGGTCGCCAGGTGAAGCACCACCACATCAGGTAGCCCGAGAAGGCATAGCAGCCAACGACATACGGCAGCGAACCCGTCGGCGCGCCGAAGTACACCGCGTAGCTCCACAGCGCGGCGAACACCGCCAGATAGACGATGGAGAACACGCCTTCAAGGCTGCGCACGGAACCCGGACCAGCGGCTCACTGCGCAACGCACGGATCGTGGTCAACCCGAACCCGACGACAATCGCGTAGCAGATCACGTCGGCGCCAACGTAATACGCGGTGCCGCGGGTGGAGAGAACACCCAAACCCCATGGCGCCCTCTTACATGTAGACTGGACAGTTATAAAGAAACGTCAAGTCGGAGATTTGCCACCCGGACTGCCCCGACGGAACCGCGGATTGACGATTTCGGTAAGCTGTCCACCCAAGCGAGGTGATTGGAATGACGTTCGATACGGTGATCGCCAACGGCCGATGGTTCGATGGCACCGGTGGGCCATCGGCGGTCCGCAACGTCGGCATTCGCGACGGTCGGGTCGCAGCCGTCAGCCCCGCGCCGCTGGACACCGCGGGCTGCCCGAATGTGATTGACGCCGAAGGCAAGTGGGTGATCCCGGGCATCATCGACATCCACACCCACTATGACGCCGAGGTGCTGGCGGCGCCGTCGCTGTCGGAATCGCTGCGGCACGGTGTCACCACGATCGTGATGGGCTCGTGTTCGTTGTCGACCGTGCACGTCGACGCGGGCGAGGCCGCCGACCTGTTCGGGCGTGTGGAAGCGATCCCGCACGAGCACGTGGTCCGCATCGTCGGAGAGCATAAGTCGTGGAACAGTGCGCGCGAGTACGCCGACGCGCTCGAGTCGTTGCCGCTGGGGCCCAACGTGACGGCGTTCATCGGTCATTCCGACATGCGCACCGCCGTGATGGGCCTCGACCGGGCCACCCGCAAAGACGTGCGGCCCACCGCGGCCGAACAGGCCCGAATGGAAAACATGCTGGCCGAGGCCCTCGATGCGGGCTTCATCGGAATGTCTTCGCAGCAACTGCTTTTCGACAAGATCGACGGCGACACCTGCCGGTCCCGCACGCTGCCGTCGACGTACGCCAAAGGCCGCGAGCTGCGCCGGCTCAAGTCGCTGCTGCGCCGCTCCGGGCGCGCCTTGCAGTCCGGACCCGACGTCACCCATCCGCAGAACATCGTGTCGCAGGCGTTCCAGTCGCTGGGGATCCGGCGGCCCCGCCTGAAGACCAGCCTGCTGGCGGCGGCGGACATGAAATCGTCGCGCGGCGCGATGTGGTTGACCGCCACGCTGTCGGCGATCGTGAACCGGCTCGGCGGCGACTTCCGATTCCAGCACCTGCCCGTGCCGTTCGAGGTATACGCCGACGGGATCGATCTGGTGGTGTTCGAGGAGTTCGGTGCGGGCGCGGCCGCGCTGCACCTCAAGGACGAACTCGAACGCAACGAGCTGCTGCGCGACGAGGAATACCGGCGCGGTTTCCGCAAGGACTACGACAACAAGTACGGCCCGCGGGCCTGGCACCGCGACTTCTTCGACGCCGAAATCGTCTCCTGCCCAGACGAATCGCTGGTGGGCAAGTCGTTCGGCCAGGTCGGTGTCGAGCGCGGCGGGTTGCATCCGGTCGACACGTTCCTTGACCTGGTGCTCGAACACGGCACCGCCATCCGCTGGCGCACAACGATTTCCAACCACCGCCCGCAGATGCTGCGCAAGCTGGCCGTTCAGAACGGTCTGCAGATGGGCTTTTCCGACGCGGGCGCCCACTTGCGGAACATGGCGTTCTACAACTGCGGACTGCGTCTGCTGCGGCATGTGCGAGACGCCGAGAACGCGGGACGGCCGTTCATGTCCATCGAGCGGGCCGTGCACCGACTCAGCGGGGAGTTGGCGGACTGGTACGGGCTGGACACCGGTCATCTGCGAATCGGCGACTGGGCAGACCTGGTGGTGCTCGACCCGCAGCGCCTCGACGAGTCGCTGGATTCCTACCACGAGGCCAATATTGCCGCCTACGGCGGACTTTCACGCATGGTCAACCGCAATGACGAGACGGTCAACGCCGTCTTCGTCTCCGGCCGCGAGGTGTTCCGGGACGGGCAGCCCACCGAGATCCTGGGACGTGAGCGCACCGGCGGCTTCCTGCGCGCCGACGGCAGGCCGCGCAACGTACCACGGCCGGTGCCGGCGTGACGGGTCCTCAGACCGGCTTGATGTAGTCGACCAGCCACTTGTTGTCGACGTGCTGCATCGTCACTTGTAACCGGGAGCCGTCGTAGACCGGTTTCTGGCTGACGTCGGTCACGGTTCGGTTCATGAAGACGAGCAGCTGGGCGGAGCGTTGGTCCAGTGACTCGACCGCCGCTCCGACCACATTCGCTTGCACAACAACCTGACGCTTCTTGGCCTCGGGGATGACCTGGGTATTGGCGCTCTTCTCGAATTCCTGGCGATAGTTGGGCGTCAGCAACGGGTAGGCGTCGGCGAGGCTTCGCTCGACGGTCTGGTAGTCGTACGCGAAGATTTTGGGGATATCGGCCTGGGCGACATCGAGTACCGCCGCGCGGTCCGAGGGGCCGTCGACCGGGGCCGGCCGGCGGCTCTTGGCGATCATCAGCCACCCGCCGACGACGGTGCACGCGACAATGGCCACCACCAGCGCGACAACGCTGGCCCACCAATACCGACGCCGCATCAGTTGCCACCGTCCGGGTACTTCAAGTCGGCGATCTTGTAGGTGCCGTCGGACTGCTTCTCCACAAACAGTCGCAGTCGATACGCCTGCGGTTTGTCGGCGCTCGGAGCCTGGTCACCCGGTCCCGAGGCTTGCACTCTCGCCGCAACCAGAACCGTGGCCTTGTCGCCGTTGAGCTCCTCCAGACCGGCTCCGTTCACCGTGCAAGTGCTATGCGTCCCTGCGTGTTTCCACAGCGCAACGAGATTTTGGGCGCTTTTCGTGAGCATCTCGTGCATCGGCCCGACCGACATGTCCAACATCCGCTGGGCCTGGCGCTCGGCTGCTTCCGGCGAGACGGTGTACATCGTCGTCGCGTACGCCGCGGCCGCGTCGACGTATGGCTGCCATTGCGGACGAATGGTCATTGGCTGTGGATTCGGGCGGATCAACTGTGTGGTGGCAAACCGGCTGACGCGAGCAACAGAGCCAGCAGAACCACGAGCACCAGTGCGCGAGACCTGGTTCGGTTCGCCACCGGCTCCCGATCAACGATCGTGGGTGCGTCGTACACGGCGGGGGCGGGCATCGGCACTGGGGGCGGGATCGGGGCGGGGCGGGTGGGCGGAGCGTATTCGGTCAGCGCACGGGCGAAATCGGAACAGCCGGCGAACCGGTCGTCGGGGTTCTTGGACAGTGCTTTCGACAGCGCGGGATCCAGCGCCGCCAGTTCCGGACGGACGGCGGCCAGCGCGGGCGCGGGTGCATTCAGATGGCGGCTGATGACGACGGTCGGGTTTGAGTGCGGAAACAGTTGAGCCCCAGTCAGCAGGTGATAGGCGGTGGCGGCCAGCGCGTATTGGTCGGCTCGTCCGTCGACCTCCTCACCCATGAGCTGCTCGGGCGCACTATAGGCGACGGTGCCGATCGTCATGTTGGTCGCGGTCAGACCGCTGATGTCATCGACGTTGCGCGCAATCCCGAAGTCGGTCAACACGATTCGCTGCTCAGCGGCGTCTCGATGGGTGACCATGATGTTCGCGGGTTTCACGTCACGGTGCAGCAGTCCCTGCTTATGCGCATAGTCGAGGGCGCTGGCCGCGGCGGTGACGATGCGGATCGCATCGTCGAGAGGCAGCCCCGCCGGGTGGTCGGCTAGGCCCGTTTTCCGCGTAGTTGGGGGTTAAGGTTTGTGGTTTTGGATGTTGTTGTGGTGCTGTGTGTTTCGGGCCATGGTGGGGGGATGTCGAGGTGGGCGAGGATGAGTCGTTGGACCGTGGTGAGTCGGTCGAGAACGAGTCCGCCGGTGGTGTAGGTGGCGTGTAGGTCGGTGAAGGCGGTCAGCACGGCGCGGGCGGTGGGGACGGCGTCTCGGTGTTCGGGTAGCAGGCCGGGCAGGGGGGTTTTGGGGCCGAGAGCGGCGCGTAGGTCGGCTTCGATGAGTCCGTAGACGAGCAGGGCGATGCCGATGACGGCGATGAGCGCGTGGATGCGGTCGTCGTTGTGCAGGAAGATGGGCCGCACGTGCAGGGTTTGTTTGAGGTCGCGGTGGCGTTGTTCGACAATCCATTGGTCTTTGTAGGTGTCGAGCACGTCGAGCGCGGTCAGGGTGTGGTCGGGTGGGTCGGGCAGGTTGGTGGCCAGGGCGTAGAGCCCGTCGAGTGCTGCGGCGGCGGTGATGGCGTCGGGGTTGCGACGCCAGGCGATGGTGGGTTTGCCGTCATTGGTGAGGCCGGTGGTGACGGTGATCAGCTCGGCGATGCGGTGTCCGATGATGGTGGCGACCCGGTCGTCGACCTGCTTTTTGGTCTTGTAGTAGCGGCCGCCGAGGCCGTTACGGATGCGGGTGAGCGCTTCCTGGGCCTTGGTCAGGGCGCGTTCGCGGGCGTCGGCGACGGAGGCGGCCTCCTCGGAGGACCAGATGTAGGCGATGCGCAGTCGGTGGGTGCGGCCGGTGTCCTCGTCTGCGACCTCGCGCTCGCGCAGCGCGCCTTTCCACACGGTGCGCTCGTGCTCGGGCAGTCGGCGTTCGCGCGCCGAGCAGTGGTCGAGCCGGTCCAGCGCGGCCAGCCCGTCGGGCAGGTCGGCGGCGAACCACTGGGCCCAGCCGGTGTCGGCGCGCAGCGGCACCACGAACCGCAACCCTTTCGCGTCGGCGGCGCACAGCCGGCCCAGGTAGCCGAACCCGGAGTCGATGACGCAGACCACGCCGGGCGGGGCCAGCGCGCGGATGCGCTCGAGCGTGTCGGCGAAGCACGGCGCCTCGCCTGATCCCCCCGGGTGCGGCCGGTAGTAGAGCGCGACCCCGGCGCGGTTGGACACCTGCAGGGTCTTGACCTGCCGGGCGATCGTGCGGTCGGCGGCCCACCCCTTTTCCACCAGCGCCGAGCCCTGGTAGCCGCCGGTGAACCGGACCGCGGTCATGTCCAGGTGCAGCCGCGACAGGTCGGCCCCGCAGCGGCTCGCGGCGGCCAACGCGAGTTGGCCGCGGACCTGCTCGGCCACCGGGGCCAGCGCCTCCAGCGCCCGGCCGAGCCGGTCGTCGTTGAGCAATCCTGCTGGGATGCCGAATAATTCGGCCATCGCCGCCGACGACGCCCACCCAGCCACGTCGTAGAGCGGCGCCGGCCCGCACAGCCGGTTGGACACCAGCGCGGCGATCACCTCCCCGTGGGTGAGCATGGCCCGCCCGCGCATCGGGGCCGCCGCGTCGATGAGTTCGACCAGCCCCAGCCGGTTCAGGTAGTGGCCCACCAGCAGCAGCGGCCCGACGTGGCGGCGGGTGCCGGCCGGCGGCGGGTCGAGCCGGGCGAACGAGGCCGCCAGCTGCTCCAGTTGGCCCGACGCCTTCAGCTCGTCCTCGCGGCCCAGGGTGCGCAACACCCGGTGCCGTACCCCGCCGGACTCGTCCCGGAAGGCCTCGACCAGCCGCAGGTATACGTAGCGTTTGCCGCCCTTGGTGACCGCGTGCCGCTTGACGTACATGCGCCCCATCCCGATCTCGTAGGTTGGCCCTACGTTATCGCGACCGGAAGCGCATTACAAGCATGTAATTCGGTGTGTTTCCGTGCCAGCCCTGCTACCACAGTTTGGCCCTACACCAACCCGTAGAGCGCTGATTCGTCGGCGGCAGGGACAGCACCCCACTACAGTCGAATCGCCCACTCTCGCAATGCGCTACCACAGCCAGCCATGCGCCGATCGGATGCCGAAAGGTCAGGCCCTACGCTCGATCGGTGCGGAAAACGGGGCTAGGAGCCGCCCTGTGTCGACCCCGTCGACGAAGTCCATGGAGATCCAGAGTTGGCCGTCGGCCTCACCCCGATCGTGCACGCCCACGATGTGCGGACGCCACAGCTTCGACGCCAGATCAGCTTCCCGACTGAACCGGTTCCGGTACTCCTCATCGGCCGACCATTCCGCGGGCAGCAGTTTGAGCGCGTCCTGGCGTGGCAGCCGCGGATGTTGGGCGAGATATACCTCCCCCATCCCCCCGGACCCCAGCAGGCGCACGATCGTGAACCCCGCGAAGGTCGCGCCGTTCGACAGCGGCATGAGCCGCATCGTACACACGGGCTGCGGGCGCAGTAGTGCGCCATGTCTTCGCCCGCCGCGTGGCTGGCCATCCAGGTGTGGAACCAGCCGGGCACTTCGACATCGGCGGGATGGTGTGTCGGTAGCTGCGACCGAACCAGGCCCGCAACGAGTTTGACCAACCGACGGCCCGAGACATCCCGAAACAGGGTCGGATACCCGGTGTGGAAGAACCTGCTCACCACGGGAAGATGCGCCAACAACTCGGTGCGCCACATGTCCATGGTCGCGGCGTCCGGCGGCACCCCGATATCGTCGGCCGGGACGGCTGCACCGATGCCCTCGGTGATCAACCGCGCTATCTGCCCCACATGGGTCATTGACGTCACCAGCGTGCGCAGCCGATACCACCTGCTGTGTACAACACCGTCGAAGATGATGTCCGCGGAGCTGCGGTGTTCGATCTCCTCGATGTAGTGCCACAAGAACAACGACGCGACGCGACAATCGCCGTGGTACAACAGATCCCGCTTTTCGATCATGAAGGTGAACAGCGGCGGGAAGGTGGCTTCCAGGCTGGCGATGTAAGCCAGATGGGACTTCAGCGGTTTGGCGGCGTAGAGGTCCTCGTAGGCGGCGATGACCCGGTCGAGCGTGGTGCCCAGCGCGGGGTACTGCGCAATGAGCGCGTTGACATGTTTACGGTGCGCAGCCGAATGCTGTGCCTCCTGCGCGAGGAAGACCTCGGCCTCCGCACGAAGATCCGCATCCTCGATGATTCTCAAGGCGTCCTTGGCCGCCAGCACGATGTAGCGTTCGAAACCCACTGCGAAGAACGAGATCACGTTCGACATCAGTCCCGACGCGGGGTTGGCGGCATTCCACTGGAACGGCACCGACTCGTCGATGTCGAAGCGCATCTTGCGGAACGTCACATCGCTCACCAGAGCCATGGTAGGAACCGACTGGACAGATAATCAATACTGTCAAGTCGGCTAAATGCCTTACGGCCGCCGCGTGCCCAGCCTGAACACCCGCCAACCGGCTCGCTGCCAGCGCTCCACATCCAGGCAATTGCGGCCGTCCACGATTACCCGGGCCCGCACCCGATCGCTGAGGTCGCCGGGTTCGAGGTCGACGAACTCCTGCCACTCGGTCAGCACCAAGACCGCGTCCGCGCCCTGGCACGCTTCCGCCACCGAAACCGCGTAATTCAGCGTGGGGAACAGGCGCCGCGCGTTTTCCAGGGCTTTCGGGTCGTACACGTTGACGGTGGCTCCGTTGAGCTGCAATTGACCCGCGACGTTGAGCGCGGGCGAGTCGCGGACGTCGTCGGATTCTGGTTTGAACGCCGCGCCCAGCACGGCAATGTTCGCTCCCAGCAGCGCACCGCCGCACGCGGTGGTGGTCAACTCGACCATCCGGGTACGCCGGCGCATGTTGATGCTGTCCACCTCACGCAGGAACGTCAGCGCCTGGTTGGCTCCCAGCTCGCCGGCGCGGGCCATGAACGCGCGAATATCCTTGGGCAGACAGCCACCCCCGAAACCCAAACCGGCGTTGAGACATTGGCGCCCAATCCGTGGGTCGTATCCGAGTGCGTCGGCCAGCAAGCTGATGTCGGCGCCCGCCGCCTCGCACACCTCAGAGATCGCATTGATGAACGAAATCTTGGTCGCCAGAAAGGCATTGGCCGAGACCTTGACCAACTCGGCGGTCTGCAGGTCGGTCACCAGGAACGGCACCCCTGCGGCCAGCAGCGCCCCGTACAGCTCGCGGACAATCGCCTCGGCACGCACCGAATTATCCTGTACGCCAAGCACAATGCGATCCGGCGCCAGGGTGTCGTGCACCGCGTAGCCTTCGCGCAGGAATTCCGGGTTCCAGGCGATTTCGACATCGACGCCGGTAGGTGCCAGCGCGGCGGCTCGGTCGCTCAAGTCAGCTGCAGTGCCCACCGGGACTGTCGACTTACCGATGAGCACCGCAGGTCTGGCCAGCCGGGGCACCAACGAATCGATGACGGCATGGACATGATGCAAGTCGGCGCCGTATTCACCCTTCTTCTGCGGTGTGCCAACCCCCAGGAAGTGCACGTCGGCGAAATCGGCCGCCATGTCGTAGTCCGTGGTGAACCGGAGCCGTCCGGCGGCGAGATTGTCGGTCAGCAGCTTCCGCAGACCGGGCTCGTAGAAGGGAATATCGCCGCCGCTGAGCTTGGCGACCTTGCCCGGGTCGATATCGACCCCAACGACCTCGTGTCCCAATTCCGCCATCCCGACGGCGTGGGTGGCACCCAGATATCCGGTGCCGAATACGGTGCATCGCATACAACCGTGTCTAGGTTGCCGCAATGAGCTAACTGCATCGGGCCGTTGAGCGAAAGGCAAACGCCAGGTGACAGGTGGGCCACCGAGGCCTGGACCACTCAGCGGCCGTGGCCTCCACCGAAGCCGCCGTGACCGCCGCCACCGAAACCACCGCGGCCGCCGCCACCCGGGAATCCGGGGAATCCGCCGCCGCCGCGGGGGCCCTCACCGGGGAATCCGCCGCGGGGGCCCTCACCGGGGAATCCGCCACCACGAGGACCCTCACCGGGGCCGCCCGGCCCCCCGAAGATCGGCGGTATGCCGGGTATCAGGACTGGCACCGGGACGGGCGCCGCCGGCGGCGGAGCAGGCGCCGGCGCGGGGGCCTGCGGCACCGGGATCGGCGCGGGAGCCCGCGGGATCGGCGCGGGAGCCTGCGGGATCGGCGCGGGGGCCTGTGGCACAGGTGCGGGAGCTTGCGGCACAGGTGCGGGAGCCTGCGGTGCCGGGACAGGTTCCTTGGGCGCCGGGACAGGAGCTGCCGGGACCGGCTGCGTGGGCGGGGCGACGATGTTGCGGCCCGGGTCGGGCTGCACTCCGGCTGTCGGCCGGATGCTGAGCGCCAGCGAAACGACAAGCGCCGTCACACCGATGATCAAGATCGCTGCCACCACGCTGCCGACCAACGCGAATGGCGCGCGCTCGCGGTAGTCCTCCATCCCGGTCGACACGCTTTGCTCACCGGTGTAGGCGTCGTCGGGAACAGCACTGTAGGCGAGCGGAACACCGTCGTCGAAGCCCGCAGCGACGGGACCTGCGAAGTAGCCGTGATCCACCACATACGGGATTACCCCGCCGGTGCCGGGATCCTGCGCGTACGCCCGCGCAGCCGTGGAGGACGCGAACAGGGGCGCGTTCGCCGATGCCAGCGCGGCTCCCCGCGCCAGCGCCGTTTCCGGCTCCTCAGGCGCACTCAACGGGAGCGTGCTGGCGGCCTCCAGGGCCGGTTTGATCAGCGGGATGTCGATGCCCGAACCGACGACAAAGACGCCGTCCGGGCGCGTCTGAAGCTCCGCGGCGTTCGACACCATCGTGGCCAGCTGGGCAACTGCCTCGTCGTCGTCTTCGGGTAGCGCTTGCCGCTGAATATCGTCGATCGAGCCGTCGGCCGTGTGGACGACTGCCAGCGTCGCGGTATCGGGCTCGATGAACAACAGCGCCGTGTGCGCGTAGTTGGTTTCATTGCCGACCGAGTGAGCAAGCGCGGCCGCGGCGAGAAACGCCGAAACCAACATGACGTTCTCGATCTTGTGGGCCGCCAGCGCGTCGCGCAGGGCGGCGGCCTCGATAGGGTCAGTCCACGTGACTCCGGTCGAGGTCAGCTCGTAGCCACCCGCGGCAGCGCCCTCGCGGGTCCCCAGAATCGCCGAAATAACCTGATCGGCAGCACCGACGGGCTGACCGTCGGACACGACCTCGAAATTGTCTTGGTCGACGGTGAGACCATCGCCGTTTTCACCTTCGACCAGCACCATCCGGACTGCGGTCGGTGCCATCGAAACACCTAATACGGTGTCCACAGCTCCCCCAATAGTCTTCTGATTTGCCGGTTAACACTTCACGCAATGGGCTTCTAACCTACTTACAGTTCCCCGTATCCGGCGATTTTACCCGCCCAGAGATGAGGATGCCCGGTGCCAAGCGCTCGGGAGGACCCGAATGGGCTGACTACCTGCGGCCGAAGCCGCCGAATCCGCGCCCACCACCGAAACCACCACGCCCGCCGAACGGCCCACCGAAACCGCCACGCCAGCCGCCAAACGGTCCAATGAAACCGCCGCGTCCGCCGCCAAACGGTCCAACGAAGCCGCCACGTTGCCCAGGCAGCGGCCCGCGCTGCCGTGGCAGCTGCGACTCCCGCAACTCAGTCCGCGGTTGGAGCACAGGAGAACGCGGCGTCACGCGCAACGGAGGTTCGGCTGCCGGCACGCGTGGTGCCAGGGGAACCAGCACCGGCGGTGGCGCCACCGGAACCGGCGGCGGGGCGGCGGGAACCGGAGCCGCTATTGGCGGGGGGATCGGTCGCGGTACCGCCACCGGCGTGGGCAGCCTGATTTCCGGCCGCGGAACGATCGCCGGAGCCGGAGCCGGTGCGGGCTGGGCCGGCGCGGGCTGGGCCGGCACGATGATGTTTTCGTTGGGGCTGGGCCGCAGCGCGACGGTCGGACGGATGCTTATCGCCAACGCGATTTCCAGCGCTATCACCGCGCTGATGCCGACAACCGACAGGGCGCTGCCGAGCAGCAGAATCGGCCTGCGCCGCGGCGCGCTCTGGTCCAGCTCGGCGTCGTCGGCCGCATCGTCCGCTACGGCGCTGTAGGCAACGTTGTCGACGCCGGCTTGGTCGTCGGCGACAAGGTAGGCATCCCGGTATTCGGGCCGATCACGCATGCCGGGATCCAGCGCGTAGGCCTGCGCGGCCGTGGACGACGCGAACAACGGCGCATTCGCCGACGCCAGCGCCGCACCCCGGGCCAGGGCCATCTCCGGCTCTTCGGACACGGACAGTGCAAGCGAAGTCGCGGCCTCCAGCGCGGGTTTGATCAGGGGAATATCGACTCCGGAACCGACGACGAACACACCCTCTGGGTGAGTCTCCAGCGCGTCGGCACCGGAGACCATTTCGACCAGCTCGGCTACCGCCCGGTCCTCGTCGTCGGACAGCAGCCGGCGGTGCACATCGGCGATCGACCCGTCGGCGGTGTTGATCACAGCCAACGTCGCGGAATACGGCTCGACGAACAACAGCGCGGTCCGGGAGTAGTTCGTGGCATCACCGACCGCCTGAGCCAACGCTGCCGCGGCCATGAACGCCGACACCAGCATGACGTTTTCGATCTTGTGGGCGGCCAACGCATCGCGCAGCGCGGCGGCATCGACGGGATCCGTCCAGGTCACGCCGCTGGCTAGCAGCTGACAGCCGCCCTCGGCGGCGCTTTCCCGAGTGCCGAGGATAGCCGAGACGACCTGAGCGGGCGCAGTCGAGGGTGACTCAGTAGTGACGTCGAAGTTGTCCTGGTCGACAGTGACCCCGTCGGCGCTCTCGCCTTCGACCAACACCATGCGGACCTTCGTTGGTGCCATCGAGACACCAAGCACCATGTCCACCACCGCTCAAGCTCCTCCTAGGTAGTTTGCTGAGCCACCGGATTTTCACAGCCGGCTCAAACGATTAGCTGGGGCGCTATACAGTTCTTGCAACCTACGGAACGGTGCTTATTCTGGACCGACCGTGACGTTCAATGCTACTCGCGAAGCTCCTGAGTCCAAAGGATAGATGGTTGCTAGGTGAGACCTACCGGTGGCCGCCGCCGAAGCCGCCGCCATGGCCGCCGCCGAAGCCGCCACCGCCGCCACCGAAGCCGCCGTGGCCGCCGCCGCCGAAGCCGCCACCACCAAACGGACCGCCGCCGCCGAAGCCGCCACCACCAAACGGGCCGCTGGGTGCCGGGGCCGGAGCGGGCATACCGCCACCGCGGCCGCCCCCACCAAACGGGCCACCACCGAAGGGACCACGGCCAAACGGCCCACTCGGAACCGGAGCCGGAGCCGGAGCTTCAATCGGCCCGCGGGGAGCACCACCGAACGGGCCACCACCGAACGGACCACCGCCAAACGGCCCATTCGGAACCGGAGCCGGAGCCGGGGCTTCAATCGGACCGCGGGGAGCACCACCGAACGGGCCACCACCGAAGGGACCGCCGCCGGGGGTAATCGGCCTGGGTCCCAGACCCGGCGGGGTTTGGTGGATGGGCTGTTGCGGAATCTGGCCGCCGACTTGCGGTCCCGATCCCGGGAACTCGCCGCGAGTGGTAAATAACGGCCGCGGTTGCTGGAAGGGCCCCTGCAGCAGCGGTGGGCGCGCCATGGGCGCTTCGGCCGGCGTGAGAAGCCGCGGCATCAGAATCGGCATCCGCGGCGGAGCCGCCACGACGGGCACCGGGGCCGGAGCCGGAGCAGGCGCCGCCGGCAGCGGAGCCGGCGGAGGCGGTGCTGCGGGAAGCGGTGCGGGAGCCGGAGCCGCCACCGCCGGTACAGCCGGCCTGGGTACCACCGCCGGCGCCGGGAAGTCGATCTTCGGGTGCGCGGCAGGCACCTGAACCGGTGCCGGCTCGGGCGCTTGCTGCGCCGGGACGATGAGATTCTGGCTGGGGTTCGGCTGCAACGCGACCGTCGAGCGGATACCGATCGCCATCGCGATCTCCATCCCCACCACGGCGACGATTGCGATCACCGCCAGCCCGGTACCCATCAGCAGGACCGGCCGATGGCGTGGCCGCCGTTCATCAGGACTGGCGATCACGTCGAGGAGCACGGTTGCAGCGTCGGCGTCGTCGTCCGGAACGGCACTGTAGGCGAGTTCGTCGCCGAGTTCGGCCTCGGCGCCGGTGAACCGGAGATAGTCGGGCATCGCGGACTGGTCCACCGTCCCGGTGCCGGGGTCCTGCGAGTAGGCCATCGCGGCGGTGGACGACGCGAACAGCGGTGCGTTCGCCGATGCCAGGGCCGCCCCTCGGGCCAGCGCGGTTTCCGGCTCCTCGGGCGCGCTCACCGCGAGCGCAGTCGCCGCTTCCAGGTGCGGTTTGAGTGCGGCGACGTCCACGCCGTCCGAGCCGATTACGAACACGCCGCCCGGCACGGATTTCAGCGTCTCGAGCCCGACAACCATATTGACGATTTCGGCGGTGGCGAGCTCGTCGGAGTCATTCAGCGTCTCTTTGCGGACATCGGCGATGGAGCCGTCGGCGGTGTCGACGACAGCCAACGTCGCCGTCTCGGGCTCGACGAAAAGCACCGCGGTGCTTTCGTAACCCATTGCCCCGCCGACATTTTGGGTCAACGCGGCCGCGGACAGGAACGCCGAGACCAGCATCACGTTCTCGACCTTGTGCGCCGCCAGCATGTCGCGCAGCGCAACGGCTTCGAGTTGGTCGGTCCAGGTCACCCCGATCGAGGCCAGACGCAGACCCGCGTCGATCGCGCCTTCCCGGGTGCCGAGGATGGCGGCGATCACCTGATTCGATGCGCTGGTGCTCGCGTCACCGGCATCGGCGACGTCGATCTGATCTTCTTCTACCGTGGCGCCGTCCGCATTTTCGCCCTCTACCAGGACCATCTCGATCGATGCGGGTGCCATTGACACCCCGAGCACGATATCCAAGAGACCCCTCCACAGGTTTCAGTTACATCGGCCATGTCCGCGCGGAGGAGAAAGCGCAGACCTACTAATGATCCCGCAGATTGCTGGTGACGGCGCCCTGGCCAAGCTATGTAGATCTTATGAAGTTCTGGTAAGAGCGAGACGGCGTCGGCCCTCGCTGGCCCTGGTATTTCGACCCGACCCGCGAGCTGCCGTAGGGGTGTTCGGAGGGGCTGGTCAGCCGCAAAATGCAGAGCTGACCGATTTTCATGCCCGGCCACAGCGTGATCGGCAGATTGGCGACGTTGGACAGCTCAAGGGTGATGTGGCCGCTGAAGCCGGGATCGATGAAGCCCGCCGTCGAGTGGGTCAGCAAGCCCAGCCGACCCAGCGATGATTTGCCCTCCAGCCGTCCGGCGAGGTCGTCGGGCAGGGTGAACAGCTCCAGCGTCGCGCCGAGCACGAACTCGCCCGGATGCAACACGAACGGCTCTCCGTCGATGGGTTGCACCAGGCTGGTGAGTTCGTCCTGCTGCTTGGCGGGGTCGATGTGGGTGTAGCGGGTGTTGTTGAAGACCCGGAACATGCAGTCGAGGCGGACGTCGATGCTGGACGGCTGTACCAGCGTGTCGTCGAACGGGTCGATGCCCAGCCGGCC
>NZ_DATJYB010000574.1:0-7029 GCF_035499775.1 Mycobacterium sp. | reverse complement strand
CGTGCCGGGACATCTCCTTGATGGCCAGCTGGTGTGCGCCCGACAACGCGGCGGCGTCGATCGGGAAGCTTTGGTACACGAAAAGGGCGTCGAAGAGTCTCTCGTGACCGGTGAGGCGGTGGATCTGACTCAGCGCCAGATGCTGATGCTCGAGCGTGTCGTGGTGCGCACTGTGCAGCTGATCGAGCAGGCCTGCGGTGGTGGTCGCCGGCGTGATGGTCGCCCGCACCGGCACCGTGTTGATCAACAGCCCCACCATCGATTCCGCACCGGCCACCTCGGGTGGCCTGCCCGAAACGGTGGTGCCGAAGGCGACGTCATGCTGACCGGTCAGCCACATCAGCAGCTGCGCGAAGGCGCCCTGCAACACGATGTTGACGGTGGTGTGGCTGGCCCGCGCCAGTTCGCTGACCGCGCGGGTGGCCTGCTCGGGCAGCCGGAACAGGGTGGCGCCACGCGGGGCCGGGCCTGACCGATCCGGCGGACCGACCAGTGTCGGGGCGTCAAAGCCGGCGAACGCCTCGCGCCACGCCGCCTGGGCGCGGGCTTGGTCTCGATCGGCCAGCCAGGCGACAAATCTGCGATAGGAGCCGGTCGCGGGCAGCCGCTGCCCGTGATAGCCGGCGAATATCTCCCGCAGCACGATCGGCATCGACCAGCCGTCGACCACGATGTGGTGATTGGTCAGCACAAACCGATGACTGCACCGTCGGTCGGCGTCGACGCGGATCAACACCACCCGAAACGCCGGTGGACTAGCCAGGTCGCACACCGCGGCGCGTTCGGCGGCGCACACCCGCCGGATCTGATCGTCGGCATCGGCGCCCGCGTCGACTTCGATATACCGCCACGCCGCGACCGGATCAGCCGGGATGATCTGCACCGGCTCGTCGAACTGGTCACAGAACCGGGCCGCCAGGTTCGGATGCCTGCGGACCACGTCGTGCACCGCGTCGCGCAGGCGGTGCGGGTCCAGGGCACCGGCCACGGCGAAATCCAGCTGCACCGCATACGCATCGTCGTGGTTGCTCTGCGCGGTAGCGGCGTGGAACAGCAGCCCCCGCTGCATCGGGGTCAGCGGCAGAATGTCGGCGATCCGGTATTGCCGCTGCAGCTCGTCGATCTGCTGTCGGCTCAACCGCGCCGGCACGATGTCCGACGGCGTCAACCCGCCGCCACCGCTACGCACATGCGCACAAATGCCGTTCAGGGCGGCGAACCACAACTGACCCAACCGGGCGACCTGGGCGCGATCGACAGCAGAAGGCGCCCACATCCAGTTGGCGTGCAGTTGCGGGCCGGCGCTGGTCTCCAACGTGACGGCGTTGACCTCCACGGTGTGCATCAGCGGCATGGACGACCCGGCGTTGCTGTCGGCGAGCCGCGGACCGACGTGCCAGCCCGCACCGGCTGCCGGTGTGGGGGCGCCCAGGCGACCCAGGTAGTTGAATCCGATCGCCGGGTCCGGCCCCGCCAGGCCGACATCGGAGTTCAGGTAGCGCAGCAAACCGTAGGTCAGGCCGTCCGGGAGGGCCCGAAGCTGCTCTTTGACGTCCTTGATCACCGGTCCCAGCGCGGCGCTGCCCGCCACCACCTGCGCCCAGGACACCCCGCCCAACTTCAGCGCCACGGGATATTTGGCGGTGAACCACCCGACCGTGCGCGACAAGTCCACCCCGGGAGCCAGCTCCTCGTGGCGCCCGTGCCCCTCGACGTCGACGACGAGCGGTGCGCCGTTGGTGCCGAGCAACTCCGCGCAGGCCAACCCGAACGCAATCAGCAGGATGTCTTGCACCCCGGCATGGAACGTCGACGGCACCTCGCCCAGCAGTTGGCGGGTCGTCTCGCTGTCCAGCGTGAGCGACAGGTGCCCGGCGGTGGCGAACGTGTCCTCAGCGGGGCGCACCGCGGGCAGCGCGGCAGGAACCGCAAGCACCTGCCGCCACTCCTCCGCCCGGCTCAGGACCTCCGGGCGTCGCGCGAGCTCGGCCAGCAGCTGCGCCCACCGAGCGAATGACGTCCCGCCCGCCGGCAACACGATCTGCTGCCCACCCCGATGCTGTGCCCAGGCGATGTTGAGATCCTCCAGCAGAATCCGCCAGGACACTCCGTCGACGGCCAAGTGGTGAATCACCAGCGCCAGCTGTCCGATGTCATCTTTTTCCGGGACCCACAGCGCGCTCAGCATCACACCGGCGGCAGGATTCAACCGCGATCGCGCCCCGGCCAGCGCCTCGTCGGACAACGCCGCCACCGGTTGCAGGCACTTGCCCGCGTCCATCGAACCCGGCTCGGGCGCCCACAAGGACCAGTCCCGGGACCCGTCGTCGTCGACGCGCAACCGCAGCATCGGGTGCCGATCCAGCAACGCCTGCAGCAGAGCCAGCACGTCGTCCTCGGTGGCCCCCGCGGGCGCCTGCAACACCAGCGTCTGGTTGAACTGCTCGACCGGGGCCCCGGCGCTCTGGACGCTACGCAGCCAACGCATGATCGGCGTGGCCACCACCTCGCCGACACCCTCGTCGGTTTCGGCGGCGCCGCCGGCCACGCCCGCGACCCGGGCCACCCCGGCGACCGT
This sequence comes from Mycobacterium sp., assembly GCF_035499775.1. Taxonomy (GTDB): domain Bacteria; phylum Actinomycetota; class Actinomycetes; order Mycobacteriales; family Mycobacteriaceae; genus Mycobacterium. Next base: position 4,451 of record NZ_DATJYB010000574.1, on the reverse strand, counting down.
TTGCTCGACGAAAATGTCCCGCGGCGTACACAGCACGCCGGCGGCCCGGGACCGAGCCGCGACCTGCATCGCCAGGATGCTGTCGCCACCGAGATCGAAGAACGACTCCTGCACCCCGACCCGGTTCATGCCCAGCACCTCGGCATAGATGTCGGCCAGGATCTGCTCGATCGGCGACGACGGGGACCGGTAGGCATCGATGTCGCCGTATTCGGGGGCCGGCAGGGCGCGCTTGTCGAGCTTGCCGTTGACCGTCAGCGGCAGCGCGCCGAGCGCCACGACGGCCGCCGGCACCAGGTACGGCGGGAGCCGCTCGGCGAGCGCGGCGCGCAGCCCACCCGGGTCCACCGCCCCGGTCACATAGCCCACCAGACGCTTATCGCCGGGGCGGTCCTCGCGGGCGATCACCGCCGCCTGCTCCACGCCATCCAGCCCGGCCAGCGCGGCGGCCACCTCGCCACACTCGATGCGGTACCCGCGGATCTTGACCTGCTCGTCGGCGCGGCCCAGGTAATCCAGCTGGCCGTCAGGGCGCCAACGGACCAGATCCCCGGTGCGGTACATGCGCTGCCCGGGCACGCCGAACGGGCACGCGACAAACCGCGACGCCGTCAACCCGGACCGACGCCAGTACCCGACACCCACGCCGCGACCGGCCACATACAGCTCCCCGACCACGCCGGCCGGCACCGGGCGCAACCACCCGTCCAGCACGAACAACGCCGCACCAGACACCGGCGACCCGATCGGCGCTCCCGAGCCCGGCTGCAGGGGCGCGCTCATCGCCGCATAGATCGTTGCCTCGGTCGGGCCGTAGGCGTTGATCATCACCCGCCCGCACGCCCACTGGTCCACCAACGCGCCCGGGCACGCTTCGCCGGCCACCACCAGCGCCGCCGCTTCCAGACCCGGTGGCGGCAAAACCCCTACCGCAGAAGGGGTTTGGCTGAGGACGCTGATCTTTTCAGCAACCAGCAGGTCGTGGAAGTCAGTCGGCGAGGCCGCCACCTGTTCGGGTACCACCACCAGCCGCCCGCCTCGTAACAGTGCGCCCCAGATCTCCCACGCCGAGACGTCGAAGGCGTACGAATGCCACTGGCTTACCGAGAACGCCATCTGGTTGCCGGGCTTGTCGAAGAAGTCCGAGATTCGGAACAGCTGCGTGACGTTGTGATGAGTGATGGCCACACCTTTGGGCACACCGGTGGTCCCCGAGGTGTAGATGAGATAGGCGATGTCAGAGCCTTCACAGGCGCTCGGCACCGGCAAGGGCGTGCCCGGCTCAGCCAGGATTTTCGGGTCGGCCACGTCGATCACCGGCAGGTCGGATCCGGCCAGCCGCAGGCGTAGCTCGGCGGTGGTGACGACGGCGACCGGCGCGGCATCGGAAAGCATGAACCCGACCCGTGCCGTGGGCAACAGCGGATCGACCGGCAGATACGCCGCCCCGGTCTTGAGCACCGCCACCATCGCGACAATCGCCTGCGCTGATCGCGAAAACAGCAGTGCCACACACCTGCCCTGGCGGGCACGGTAGCCAGACAGCAAGTGCGCCAACCGGTTTGATGCCTCGTCGAGCTCGCGATACGTCATCGACAAGCCGCCGCAGCTCAGCGCCACCGCCTCGGGAGTCCGAGCAACCTGAGCGGCCAACGCCGACGGAATCGAGATCGCCGGGGGCGCGGGCTGGGTCAGCACCGCCCGGTTCCCCCACCGATCCAGGAGGGCGTGCTCGCCGGCATCGAGCAGATCGATCGACGACACCGCACGGGTGGGGTCGGCGGTGATGGCTTCCAGCACCCGCCGCCACCGCACGATCAGTGCTTGGACCCTGGCCGCGTCGAACACGTCGGTGCGGAACTCCACCGAGCCGCCGATCCCGGCGGGATCCCCGGCGTCGCTCCACTGTTCGGCCAGGGAAAACACCAAATCCATCCGCGCGGTGTGCGTATCCACCGGTATCGCGGTGACCTGCAGGCCACCCAAACTCAGCTCGGCGGGTGCATTGTTCTGCCAGGCCAGCATCACCTGGATCAGCGGGTGGTGGGTCAGTGACCTGGTCGGGTTGAGCCGGTCGACCAGCACCTCGAAAGGCACGTCCTGGTTCTCGTAGGCGGCCAGGCTGCGGGCCCGCACCTGGGCGAGCAGCTCGGCGAAGCTGGGGTCACCGGCCACCTCGATCCGCAGCACCAGGGTGTTGACGAAAAAGCCGACCAGGCCGTCCAGCGCGGGATCGTCGCGCCCGGCGATCGGGATCCCCACCGCCACATCACTGGTGGCACCCAGCTGCGACAACAACACCGCCAGAGCCGCCTGGACCACCATGAAACTGGTCGCGTTGTGTTCGCGGGCAACGGCACGCACCCGCTGCTGCAACCCGGCCGGCCAGTCGACCGCCACAGTGGCGCCGCGGTGGTCGGCCACCATCGGATAGGGCCGATCGGTGGGCAACTGCAACCGCTCCGGCATGCCGGCCAGGGCGTGGTCCCAATACCTCAACTGGGCAGCGACAGGGCTCTGGCCGTCGTCCAGATCTCCGAGGTTGTCCCGCTGCCACAGCGTGTAATCGGCATACTGCAGCGGCAACTCAGCCCAGCCCGGGGCTTGTCCGGCACACCGGCTGGCATAGGCCACCCCCAGATCGGCGGCCAACACACCGACCGACCAGCCGTCCGCGGCGATATGGTGCGCGACGGCGACCAGCACATGTTCCCGGTCGCTGACGCTGAAAAGCATTGCCCGCAAAGGAATTTCAGCTTTCAGGTCGAAACCGGAGCCGGCCGCATCCTCGATCGCCTGCTGCAACCTGGATGGCGGCCATCCGGTCGCGTCGACGATCTCCCAACCGAACTGCGCCTGCTCGACGGGCACCACCACCTGCCGGGCTACCCCGTCGACCTCCGGAAACACCGTCCGCAGGCTTTCGTGACGGGCCACCACGTCACCCAGCGCGGCGGCCAATGCCCGGGCGTCGAGGCTCCCGTCCAGCCGCAACGCCACTGCCATGTTGTAAACCGGCGATCGCCCTTGGAACTGGTCGATAATCCACAGCCGGCTTTGCCCGAACGACAACGGGACGACCGCGGGCCGCGGCACCGCGACCAACGGCCTGAGCCCAGCGCCGCCCCCGCCGATGCGGGGCGCCAACTGGGCGATCGTCGGCGCGTCGAACAGGCCGCCAACCTTGAGATCGGTATCCAGGGCTGTGTTGATCGCGGCGATCACCCGCATCGCCGACAATGAATCCCCGCCCAGGTCGAAAAACGAGTCCGCGACGCCGACCCGCTCCACACCGAGCACCCGCGCGTAGATGCCGGCCACGATCTCTTCGACGAGGGTCGCCGGGGCGCGGTACCGATCGCCATCCTGGTAGTCCGGCGCCGGCAGGGCCCGGGTGTCGAGCTTTCCGTTGACCGTCAACGGCAGAGCATCGACCGCCACCACCGCGGCCGGCACCAGGCAGGACGGCAGCCGCTGCACCAACTCGGCGCGCGCCCCGGACGGGTCGACCGCGCCGACGACATACCCCACCAGACGCTTGTCGCCGGGGCGGTCCTCGCGGGCGATCACCACCGCCTGCTGCACCCCCGCCAACCCGGCCAGCGCGGCCTGGACTTCACCCAGCTCGATGCGATGCCCGCGGATCTTGACCTGCTCATCAGCACGCCCCACATAGTGCAGCTGCCCATCAGCGCCCCAACACACCAAATCCCCGGTGCGATACATACGTATTCCGGGCGCTCCCGCGCCGGCGAACGGACACGCCACAAACCGCGACCCGGTCAACCCCGCCCGACCCACATACCCACATGCCACACCGCGGCCGGCCACATACAACTCCCCGACCACCCCCGCCGGCACCGCCCGCAACCACCCATCCAGCACAAAAAAACCAAGATGCGCCAACGGCACCCCGACCGGGCTGGCGTTGCTCTCGACATCGCTGTCGACGATCTCCCGGAACGAAGCATGCACCGTGGTCTCGGTAGTGCCGTACATGTTGATCATCCGCGGCAACCCCGGGTGGTGGTCCACCCAGGTTCGGAGACGCTGCGGTTCCAGCGCTTCACCAGCGAACACCACCGTCCGAAGCTTCAGCTGATCGCCCAGCTCGGGTGATAGCGCCTCGGCGGTTTGCAGCGCATAAAACGCCGACGGCGTCTGGCTTAACACGCTGACCTGTTCCCTGACCAGCAAGGCATGGAAATCCTCCGGGGAGCGCGCCACCGACTCGGGCACCACCACCAACCGCCCACCGTGCAGCAACGCACCCCACATCTCCCACACCGAGACGTCGAAGGCCAACGAATGCCACTGCGTCCACACCTGACCCGCCAACTCCAGCCCATCTCCGGCGGCCTCCAACAGCTGGGTCACATTGCGGTGGGTGATGGCCACTCCCTTGGGCACACCGGTGGTGCCCGAGGTATAGATCAGATACGCAATGTCAT
>NZ_DATJYB010000573.1:0-2879 GCF_035499775.1 Mycobacterium sp. | reverse complement strand
ATGCTGCCGGTCTCGGGGATCGTGATGACGATCTTGCCGGTGTGCTTACCCGATGCCATGAGCCGGAACGCGTCGGCCGCGTCGTGCAGGCTGAACTCGGTGACCGGAAGCACCTGTAGCTTACCCTCCGCCACGTGACCCAGAATGTGTTGCAGCAGTTGGCGATACTTCGCGGGCTGCAGCTTCAGATTCAGGTCTAGGTCGACGACGGCGAAAGACGCGCTCTTGGCCAGCGCGGCCAACCCCAGGTTGGCGTCGGCGTAGACGTCCTTCTTGCCCAGCTCGATGAACCGGCCCCCGGGAGCCAGGATCTGCACGCCGCGCTGAATCGCTTCGCCCGCCAGTGAATTGAGAACGACGTCGACACCGTAGCCGTCGGTGAGCTCGAGTATCTCGTCGGCGAAGTCCACGGTCCTGGAGTCGCCGACGTACTCGACGCCGAGCCCGGACAGCATTTCGCGTTTGGCCTCCGAGCCGGCCGTCGTGTAGATGCGGGCGCCGATCATCTGGGCGATCGACACCGCCGCCATGCCGACACCGCCGGTGGCGGAATGGATCAGCACCCGTTCGCCCGGCGCCAGCCGGCCGACCTCGCACAATGAGTGCCAGGCGGTGAGGTACGCGACGCCGAACGTGGCCGCCTCGTTGTCGGGCAGCGTGTCGGGGATCGGGACGACGAGGTCGGCGATCGTGCCCAGGTGGGTTCCGAATGTGCCGGGACCGAACGCGATTACGCGCTGGCCGATTTCGACCGAGTCGACATCCTCGCCGATGGCTGTCACGTAGCCGACGCACTCGCCACCGATTACCGGCGCGGCGCCGTCGAGGCCCGGGTACACGCCCATCGCCTTGAGCACGTCGCTGAAGTTGAGGCCCGCGGCGGCGACGCGCACCTCGACCTGATCACCTTGCGGCTTGCCCCGCTTCACCTGGTGCACCGTCAGCGCGTCCAGCCGTCCGGCTTGATCGACCTGCAGCCGTACCGCATCGGACCCGTCCAGATCAACGACTGTGCGGCGCGTTTCGCCGACCAGCTCACCCTTCGCCGTGGTGGGCGCGAGCACCAGCCGGTTCACGTAGCGCCGGCCGCCGCGGTAGGCGACCTCGTCCTGGCCGGAACCGGCGAGCAACTCCTCGGTCAGATCGGCAACCGAGCCGGCGCCTTCCGGCTCGATGTCGACCAGCGTGGCGCTCAGTTCCGAATGCTCGAATGTCAGCACGCGTGCGAGCCCACGTAATCCGGTCTGTGCCAGCGTGACTGATTCGGTCGGGTCGACCTGCGCGGCGCCGCGGGTGACGATCCACAGCCGCGGGCTCTTCCGGGCGCCCATTCGCGTCAGCGTCTCGACCACCCCGGCGATCAGCAGCGTGCGTGCCCACACCGACTCCAATTGCGCCTCGTTCGGCGATGATTCGTCGCTGCTTCGGGGCGGATAGACCAGGACGATTCCGTCCCAGGCGATGTCGGGTCGGGTGATCGCCGCCCGCAGCTTGGTTTCGTCGTCGGGGGAGACGAGTTGCACTTCGGCTCCGATTTCCAGGCGCTCATGCAGCGACGACTGCAGCGCGGGCAACAGCGCGTCGCCCGCGGCGAGGTCACCGATCAGCAACAGGCCGCCCGGAGTGTCGGCCTTCTTTTCCAGCGGTGTGGGCTCCCACTCCAGCGCGAACAGGCGATTGCTGAGTTCGGTTGCACCACCGGCGGATCCGAGCACTGCCATCTCGACTTCGTCGACGACCAGCAGCGGTCGGCCGTCCGGATCGGTCAGGACTACGGTGCCGACCAGTCGCCCGTCGGCGGAGGTCAGCGAGCCGACCGCGCGGACACCTTGGGTGACATCGCCGTACACGTGCACGCCCGCGTACCGTTTCGGGACGACCAGAGTGCTGCGCGCGGTCTGCCCGCCCGCCAGTTCGGTGGCCATCCGGGTGGCGCCCAGGGTCTGCAACGCGATGTCCATCATCACCGGGTGCAGGAAGAAGTCGCGGGAACCCGTCCTGGCAGACGAAGGCAGCCGCACTTCGGCGCGGGCCGCGCCGGATGGCTCGACGCCGAGCCCCACGATGCCCTGGAATGCCGGTCCGTGCTGTTGGCCGGCGCCGCGCAGCCGCTGATACAGGTCGTCGGGGTCCAGTTCGCCGGCCAGATCGGCTGCGGTCGCCTCGGGCCCCTGAACTGCTGGTGCCTGGTTATCCGTCACCCGCGCGACGGTGGCGGTGGCGTGCGTGGTCCATCCCGAATCGCCACTGCGGGTGCGTATTTCGATTCGACTCCGCTGCTCGTCGCCGGTCAGCGTGGTGACCAGAACGGTGCCTTCGGTGACGTGCAACATCTGATGCAGGTCGAGCTCGCTGATCGTCCAGGGGTGCTCTTGCTCGGTCGGGGACGCGGCGAAGGTGTCCGACGCGGCGGCCAGCGCGAGCTCGGCGTAGGCCGCGCCCGGCAGCACGACGAGATCGTCGATGACGTGATCCCCGAGCCACAGCAGGTCGGGGTCCAGCTCGGTTTCCCATACCCGGGTGCCGTTGGTGGGGTCGGTGACGCCGATGCCGAGCAGCGGGTGCGTGTTTCCCATGTGGTAGGCGGCCGAGCTGGCGCTGATCCAGTGCTGGCTGTGCTGCCACGGGGTGGTGGGCAGCACGGGGTGTGGTTCGGGCGGATGGGGAGTCTGCGGGGGGTGCGTCGTGTGGGCGGCGTTGAGATTGGTGTGGAAGGTCAGGGTGTCGTGAGCGTCGCGTTGCAGCGTGCCGATGCTCAAGAAGTTGGCCGCGCCAGAGTCGTTAATACCCTTGAGGATGTCGGTGATCGAATGCGTCAGCAGTGGGTGCCCGCTGACCTCGATGAAGGTGTGGTGCTCCGCCCCAGCCTCAGTAATGGC
>NZ_DATJYB010000572.1:0-7006 GCF_035499775.1 Mycobacterium sp. | reverse complement strand
GGTCCGCCAGCCCGAGCAGCCGGGCATTGACCTGGAACGGCCGGAACGGCGCGACCCGGTCCAGTCCGTCGTTCTCCTGCCCCATCGACGTCCAGGTGTCGGTCACCAGGACGTCGGCACCCGCGGCGGCCGCGTCGGCGTCGGCGGTCACCGTGACCGACGCACCGGTTTGCTCCGCCCGCCGCTCGGCCGCGGCCAGCACCGACGGATCGGGCACGAAGCCGTCGGGAGCCGCGACGGTGACGTGGACGCCGGCGGTCGCCCCGCCGAGCATCAGCGAGTGCGCCATGTTGTTGGCGCCGTCGCCGAAGTAGGACATCTTCAGGCCGTGGAGCGCCCCCTTGCGTTCGGCGACGGTCTGCAGGTCGGCCAGCACCTGGCAGGGATGGAACTCGTCGGAGAGCGCATTGACGACGGGCACCGAGGCGGTGGACGCCATCGCGGTCAACCGGTCCTGGCCGAACGTCCGCCACACGATGGCATCGACGTAGCGGGACAACACTTGTGCGGTGTCCTGCAGGGTTTCGTCCCGGCCCAGCTGGGTGCTGCGGCCGTCGACGACGACGGCATGGCCGCCGAGTTGCGCGATGCCGACCTCGAAGGAGAACCGGGTGCGGGTGGAGTTCTTGTCGAAGATGACCGCGACGCCGCGCGGGCCCTCGAGGGGGCGACGGCTGAACGGGTCCTTCTTGAGTTCGGCTGCAAGATCCAGGATTTCGGCCTGTTCGGTTGGCGACAGGTCGTCGTCGCGCAGAAAATGTCTAGGCATCTGCGGCCTTGTCGAGGATGCCCGGCAGCGCGCCGACGAACGCGTCGATCTGGGCCTCGGTGACGATCAGCGGCGGCGCCAACCGGATCACGTCCGGGGCGGCCGCGTTGACCAGGAACCCGGCGCTGCGGGCAGCCGTTTCGGCGTCTTTGGCGTGCGGTGCGGTCAGCACGATGCCCTGCAATAGGCCGCGGCCGCGAACGTGGTCGACCAGCGGGTGGCCCAGCGATTCGATGCCGTGTTTCAGGGATTTACCCAGCACCTCGGCGCGCCGGACCAGGTCCTCGGCCGCCAGCACCTCGAGCACCGCCAGGGCCGCTGCCGTGCAGACCGGGTTGCCGCCGAAGGTGCTGCCGTGCATGCCCGGCGTCAACAACTCGGCGGCCGGCCCGACGGCCAGGCACGCCCCGATGGGCAGCCCGCCGCCGAGTCCCTTGGCCAACGTCACCACGTCCGGCGTGATGCCGTCGTGCTGGTGGGCGAAAAACGCTCCGGTGCGGCCCATTCCGGTTTGCACCTCGTCGAGGATCAGCAGGGCGCCGTGGCGTGCAGTGATCTCGCGGGCCGCAACAAGATAGCCTTCGGGCGGGACGACGACGCCGCTCTCCCCCATGATCGGTTCCAGGAATACCGCGGCGGTGTCGTCGCCGACCGCGGCTGCCAGCGCGTCGGCGTCGCCGTACGGGACGTGCGTGACGTAACCGGGCAGTGGCTCGAACGGCGCCTGCTTGCTCGGCTGACCGGTCAGCGCCAGCGAGCCCATCGTGCGGCCGTGGAAGGCTTCTTGTGCAGCAACAACTTTCGTCCGACCGGTGAGCCGGGACAGCTTGAACGCCACCTCGTTGGCCTCGGTGCCGGAGTTGCAGAAGAACACCCGCGCCTGGGTGTCGGCCCCCAGCTGGGCGACCAACTCCTCGGCCAGCGCGATACCGGGTTCGGTGGCATACAGATTCGAGGTGTGACCCAGCGTCGACATCTGCTGCGTGACGGCCTCGATGACCGCGGGGTGGCGATGACCCAGGACGTTGACCGCGATGCCGCCGAGCAGGTCGACGTAGGTCTTGCCGTCGACGTCGGTGACCACGGCGCCGTCCCCGCTGGCCAGCGCCACCGACGGGGTGCCGTAGTTGTTCATCATCACGGCCTGCCACCGCTGTTGCACGGTCTCGGTGTGGGTCATGCGTTTACCACCTTGGTGCCGGTTCCGGCGTCGGTGAAGAGTTCGACCAGTACGCAGTGTTCGACTCGCCCGTCGATGATGTGTGCGCTGGGCACGCCGCCGGTCACGGCCCGAAGGCAGGCTTCGACCTTGGGGATCATGCCCGTCTCCAGCCTCGGCAGTAGTTGTTCCAGTGTGGCCGTGTCGATTTCGCTGACCAGCGAATCGCGGTTGGGCCAGTCGGTGTAGAGGCCTTCGATATCGGTCAGCATCAATAGCTTTTCGGCTCCCAGAGCTTCGGCCAGCGCCGCCGCGGCGGTGTCGGCGTTGATGTTGTGTACCACACCGTCGACATCCGGGGCCAGCGTCGACACCACTGGAATCCGATGTGCTGCAATGAGATCCAATACCGCCGCGGTGTTCACCCGATCCACGTCGCCAACCAGCCCGATGTCGGTGACCACACCGTCGACGGTCACACTGCGCCGCACGGCGGTGAACAGTTGCGCGTCCTCCCCGGTGATGCCGACGGCGTAGGGACCGTGCGCGTTGATCAGGTTGACCAGCTCACGGCCCACCTGGCCGAACAACACCATCCGGGCGACGTCGAGCACTTCGGGTGTGGTGACCCGAAAGCCACCCTTGAAGTCACCCTCAAGGCCGAGGCGCCGCAGCATGGCGGTGATCTGCGGCCCGCCGCCGTGCACGACGACGGGATGGATGCCGCAGTTGCGCAGGAATGCCATGTCGGCGGCGAAGGCGTGGCGCAGAGTGTCGTCGGTCATGGCGTTGCCGCCGTATTTGACGACGACGATCTGGCCGTGCAGCTGTTTGAGCCAGGGCAGGGCTTCGGCGAGCACCTGTGCCTTGACTTGTGTCGGCAATGCCTCGACGCTCATGAGCTGTACGCCGAGTTCTCTTCGACGTAGCCGTGGGACAGATCGGTGGTCCGGATGGCGGCCTCGCCGGCGCCGACACGCAGGTCGACGACGATGTCGATGTCTGTCCCCGACAGGTCCACCTCCCGCGCACCCGGAGCGCCGACGCCGTCGATGCAGACCGCAGAGCCGTTGAACGAAACGGTGATTCGATCGGGTTCGAGGGTGACCGGCGCCATCCCGACCGCGGCGAGCACCCGGCCCCAGTTGGGGTCGGACCCGAAAACCGCGGTCTTGACCAGGCTGTCGCGTGCGACCACCCGCGCGGCGATCAGCGCGTCATCCTCGCTGGCCGCCCCGGTGACCGTCACGGTCAGGCGCTTGGTGACACCTTCTGCGTCGGCTTGCAGCTGCGCGCAGAGATCGTCGCAGACCCGCAGCACCGCTTCGTCGAGATCGGCTTGGGGCGGCGCGATTTCGCTGGCTCCCGACGCCAGCAGCAGCACCGTGTCGTTGGTAGAACTCGCCCCGTCGATGTCGAGCCGGTCGAAGGTGCGGGCGGTGGCGCGACGCAGGGCTTGGTCGAGAGCGGCGGGATCGGCGACTACGTCGGTCGTGAGCACGCACAGCATGGTGGCCAACGACGGCGCCAGCATGCCCGCCCCCTTGGCCATTCCGCCGACGGTCCAGTTGTTCTGATGGTGCAGCGCAACCTGTTTGGGCACGGTGTCGGTGGTCATGATGGCGTGGGCGGCGTCGTCGCCGCCGTTGAGCCCGCCGGCCATCTCGTGCACGATCTCGCGGACGCCGGCGAGCACCTTGTCCATCGGCAACCGGTCGCCGATCAGTCCGGTCGAGCAGACGGCGACCTCGATGGCACCGGTGTCGGTACCCCAGTCCGACAATGCGGCGGCGACCTCCTCCGCGGTGGCGTGGGTGTCCTGGAAGCCGCCCGGCCCGGTACAGGCGTTGGCGCCACCGGAATTCAGGATCACCGCGCGCAGCCGGCCGGTGGTCAGCACTTGCTGGGTCCACAGCACCGGTGCGGCCTTGACCTTGTTACGCGTGAACACTCCGGCGGCCGCATAGTCGGGACCTTCGTTGAAGACCAGCGCCAGGTCGCGTGCCCCCGACGCCTTGATCCCGGCGGCGATACCGGCGGCCCGAAAACCCTCCGGCGCGGTGACGCCCTGAGTACGCACCAACCTTGTCGCGCTGCTTATTTCGGTCATGGCGCCACCCCGACCACGGAAAGGCCTTCGGTCTCCGGCCAGCCCAGCGCCAGGTTCATCGATTGCACCGCCGCGCCGGCCGTGCCCTTGACCAGGTTGTCGATCGCCGCGATCGCCACGAACGTGTTGGCGGCTTCGTCGACCGCGACGGCGATGTGCGCGGCGTTACTGCCGATCACCGCACCGGTGCGGGGTAGTTGCGCCTCAGGCATCAGATAAACGAACGGCTCGCCGTCATAAGCCTTTTCGTAGGCCGCGCGCAGCTGCGACAGCGGCGCCGAAGTACGCGCGGTACAGGTGGCCAGGATGCCCCGGGAAGTAGGGATGAGCACCGGGGTGAACGACACGGTGACGTCGCGGTCGGTGACGGCGCGTAGCCCCTGGGCGATTTCCGGGGTGTGCCGATGCACACCGGCGATGTTGTAGGCCCGCGCCGATCCGATCACCTCCGAGCCGAGCAGGTCGGTCTTGGCGGCGCGGCCCGCGCCGGACGTGCCGCTGACCGCGACCACCGTGACCGCGGGTTCGACGAGGTCCTCGGCCACCGCGGGCAACAGCGCCAGGAGTGCCGCGGTGGGATAGCAGCCCGGAACGGCGATGCGCCGCGCTTCGCGCAACCGGTCGCGGGCCCCGGGTAACTCCGGCAACCCGTAGGGCCAGCTGCCGGCGTGCGGGGATCCGTAGAACCGCTCCCACGCCGCGGCGTCGGTGAGCCGAAAGTCCGCACCGCAGTCGACGATCAACGTGTCGGCGCTCAGTTGTTCGGCCAGCGCGGCCGAATGCCCGTGCGGCAGGCCCAGGAAAACGACGTCGTGGCCCTCGAGCACCGCCAACCCGGTGGGTTCGACCACTCGCTGCGCCAGCGGAGTCAGGTGCGGATGATGTTCACTGAGCGGGGTGCCGGCGCTGGTCGCGGCGGTCAGCGCACCGATCGTCAGCCGGCCGTCGGCGTACGCCGGATGTCCGAGCAGCAGCCGCAGAATCTCCCCACCGGCGTAGCCGCTGGCACCGGCTACCGCCACCTGTATCGTGTCGGCCATCCCGCCGATTCTGCATGGTTATGCAGGAGTTTGCAAATTAATACCTCCAACGCAGTCTAAGAGATCGCGTCCGCGAGTTGCGCGGGAGCCCAGACCGTCAGACCCGGGATGAGGCCGCCCAGTGGGGTACCGCCGATTACCACATCAGTTGTCCCTAAACCGAGCGGCAGGGTGACGCTTCCGTTAATCGGCCCCAGCGGAACGAGGATTCCGTCCAATGGCAGGTCAACGTCCAGAGCGACGTCACCGACGTCGGTGGGGACGGTGAGACTGAGCGGCAATACCGCTTGGCCGTTGAGGAAGCCGTCCGTGACTACGGCGGGTGCGTCGACGAGAGCGCCAATGGCGCCCAAGAAGTCTCCACCCTGCAGCGCGCTGCTGAAGGCCGAGATGCTGCTCTGCAAGGCCTGCACGGTGACAACCGGGGCGCCTAGGGCATCGATAGCGAGGGCCAGCGGTAAGCCCAGATTAAGGTCCGCCTCGAGGCTTGTGACAGCGATAGGCAGCGGCAGCAGCCGAGCTACAAGCGACGCGTCGGCTCCAATGCTCGTGTCCGTGACTGTGTTGACCACGTTGGTGAAGTTCTGCGAAATAGCCTGCGGGATGGACCCTGGGGGCAAGAGGTTGGTGAAATTCTGCGATATCTGACCGGGCACGGCGAAGGCGGAGAAAACATCGCCAACGAGCCCCGTCGGGGTGATGGTCGCGAGTAGGTCCCCCTCTACCCCCGTCGGGATCCCGAAGCGGTTGAAAATTATCTCGATGTTGTCGGTGACGTCCGCGTGGACGCCGAGATTGAGGAAGTTCACGAAGCCCTGCGCGATATCGTTCACCGCGCCCGAAAAGTCGCCCATCAGCAGCGACCTCAGCGCGTCTGTGAAGCCCGTAAACAGGGCAGGAAGCCCGGCTTGGATGCCGCCGACGATGTTCTGCAGCGCAGTGAATGTCAGCTGCCCGGAGTTGACGAGCCACTGCAGGTAGGGCAGCGGGTTGAGGTACTGAAGACTCGCGATGGCCTGCTGGAAGAGCGCCGGCACCGAGGCGGGGAAGTTCTGGAAGAAGGTCTGGATCTCGCCGAAGATCCGGCTCGCGTACCCGAGTTGGTTCAGGGCGACCTGGTGCCAGAACGGCACCGGGTTGGCCGCCCAGGCACCGACCAGGGCCTGCAGGTTGGCGCTGGTGTTGGCGAACAGCGTCTGGTACGGCCCGGTGATGGAGGCGAGCGCACCGGAGGAAGGGCCGCTCAGCAACGACGCGGCTGAGCCAAGTGACCCGAGCGTCGTGCCACCCGCGAAGGACCCAACGGCGGACTGTATCGCCGCGACGGGCGCGCCCAGCGCGCCCACCAGGTTCTGTTCGGCGTTGGCGATCTCGGTGCTGAGGTAGGCACCCGCGCCACCGTTCAACAGGTTGACGAACTCGCCATGAAACGCCGAGGCCTGCGCGCTGAGAGCTTGAAATTCCTGGCCATGTTTGCCGAATACGGCCGCGATCGCGGCGGACACTTCGTCAGCGGCCGCAGCCGCTACCCCGGTGGTGGGCGCCGCCGCCGACGACGTTGCCTCGCCCAGGGTTGCGCGAATACCCGCCAGATTTTGAGCGGCAGTCTCGATAAGTTCCGGATCCGCGACTAATAACGACATGTCAGTCTCCCCTCGACTCTGCGGCGGTCGCCGATGACCGTCGCGTACCCGAGCCTAAATTAACGCCGGATTGACACCCGGTGTTTTCAAAGAACGGATCAGGTTTTAAGCGCGCAAAACTGCGACAGCGGCGTCCACGCCCGTCTGCACGTCGGTTACACCCGCAACGAATTCATTTTCGGCGATCTGCAACGTAGCCAACCCGGGAGCAGCATCCTGCTCAGCCAGCTGCACGAAGCTCACACCCTGGGTGAACTCGCCATAGGCGCGCTCCAGGTCGGTGAT
>NZ_DATJYB010000571.1:0-3336 GCF_035499775.1 Mycobacterium sp. | reverse complement strand
TGCACGGGAACCGCGAACGCACCCAGTGCCGCGTAGATCAGGTGCGTGTGGGTGTCGTCGAAGGTCGGCAGAACCACACTCTCGGGCGCGTCGATCACCTGGGTCGTAGGACCGATCCAGCCGTCGACACCTTCACGAGTTGGTGCGATGTCGACGATCCGGTCACCGCGCACTGCCAGTGCGCTCTGCGTGGGCAGCCCCGGCACGAGCGTGTGGACTGCGCCCGCACGCAAGACGATGTCCGCGGGTGAGCCGGCTGTGCTCGAAGGGGGTTGGGTCACGACGAACACCTCGGTCTGTTGATTGCGGGCTCGGGTGGCGGCTTGGCTTGACCAGTGACGGTCAGCCGTAGTGCGACAAGAAGACATCGACCCCGGCGCGGGCCACATGCTCGACCTCATCGCTTGACGGGGCGGCGGAAGGGTCGAGCAGCACGTAGAAGCGCTGTGGCTGAATCAATGCCAGGAACTGGTCCGCCGCAAGTTCTAGATCATCGATCCGGAGCTCGCCGCGTGCGTTGAGGCTGGCAAAGAGCTCGACCAGTCCCTTCCGCGCTCGTTGGGGGCCGGTCGCGTTATACACCTGCCCGAGATCTGGGCGCGCTTGGTTCTCGCCGATGGCGAGGCGCACCAAGGCCAGCACATCGGGGTCGAACAGAACCCGGGCGTAATTGACCGCAAGGTCATTCAGTCCCTGTCGAATCGACTCCATCGTTTCAGGGATGACGATCTCGATGGCGAGGATCTGCTCACAGATCTCGTCCACGATCGCGCTGAACAAGTCGTGCTTGCTGCCGAACTTGGCGTAGATCGTGACCTTGGAAACACCGGCTTCGGCAGCGACCGTCTCCATGGAGGCGGATTGGAATCCCTGCGCGAGGAACACGTCACGCGCCGCCTTGAGAATGCTGCTTCGTTTGCGGTCTGGTCTTCCCGACGGGGTCGTGGTGCCGGCCTGCGGGGTCGACGTGTGGGTGGAGATGCTGCTGGGGACTTGTTTCGCCACCCCTTGACCGTACTGAACTGAACGGTAGAGTTCAATCATCGGACGGCAAGGTCCACCGTCGAGGCGTCCCCGCTAGGAGGAGCACATGGCCAAGTTCTTGGTTATCCACCACGCTCCCGGGGTTACCCCGGAACAGTTCCAGGAGAACGTGCCTGACATTCTGGCGAACCGTCACGCGACGTTCCTGCACTGCTACGCCAACATGGCCGCGGGCACGATCGTCAACCTGTACGAAGCTGACGACGCCGGCGCCGTGGAGCGAGAAATGGAAGCCATCGGATTTCCCTTCGACGAGATCGCCGAGGTTCAGTTCGATGCCTCCGCAGACGACTTGCGGGCCATGGTGTAAGGAGATCCCAGCCAATGACTGCGACAGTAACTGTACCCGTCGCCGGGGAACTGACCTGGTTCGGTGATAGCCGGCCCGCTAGCAAGAAGCCGCTGCGGACCAACGTCTTCGAGTCGATGATGAACCATCAGGGGATGCAGCAGCAGAAGGAACTGTTCCCCTACTTCGGGAACGGTGATCTGGTGCCGGCGGCGGCCTTCTCCTACTCGTTGCCAGAGATGCCGCGGTTCCACTTCTTCCACTACAACGACCAGCAAGAGATTGTGCTGTGCCTGGCGGCCGAGGGTGGCTCGCTCAAGACCGGACAGCTGTACGTGCAGAACACCACCCACGGAGTTACCACGTTCTTGAAGAACCCCAACGCACCGGAGATGGAGGCATACCAGGTCTGCATCATCGTGATTCGAATGAAGGACAAGGGCCCGCAGAACGAGGCCAAGATGTTCCGGTGTAGCTCGTGCAATGAGGTTGTCTTCCGCTACGACCGCGACGTGTTGACCGGTCCGCCGCACAAGTACTACCGGGAGTTGCCCAACGTCCGGCTCTACGCGGACGCCGTGGACGCGTTCAACGAGAGCGACCGGACCTGCCCGAAATGCGGGAAGGTGCAGGACAAGTTCCCGCAGGACATCGCCGGATGGCGCCGGTATGCGCAGTACGCGACGCTGGCCAACCGCGCGCGCGAGGAGATCGAGATCGCGGCGGCCGCCGCAGTCGCCGACCCGGCCGCGGCGGCCGCGAGGTGAGGCCTTATCCGGAGCGCCGCAAGACGCTCAACGTTCTTAAGGAAGCGAACCTGGCATGGGGTTCGTTCGATGATTTCCCAGTCGTGCCGTACGGTGTCGAGCCGAGCCCGCACCTGAGCCGCAGCTCCACACCACAGCCCTTCTACCTGGTGACCTCCAAAGACGAGGTGCTGGTGACCATGTCGGGAGAGGGGGAGGTCCAGTTTCGCGACCCGGAGCGAACGGTCATGACCATCGGTCCAGGTGACGTGGTCTATCTGCCAGCTCGGTTGCCGTCACGGATTGTTCCCCACACCGAGCTCGTGCAGGTGCGGATCAAGGACGCGCCACCGTTCACCGAGGCCGTTGCCTGGTTCTGCGACGCGTGTGGTGCTTTGCTGCATAAGGTCGAGTTCACGACAGAGGTGCCGCAGCGGCACTACTGGGAGGCGGCCACGGACTTCAACCAGGATGAGTCACTTCGGACGTGTG
Organism: Mycobacterium sp.; assembly: GCF_035499775.1. Taxonomy (GTDB): domain Bacteria; phylum Actinomycetota; class Actinomycetes; order Mycobacteriales; family Mycobacteriaceae; genus Mycobacterium. Next base: position 765 of record NZ_DATJYB010000571.1, on the reverse strand, counting down.
ACGCATGCGGAGCCGCTGCTGACCCGGTCGACCTATCCGGCTTCGCGTGGGCTGATATCGCTGAGGTGCTGGAGGCCGCCGCACAGTGAGCGAGGCGAGGATCACCCCGTCACTGATCTTTCACGGCGGCCGCATTCTCACCGCTGAAGACGCGGGTACAACGTCCCCCGGGGCGGTCGCGGTCCTGGACAACCGCATCGTCGCCGTCGGAAACCAGGGTGAAGTGCTTTCTCTGGCGGGCGACGCCACCCGTGTCATCGATCTGACGGGTCGCACCCTCATCCCAGGCATGATCGACAACCACACCCATTACCTCTTGGCGGGTCTGGACGCGCCCGAGGTGGGCGTGCGCGTCAATATCGCCGGATGTCGCTCGATCGCCGAACAGCTGGATCAGATCGCCGCCAAAGTCGCCACCCTTCAGCCAGGGGAATGGGTGATCACCTCATGCATGTACCGGGGACCGCTCGCAGAGGGCAGGTTTCCGAACCGGGACGATCTGGACTCGGTCTCACCTAGTAATCCCGTGTACATGTTCCAGTCCGGCAAGAACATCATCATCAACTCGATGGCGCTCGAGCTAGCTAACATCACCACTCAGACACCGGACCCCACCGAGCCTGAAGGCCACATCGTTCGTGACCACGCTGGAAGGCCAACCGGTCACCTGATCGCGGGAGCTGGCGATCTGGCGAGGAGTCGCTGGTGGGCACGGGAGAGCCTCCCGCCCAAGATGTGGGACTTCCCCTACTACGACGAAGAGAC
>NZ_DATJYB010000570.1:0-23433 GCF_035499775.1 Mycobacterium sp. | reverse complement strand
GCCGGCGCGACCGGTGAGTCGGCCATGGACGCCGGCAACATGATCAAGCCGATGCTGGCTCGCGGCGAGCTGCGCCTGGTCGGTGCCACCACGCTCGACGAGTACCGCAAGTACATCGAGAAGGACGCCGCGCTGGAGCGGCGCTTCCAGCAGGTGTTCGTCGGGGAGCCGTCGGTGGAGGACACCGTCGGCATCCTGCGCGGACTCAAGGACCGCTACGAGGTGCACCACGGTGTACGCATCACCGACTCCGCTCTGGTTGCTGCGGCCACGCTGTCCGACCGCTACATCACCGCACGGTTCCTGCCGGACAAGGCCATCGACCTGGTCGACGAGGCGGCGAGCCGGCTGCGGATGGAGATCGACTCGCGGCCCGTCGAGATCGACGAGGTCGAGCGCCTGGTGCGCCGGCTCGAGATCGAAGAGATGGCGCTGGCCAAGGAAGAGGACGCCGCGTCCAAGGAGCGGCTGGACAAGCTGCGCGCCGAGTTGGCCGACCAGAAGGAAAAGCTGGCCGAGCTGACGGCCAAGTGGCAGAACGAGAAGAACGCGATCGACGTCGTCCGCGAGCTCAAGGAGCAGCTGGAGACGTTGCGCGGGGAGTCCGAGCGCGCCGAGCGCGACGGTGACCTGGCCAAGGCCGCCGAGCTGCGGTACGGCCGCATCCCCGAGGTGGAGAAGAAGCTGGACGCCGCGTTGCCGCAGGCCGAGGCCCGCGAGAACGTGATGCTCAAGGAAGAGGTCGGCCCCGACGACATCGCCGATGTGGTGTCGGCATGGACCGGCATCCCGGCCGGACGGCTGCTGGAAGGCGAGACCGCCAAGTTGCTGCGCATGGAGGACGAGCTGGGCAAGCGCGTCGTCGGGCAGCGCAAGGCCGTCCAGGCCGTCTCCGACGCTGTGCGGCGTTCCCGGGCCGGGGTCGCCGACCCCAACCGGCCGACCGGATCGTTCATGTTCCTGGGCCCCACCGGCGTCGGCAAGACCGAGCTGGCCAAGGCGCTGGCCGACTTCCTGTTCGACGACGACCGCGCGATGGTTCGCATCGACATGAGCGAGTACGGCGAGAAGCATTCGGTGGCCCGGTTGGTCGGAGCGCCTCCCGGTTACATCGGCTACGACCAGGGCGGCCAGCTGACCGAGGCGGTACGCCGGCGGCCCTACACCGTGGTGCTGTTCGACGAGGTGGAAAAGGCCCACCCGGACGTGTTCGACGTGCTGCTGCAGGTCCTCGACGAGGGCCGGCTGACCGACGGCCAGGGCCGCACCGTTGACTTCCGCAACACCATCCTCATCCTGACTTCCAACCTGGGGTCGGGCGGTACCGAGGAGCAGGTAATGGCGGCGGTGCGTGCCAAGTTCAAGCCGGAGTTCATCAACCGGCTCGACGATGTGCTGGTCTTCGACGCCCTGAACCCCGACGAGCTGGTCCAGATCGTGGACATCCAGTTGCAGCAGCTGGCCAAGAGGCTGGCGCAGCGGCGGCTGCAGCTCGAGGTGTCGCTGCCGGCCAAGGAGTGGCTGGCGCGGCGCGGGTTCGACCCGGTGTACGGCGCGCGGCCGTTGCGGCGGTTGGTGCAGCAGGCGATCGGCGACCAGCTGGCCAAGATGCTGCTTTCCGGTGACGTGCACGACGGCGACGTGGTGCCGGTCAACGTCAGCGCGGACGGCGAGTCGCTGGTCCTGGGCTAGTGGCGATCGCAAGCGCGGCGTAGCCGGGCGCAGCGGGTCGCCACCATCTGGGCGGAGAGGCGCGAGCAGACGCAAACGCACCCCAAAACCTCGGTTTTGGGGTGCGTTTGCGTCTCTGGTCGGCGCCGAGACTGAACTGGCGGCGCCGAGACTGCATACAGGTCGCGGTTGAGCGCCAACACCACGCCCTCACTTCAGTCTCGGTGAAACGGTCCTAATCGGGTCGGCTCCCAGCTCGAATTCTCGGAGCGCATTTCGCGATCAACGCGCCTTTCGTAACACCGACCATCGCCGGTGCTCCGCACATCAGGACCTCTCACGCCGGATCGCGGTAGTCGCGCGCGGGCTCCAGGTTCCTCCGACTGGGGTGGCCCGGCGTCAGGAATTCCTGAGAATTCGCCAAGGGCCCGCTGGGACCTTCATTTGTACATGTTTGGTGTCAAGCAAGCACTAGCTGTGAGGAGAGGGCGGTTCATTCAGTAACAGCGAATCCCGAATCATCGCCAGTCGCCCACAGGGCGATCGATGGCAACTCGTTGAGCAGTGCCCCACAAGAGAAAAGGAGAAGCCGATGTCGACAGAAAACACTGCATCCCAACCGTGTTGGTGGTGCGGCCAGCCGCGGTCCGAGGAATCGGCCATGGTGAATTACGAGCTCCACAAAAATGCCAGATCCGAAACCGTCTCCGGCAACCTCAAGAAAGTGTCGTGGCAGAGCCTCAAGGTTCCCATTCCCCGTTGCGACTCGTGTCGACGCAAACACGGTGTCGCCCAGCGGGTGCCTGCCCTGGCTGGCGTCGCGGGCGCAGTCGTCGCCGGCGTGGTGATCTACCTTCTGACCCAGGATTGGGAATCGACATCCCGGAGCGACACCAAGGGATGGATGGTGCTGTTCCTGATCGTCGTCATCGTGTCGGGCGCGGTCGCGTTTTTCTTCGGCCAGGTTGCGGCGAACAAATCGCTGCGGGGCGCTGGCACACGGCCATACTGGGAGGCGCAGTCTCACCCAACGGTTGCCGAACTACGCGCGCAGGGATGGGGGATTGGACGGCCCAAGACATGACTACCGCGACAGCGGATCCGGCGGTCTGCCCGTCTGCCTAACGTGCAGTCCGCGCAGCGGTGACCTATTAACCGCCCAGCTCGAACTTTCGGGTCTGGGCGCCGGCGTCGACGATCGCTTTCAAGAGCGCACGGGCGGCCGGTTGCGCGGCGGTCTCGCGAAGGACCTGATCCTCGATGCGCAGCCCGGCCCCAAGATCGCCGGCAGCAGCGTCGACGGCCCGCTTGGCGGCCGCGATCGCTGTCAAACGGCTCGCTGCAATTCGGGCGGCGAGCTTGTCGACGAACGGGCCCAGCTCGTCGGCCGGCAGCGCCCGATTGACGTATCCCCAGGCCTCGGCGGTCGCGGCGTCGACGTCCATGCAGCCGAGGATCACTTCCAGGGCCCGGGCACGCCCGACGAGTCGCGGCAGTCGCTGCGTGCCCCCGCCGCCGGGGATGATCCCGACCGACACCTCGGGATGGCCCAAAACGGTGGTGCCTAGCGCGGCGTAGCGCATGTCGAACGCCATCACGAACTCGCAGCCGCCGCCGCGGCAGACCCCCTCGATGACGGCGATGGTGGCCTTCGGCAGCGTCCGGACCTGCTCGGTCATGGCGTGGAAGAACGACAGCTCGTCGTGCAGCGCGATGTCGTCGGGTGGCAATTGCTCGATCAAAGCGACGTCGGCGTGCGCGATGAAGATCTCCGGGTCGGCCGAGTCGACGATCAGCACGCGCACCTCGTCGTCGGCCGCGATCTCCCGCAGCAGGCGGTCGATCTCGGTGAGCAGCGGGATATCCAGCAGGTTGATCGGTGGATTGTCGATCGTCGCCCGGCAAATGCCGCCCCGAACCGCGATGCGAATGTGCTGGTAGTCCGCGTAAGCCATGAGCGGAACCCTACGAGAGGCCGACGCCGAACCGTTCCGCAATTGGCTTTCAAATGCCTAGCAAACCTTAATTCGGTTGTGACCTGGTCGGATTCTTTGTTCGGCCCCAATAGCAGATAGGCTGTTCGGGATGGTTCCGCTCTGGTTCACCCTGTCCGCACTGTGCTTCGTCGGTGCGGCGGTGTTGCTATACGTCGACCTCGATCGGCGTCGTGGGCGCAGCAGACGCCGCAAGTCCTGGGCGCGGTCCCACGGATTCGACTTCGAACGCGAATCCACCGACATACTGCAGCGCTGGAAGCGCGGCGTGATGTCCACGGTGGGCAACGTCGTCCCGCAGAACGTGGTGCTGGGTCAGATTCGCGGCGAGGCGGTATACATCTTCGACCTCGAGGAAGTCGCGACGGTGATCGCACTGCACCGCAAAGTCGGCACCAACGTCGTGGTCGACCTGCGGCTCAAGGGGCTCAAAGAGCCGCGGGAGAGCGACATCTGGCTGCTGGGCGCAATCGGGCCGCGGATGGTGTACTCCACCAACCTGGACGCCGCCCGGCGGGCCTGCGACCGCCGCATGGTCACCTTTGCGCACACCGCCCCCGACTGCGCCGAGATCATGTGGAACGAGCAGAACTGGACGTTGGTCAGCATGCCGATCGGCAGCACCCGCGACCAGTGGGACGAGGGTCTGCGCACCGTTCGCCAATTCAACGACCTGCTGCGGGTGCTGCCTCCGCTGCCCCAGGACACCGCCGACGAGCCCGAGCCACGTAATGCGGCGCCGAGCCGTCCGCTGGCGCCGGCCGCGCGCGCGGAGTTGCCGCCCAGGCGTTCCGGGACCGACGTGGCCGGGTTGCTGTCCGAAGCGACCCGCCGGCCCGAGCCCGTCCGCCGGGACGAGGAGCGCCCACAAGCCGCCCGGCGCCAGCCGCCCACGGGACGCAACGGCCATCAGGCCACCAACTACCAGCGCTAATCGCACGGCGGGTGGGCCGGGAGGCCGCTGCGGCTGCCGTCATTAAGATGTCGCTCATGCCTCGTCCTGTCGCCCTGATCACTGGGCCCACGTCCGGGATCGGCGCCGGCTACGCGCGGCGCTACGCACGCGACGGCTATGACCTGGTGCTGGTTGCCCGCGACGTCGACCGGCTCAAGCAGTTGGCCGAAGAGCTGCAGGACCCCGCCGGTGGAGCCGGACAGATCGAGGTTCTGCCCGCGGATCTGGCCGATCCCGCCGACCGCGCCAAAGTCGTCGACCGGCTCGCCGCAGGAGTCCGGGTGCTGGTGAACAATGCCGGCTTCGGCACGTTCGGCGAATTCTGGACGGCCGATCCCGACGTTTTGCAGAAACAACTCGACGTCAACGTCACCGCGGTGATGCACCTGACCCGTGCGGCACTGCCGGCCATGCTCGACGCCGGCGCCGGCACCGTGATCAACATCGCCAGCGTTGCCGGGCTGGTGCCCGGACGGGGGTCGACCTATTCGGCGTCCAAGGCGTGGGTGATCTCGTTCACCGAGGGGCTGGCCGGGGGATTGGCGGGCACCGGCGTCAGCGTGCATGCCGTGTGTCCAGGGTTCGTGCACACCGAATTTCACGCCCGGGCCGGGATCGACAAGCCCAAGGTGCCGTCGTTCATGTGGCTCGAGGTCGACGACGTGGTCAGCGAAAGCCTCGCCGAGATCGCCCGCGGCAAGTTGATCATCATCCCCAGCCTTCAGTACAAGGCTGTTGTCACTGCCGGGCGGCTCATCCCGCGAAACCTGGTGCGGGCCGCCACACGACGGATCGGCGGCGGTCGTGGCCGGACCTAGGCGCGGCGACGATGCGGCCCGAGGAGGAGCCGGGCTCGAATCTCAGCGCGAGGAGCTGGCTGAGCTGGTGCGGCGGCTCTCGCTGGTGCACGGCCGCGTCACGCTGTCGTCGGGCAAGGAAGCCGACTACTACGTCGACCTGCGCCGCGCCACCATGCATCACCGGGCGTCGGCGCTGATCGGCCGCCTGATGCGGGAACTCACCGAGGACTGGGACTACGCCGTTGTCGGCGGGCTGACCCTGGGCGCCGATCCGGTAGCCACCGCGATCATGCATGCCCCCGGTCGACCGATCGACACCTTCGTAGTGCGGAAGTCCGTGAAAACCCATGGCCTGCAACGTCTTATCGAGGGGTCCGAGGTCTCCGGCCAGCGTGTGCTGGTGGTGGAGGACACCAGCACGACGGGCGGTTCGGCGCTGACCGCGGTGCGCGCCGTCCGAGACGCGGGGGGCGATGTTATCGGCGTGGCCACCGTGGTGGACCGCGCCACCGGAGCCGCCGAGGCCATCGAAGCCGAGGGACTCCGGTACCGCAGTGTGCTAGGCCTTGCCGATCTGGGGCTGAGCTAGGCCGCTATCGGTGCGCACGTTCATTGCGATAGCGGCTTGCCTGGCGGCCTGTGTGGTGGGTTGTTCGGATTCGAACCACGCCAGTCGTCCCTACGGTGCCCAGGCTGCGCGGCTGGGTGAATCGCTGTCGTTTCTCGGATGGAACATGTCCGTGTCGAACCTGCGCTGGGACGACGACTACGTCCTGATCAACGTCGACGCGTCGCCGACGGACCCCAAGGCGCAGTACGCCAAACCCGAGGACATTCGCTTCGGGCTCTACGGTGCGGTGGCACACCCGATGGAGTCCAACGGGCTGGGCAGCTGCGACGAGGCGATGACCAAAGTTCACGACATCACCACCCCGCTGTCGGCTCCTGCCGGCCGGCTGACCGGCACGGTGTGTCTGGGTCCGCTGAAAGACCGAAGCCAGGTGCGTGGGGTGTACGGCTACTCGCCGCGGGACCGGATCTCGGGCACGTCGGCCGCCTACCCGGCGGCGTTTCCGGTGGGGTTGCCGCCGACCAACGAGAACGACACCGGCTTGGTGGTCAAGACCAGTAGCGTGTCGGCCTGGCGCGCCGACGGTAAGCCGGTCACCCCGGCGCAGCTCGGTGATCCGGGGGCGTTCGCCGGCGACGGCTACATGCTGCTGGGGCTGGAGACCGACGGCGTGGCGGCGCGGTACCGCGACGACTCGGCGAGCCGTGGTGGTCCGCTGATGCTGCTCGCGTCGCCGACGCTGCCGGGCCGGGGGTTGAGCCCGGCCTGCTCGGCGTACGGGTCGGCGGTGCTGATCCTGCCCGACGCGTCGCTGGATGCGGTGCACGTCAACGCATCACTGTGTACTCAGGGTGAAATCAATCAGGCGTTGCTGTACGCGACCGTGGCGATCGTCGGCACCCACGCCGGTGTGTGGACCACACGGTGAGCGAGCCCGGGCCCACCGAATGGGGGACGCCGGCGGCCGGCGTCGGCCCCTGGGTGGGAGATCTGCCCGACGATCCGCGGTATGACCCAATCTTGTTGCGCGACGGCGATACTCGCAATGTCGTCGACGCCTACCGGTACTGGACCCGGGAGGCGATCGTCGCCGACATCGACAAGCGCCGGCATGCGCTGCATGTGGCGATCGAGAACTTCGGCCACGACGCCAACATCGGCTCGGTGGTGCGGACCGCCAACGCCTTTGCCGTGGATACCGTGCACATCGTGGGGCGGCGGCGCTGGAACCGCCGCGGCGCCATGGTGACCGATCGCTACCAGCGGTTGTGTCATCACGACAGCACGGCCACGCTGTTGGACTTCGCAGCGGGCGCCGGGTTGACCGTGGTCGCGGTGGACAACGTCCCGGGCGCTTTGCGGTTAGAGCAGACGGCGCTGCCGCGGAAGTGTCTGCTGGTGTTCGGTCAGGAAGGGCCGGGCATCACCGGCGACACCCGGGCGGGCGCGGCGATCACCGTGTCGATCGCCCAGTTCGGCTCGACCCGCAGCATCAACGCCGGTGTGGCGGCAGGGATCGCGATGCATGCCTGGATCAGGCAGCACGGGGATCTGTCGCGCGCCTGGTGAATCCCTCTTGTTGCCCCCGGCCACCGAGCGTGCGGCCAGCTCCACATTCGCCGCCGAGCGTGCGGCCCGGTGCATACGCGGCGCTGCGTCAGCACGCGATAGCGGCGTCAGCTCGGACGCGCGGGCCTCATCTTGAACGAGACCTCCAGCTTGATGCGGAAGGTCATCTTGCCGTCGCTGTCCACCGTCATGTCCTGCTCGATGACCCGGCCCACGCGGATGTCGTCGACGCTGTCTCGCGCCCGCTGCATGGCTTCGGCCGCGGCCTGCTCCCACGAGGTAGGGCTTGTCCCGATGATGTCGATCACCTTGTAAACGCTCATGGGGGAAAGCGTATAGCTAGCTCCACAACGTCACATGGACCTTGGGGCGAAACCTTGTCACGCCGACTCCGCTGCCCCGGATCATCGCCTGGATACACCGCGGCGTGGTGATGAAGCGGACCAGTTCGGAGACCGCGGGCTGGCGCGCCGACGGCGGCAACGTCGCCGCACACCACTCACCGGAGCGATCCAGACCGGGACCGCTGACGTGGACCAGTCGCCCGGCGGCAAGGTCCTTGGCGACGGCGAAGCCGATCGTCAGCGCGACGCCGCCGACGCGCTGAACTTCCTCCAAAGCGGCGGCGTCGCTCTGAAAGATCCGCTGCTGGGACTCCGGAATTACCAAGCCGCGCAACATGGTTGCGATTTCGCCGTCCACACTGCCGGCCGACGGGCCGAGCATCCACTGCTGGCTGCGCAACACTGCCGCAGCCGGAATGCCCACGGCCAGTGGGCTGTTCGGCGCGACGACGGCGATGATCTGATACTTCAGGAACGGCCGCACGAAGATCGAACCGTCCGGACCGGCGGAGCTCTCACTGGCCGGTCCGATAGCGATGTCCACGGCGCGCGAGCAGATCAGGTCGCGGAATTGGCTCGTCGGGTGCACGCTCAGCTCGACAGACAGGTCGTCGGCGCGCGACGAGAAGAGCTCGATAAGGCCGGGCGCGGCGTGTTCGGCGAACGCGCTGGACGCGGCGATCCGCAGCAGCCGGCGCCCGTGCGCGGCCTCGGTGACCTCGATCGCGGTTTGCTGTTGCAGACCCAGGATTTCGACCGCCCGGCTGGCCAGCCGCAGGCCGCCGGGCGTGAACGCCAGACCGGCGCCCGTGCGGGTGAACAACTGGTCGTCGAGTTCCTTGCGCAGCGCCGCGACGTGCATCGAGACTCCGGCGTCGGAGAGGCCGAGTTCCGCCGCGGCCGCTCGCACCGAACCCAAACGGACCACCGCCGAAAAGGCCCGAAGTTGAGCCGGAGTCATGCTGTGAGCCTACTTTGGTACTCGTGCGCGACGTTCTTGCCAAGCTGATGTCCATCTGGACGGCCGGGGACACTGCCGGTTTGGGGACGGTGGTGCGGACATTCCGGTCGGCGCCGCGCCCGCCGGGAGCGTCGATGGTGGTAGCGCCGGACGGTTCGGTGAGCGGGTCCGTGTCGGGCGGTTGCGTCGAGGGCGCCGTCTACGAACTCGCCGCCGACGCGGCACAAGCCGGCACGGCACGGCTGGAACGCTTCGGGGTCAGCGACGACGACGCCTTCGCCGTCGGGCTCACCTGCGGCGGCATCATCGACGTCTTCGTCGAATCCATGTCGCGGACGACCTTTCCCGAACTGCAAGCGGTGGCAGACGACATCGCCGAGCAGCGTGCCGTAGCGATTGCCACCGTGATCGCCCACCGGGACCCGCAGTGGGTCGGCCGCCGGCTCGTGGTGCGTCCGGACTCGGTCGTCGGATCGCTCGGTTCGGCCCGCGCCGACGCCGCGGTTGCCGACGACGCGCGAGGTCTGCTCGCGCTGGGCCGCAGCGAGGTCCTCCAGTACGGAACCGACGGGCAGCGCCTCGACGAAGGCATGGACGTCTTCGTGTCGAGTTATGCCCCGAAGCCGCGGATGCTGGTGTTCGGCGCCATCGACTTCGCCGCCGCCCTGGCTCAGCAGGGAGCGTTCCTCGGCTACCGGGTCACCGTGTGCGACGCCCGCGCGGTGTTCGCCACGCAGGCGCGCTTCCCGACGGCCGACAACGTCGTCGTCGACTGGCCGCACCGGTATCTGGCCGCCCAGGCCGAGGCGGGTGCCATCGACCGGCACACGGTCATCTGCGTGCTCACCCACGATCCGAAGTTCGACGTCCCGGTACTCGAGGTGGCGCTGCGCCTGCCCGAGGTCGGGTACGTGGGCGCGATGGGTTCGCGCCGCACCCACGACGACCGGATGAATCGGCTGCGGGCGGCGGGGCTGACCGACGCCGAGCTGAGCCGCTTGTCCAGTCCCATCGGGCTGGACCTCGGCGCCCGCACTCCGGAGGAGACGGCGGTCTCGATCGCGGCCGACGTCATCGCCCTGCGTTGGGGCGGCGGGTGCCGCCGGCTGGCCGAAATCGTCGGGCGGATCCACCACGATATTCCGGAAGAGGCGCTGGACGCGCAGGTAGAGAGCGAGTTAAAGGATCACTTAACTCGATATTGACCCCCCCTCGGGGCGGGCCGACACTGAGCCCCATGCAAGTACCTGGGCCCTTCGAATACGAACGCGCGACCAGCGTCGACAACGCCGTCGGACTGCTGGATCGGCTGGGTGACGGCGCGCGAGTGATCGCCGGCGGACACAGCCTGCTGCCGATGATGAAGCTGCGCATCGCCAACCCCGAGTACCTCGTCGACATCAACGACCTGGCGCCCGAGCTGGGATACGTGATCACCGATCCGACTCTGGTGCGCATCGGCGCCATGACCCGGCACCGCGAGCTGCTGGAGTCCGACACGCTGGCCGCGGTGTGCCCGATCTTCCGCGATGCCGAACGGGTGATCGCCGACCCGGTGGTGCGCAATCGGGGCACCCTCGGTGGTTCGCTGTGTCAGGCGGACCCGGCCGAGGATCTGTCCACCGTGTGCGCCGTGCTGGACGCGGTATGCCTGGCCCGCGGACCGTCCGGCGAACGCGAGATACCGATCGACGACTTCCTGGCCGGGCCCTACGAGACCACGCTCGCCTACAACGAGCTGCTGATCGAGGTACGGATCCCGGTGCGGCACAACACATCCAGTGCGTACCAGAAGGTGGAGCGGCGGGTCGGCGACTGGGCCGTCACCGCTGCCGGGTCGGCGCTCACCTTGGACGGCGACGCGATAGCAGCCGCCCGGGTGGGCCTGACCGCGGTGAATCCCGACCCGGCCGCGCTGGCCGAGCTCGCGTCGGGGCTGGTCGGCAAGCCCGCCACCGAAGAGACGTTCGCAGAAGCGGGCCGCCTGGCCGCGCAGGCCTGCGACCCGGTCGACGACATCCGCGGCACCGCCGAGTACAAGCGGCACCTCGCATCCGAACTGACCATCCGCACGCTGCGCACCGCCGCCGGGCGGGTGCGCAACCAGCCTGCCCCAGAAGGGAACTAAGCCATGCAGGTCAACATGACCGTCAACGGCGAACCGGTCAGCGCCGACGTCGAACCCCGGATGCTGCTGGTGCACTTTCTGCGTGATCAGTTGCGGCTCACCGGAACTCACTGGGGCTGCGACACCAGCAACTGCGGTACCTGCGTGGTCGACGTCGACGGTGTGCCGGTGAAGTCCTGCACGATGCTGGCCGTCATGGCATCCGGCCACAGCGTCCGCACCGTGGAAGGGTTAGCGGGTCCGGACGGTTCTCTCGACCCCGTGCAGGAAGGTTTCATGCGCTGCCACGGGCTGCAATGCGGTTTCTGCACACCGGGAATGATGATCACTGCCCGCGCGCTGCTGGACCGCAACCCCGACCCCGACGAGGAAACCATCCGCGAGGCCATCTCGGGGCAGATCTGCCGCTGCACCGGATACACGACGATCGTGCGTTCCATCCAGTGGGCCGCTAACAACTCGAAGGCGCAGGCCGAAGCATGACAACTATCCAATCCCGCCCGCCGTCCCCCGAAGACACCGCTGACAACGACCAAAAGCCTTGCGGCTATGGCCGGATGCTGCGTAAAGAGGACCCGCGGTTCATCCGCGGCCGAGGTAACTACGTCGACGACATCGTGCTGCCGGGCATGCTGCACCTGGCGATCCTGCGCTCGCCGTATGCCCATGCCCGCATCGCCGGCGTCGATGTGACTGCGGCACTTGCCCATCCGAAAGTCAAGGCCGTGGTGACCGGCGCCGACCTGGCCGAGAAGGGTCTGGCCTGGATGCCGACGCTATCCAACGACGTGCAGGCCGTGCTGGCCACCGACAGGGTGCGCTTCCAGGGGCAGGAAGTGGCGTTCGTCGTTGCCGAGGACCGTTATTCGGCGCGCGACGCGCTGGAACTCATCGACGTCGACTACGACCCGCTGGACCCGGTCGTGGACGTCCGCAAGGCGCTGGACCCGTCCACGGTGGTGATCCGCAGCGACCTCGAGGGCAAGACCGACAACCACTGTTTCGACTGGGAGACCGGTGATGCGGCCGCCACCGACGCGGTGTTCGCGAAGGCCGATGTGATCGCCAAGCAGGAGATCGTCTACCCGCGGGTACATCCGGCGCCGATGGAAACCTGCGGCGCGGTAGCCGATTTGGACCCGGTCACCGGCAAGCTGAGGCTGTGGACAACCAGCCAGGCGCCGCATGCGCACCGCACGGTGTACGCGTTGGTCGCCGGCCTGCCCGAACACAAGATCCAGGTGATCTCGCCCGACATCGGCGGCGGCTTCGGCAACAAGGTGCCGATCTATCCCGGTTATGTGTGCGCGATCGTGGCCTCGCTGGTGCTGGGCAAACCGGTCAAATGGATGGAGGACCGCAGCGAGAACCTCACCTCGACCGGCTTCGCGCGCGACTACATCATGGTCGGCGAGATCGCCGCCACCAAAGAGGGCAAGATCCTGGCGATCCGGACGAACGTGCTGGCCGACCACGGCGCATTCAACGGCACTGCGGCACCGGTGAAGTACCCGGCCGGTTTCTTCGGCGTATTCACCGGCAGCTACGACCTGGAAGCCGCCTACTGCCACATGACCGCGGTGTACACCAACAAGGCGCCGGGCGGTGTGGCGTATGCGTGTTCGTTCCGGATCACCGAGGCCGTGTACTTCGTGGAGCGACTGGTGGACTGCCTGGCGTTCGACCTGAAGATGGATCCGGCCGAGCTGCGGTTGCGAAACCTGTTGAAGCCCGACCAGTTTCCTTACAAGAGCAAGACCGGCTGGGTCTACGACTCGGGTGACTACGAGACCACGATGCGCAAGGCCATGGACATGATCGGTTACGACGCGCTGCGCGCCGAACAGAAGGAGCGGCGCGAGCGTGGCGAGCTGATGGGGATCGGGATGTCGTTCTTCACCGAGGCTGTCGGCGCGGGGCCGCGCAAAGACATGGACATCCTCGGCCTCGGCATGGCCGACGGCTGCGAGCTGCGGGTGCACCCGACCGGCAAAGCCGTTGTGCGCCTTTCGGTTCAGACCCAGGGCCAGGGCCACGAGACGACGTTCGCCCAGATCGTCGCCGAAGAGCTGGGCATTCCGCCCGACGACATCGACGTGGTGCACGGCGACACCGATCAGACGCCCTTCGGGTTGGGCACCTACGGTAGCCGCTCCACGCCGGTGTCGGGCGCGGCCGCAGCCCTGGTGGCGCGCAAGGTGCGCGACAAGGCCAAGATCATCGCGTCGGGCATGCTGGAAGTCTCGGTCGCCGACTTGGATTGGGAGAAGGGCAAATTCCACGTCAAGGGTGACCCGTCGGCGGCGGTGACCATCCAGGACGTCGCGATGCGCGCACACGGCGCCGGCGACCTGCCCGAAGGCATCGAAGGCGGCCTGGACGCCCAGATCTGCTACAACCCGGAGAATCTCACCTACCCGTACGGCGCGTACTTCTGTGTGGTCGATGTCGATCCGGGCACCGGGGTGGTCAAGGTGCGGAGGTTCCTGGCCGTCGACGACTGCGGCACCCGGATCAACCCGATGATCATCGAAGGTCAGGTACACGGCGGCATCGTCGACGGCATCGGCATGGCGCTGATGGAGATGATCGCCTTCGACGAGGACGGCAACTGCCTGGGCGGCTCGCTGATGGACTACCTGATCCCGACGGCCCTCGAGGTGCCGCATCTGGAGACCGGGCATACGGTGACGCCGTCGCCGCATCACCCGATCGGTGCCAAGGGCATCGGTGAGTCGGCGACCGTGGGATCGCCGCCGGCCGTGGTGAACGCGGTAGTAGATGCGTTGGCGCCGTTCGGGGTTCGGCACGCCGACATGCCGCTGACGCCGTCGCGGGTATGGGAGGCCATGCAAGGTAGAGCGAGGCCCCCGATTTAGCGCCGCGACGATGCAGAGCGATTAACGAGCGACGAGGAGGAGTGGCGCAATCAAGCAGACGACCATCAGCGAAAGGGCCCAGCAACTGCTGGAGGCGCGCACACCGTTCGTGCGCGCGACCGTGGTGCGCGCCGCCCCGCCCACCTCGGCAAACCCGGGCGACGAGGCAATCCTGTTGCCGGACGGCACAATCGAGGGCTTCGTCGGCGGGCAGTGCGCGCAGAACTCGGTGCGCAAGGCGGCGCTGGGTGCGTTGCAGGCCGGTGAAAGTGTGCTGCTGCGGGTGCTTCCCGACGGCGACGTGCATTTCCCGGAGGCGCCCAGGGCATGCGTGGTGGTCAATCCGTGCCTGTCCGGCGGCTCGCTGGAGATCTTCCTGACGCCGCAGTTGCCGCCGCCGCTGATCCGGATCTGCGGAGCCACCCCGATCGCCGACGCGCTGCTCCAGCTCTGCGGCGTACTGGGTTACGACGCGCGGCGCGAGGCCGACCTGGCCGACACCACCGCCGTCGTTCTCGCCAGCCACGGCGGACCCGAAGCCGAAATGATCCGTGCGGCAATCGACAGCGGCGTCGGGTATATCGGGTTGGTCGCCAGTAAGGTACGCGGCGCCTCGATCCTCAACGAACTCGAGCTCACCGACGCCGAGCGGGCCCGTATCCACACCCCGGTTGGTCTGGCGATCGGCGCCAAGACCCCGGCGGAGATCGCGGTGTCGATCGCGGCCGAACTCATCGCCTCCCTCCGCAGCGGCAGTCTGACCCCTGCGGCGCCGATGGAGAGCCCGCACCAGGCGGTCGACCCGGTATGCGGCATGACGGTTACCACCGGACCCGCCGCCGAACATCTTCGCCTGGCCGACACGGACTACTGGTTCTGCGGTCCGGGATGCCGGACCGCGTTCGCGGCGCAGAACGGCGGCACGTGACCAGGTCATGGGTGGCCGGCGTCGTGCTGGCGGCCGGCAGCTCCAGCCGACTGGGCACGCCCAAACAGCTTCTGCCCTATCGTGATACGACGGTGCTGGGTGCGACCTTGGAGCTCGCCCGCAGCGTCGGGTTCGACCAGCTGATCGTGACACTGGGCGGTGCCGGCCGAGCGGTGCGCGACACCGTGTCGTTGGACGGCGCCGAGGTGGTGGCTGTCGACGATTTCGGCACCGGGTGCTCGGCTTCGCTGCGTGTCGCGGTCGGACAGGTGGATCCGCGAGCCGCCGGCATCGTGCTGATGCTCGGCGACCAACCACGGGTGGACCGGGCGACCGTGCGGGCGGTGATCGCGCAAGGGCCGAAAACCGACATCATGGTGTGCCGCTACACCGATGGAATCGGACATCCATTCTGGTTGAGCCGCAATGTGTTTGACGAGATCTCGCAACTGCACGGCGACAAGGGCGTGTGGAAGCTGGTGGAGTCGGGCCGGCATCCGGTGGGCGAACTCCCCGCAGCGGGCCCGGTTCCGCTCGACGTGGACACCTGGGACGACTACCGGCGGCTGCTGGAGTCGGTGTCGTGATGTTCACGAATCCCGACGACGTGGTGCGCCGCTTCGACGCGCAGGACTACTTGCTGGACACCGGGACCGCATCGGCCATCTACCTCGCGGTCACGCTCGGCAGGCCGCTGCTGTTGGAGGGGGAGCCCGGTGTCGGCAAGACGACGGCAGCCAAAGCCCTTGCGGCGGTGCTGGATACCACCCTGGTTCGGCTGCAGTGCTACGAGGGGCTGACGGCCAGCGAAGCGCTGTACGACTGGAACTACCAACGTCAGCTGCTGTCCATCCGGCTGGCCGAAGCACAGGGGGCCGGTATTCAAGAGGCCGACCTGTATACGGAGACGTACCTGGTGGACCGGCCCATCCTGCAGTGCGTGCGGCATCGTGGGCCCACCGCCCCGGTGCTGCTGATCGACGAAATCGACCGAGCTGACGATGAATTCGAGGCGCTGCTGCTGGAGTTCCTCGGGGAGTCCGCGGTCACCGTCCCCGAGCTCGGCACCTTTGTCGCCGAGCGTCCGCCGATCGCCGTGCTCACCTCCAACCGCAGCCGCGACCTGCACGATGCGCTGCGGCGACGCTGCCTGTATCACTGGATCGACTACCCTGAGCCGGCCCGGGCGGCCGCGATCGTGCGCCGGACCGTGCCGGGGGCGACCGCGCCGCTGATCGAGCATGCCACCCAGTTCATCGGCAGCGCACGGGATCTCGACCTGGACAAGCCACCGGGCGTGGCCGAGACTATCGACTGGGTCGCCGCGCTGGTGTCGCTGGGTGTCGCCGACCTGGTGGACGCGCAGGTCGAGAGGGCGCTGGTCAGTCTCGGGGCGCTGGCCAAGACGCCCGACGATCGCGCCCTGATTCGCGAAGCATTTATCGAGTACAGCCCTACCTGAGAGGACGTTAGAGGATGAAGATCGCCAACCAGTTCACCGTCAGCGCGCCGGTTGAGCAGGCCTGGGATGTGCTGTGTGACCTGGAGCAGGTGATCCCGCTGATGCCGGGGGCGCAGCTGGTCAGCCACGAGGGTGACGACTACGTCGGTAAGGTCAAGATCAAAGTCGGGCCGGTCACCAGCGAATTCAGCGGCAAGGTGCGGTTCATCGAGCAGGACCGCGCCCAGCACCGTGCCGTCATCGACGCCAAGGGCAAGGAGTCGCGGGGCACCGGCAACGCGGCCGCCACGGTCACCGCCCAGCTGCAGGAGGACGGGGAGCGCACCCACGTCACCGTCGACACCGATTTGAAGATCGTCGGCAAGCTGGCCCAGTTCGGCAGCGGAATGCTGCAGCAGGTGTCGGAGAAGCTGTTGGGCCAGTTCGTCGACTCGCTGGAAGCGAAACTGGCTGCCGACAGTGCCGGCCCAGACGTGGCAGCGGCCCCGACCACCGTCGCGGCGCCGGGCACGCCGACAAGCAACGGCGCTCGTCAAGCCGGCGCCCCCGAGCCCGCGCCGATCGATCTGCTCGAGCTCGCCGGTGGCGACCAGCTCAAGAAGTACGGTGGCGCGGCGCTGGCCGTGGTCGCGCTGCTGGTGCTGGCCTGGCTGCTGCGCCGCCGGCGCTAGATCAGGCGCTAAAACCATGAGCGCACCTCTGCTGCTGCGGGGCGTCGACCTGGCGGCGTTCGCGGCCGCGTTGGTGGCGCGCCTGCGCAGGGCCGGTGTGTCGGTATCCGCAAGCGGCCAAGCAACTTTCGCGCAGGCACTGCAATACCTGGTACCGCAGACCACGTCGGCGATGTACTGGGCGGCGCGGCTCAGCCTGGTCAACCGGATGGAGGACCTCGCCGGCTTCGACGCGGTATTGCAGGAGGTGTTCGGGAGCATCCAGCCCGGCGACACCAGAAGCGCCGAGTCGGTCCTGCCGATCGCGGGCCCCAAGACACCCGCGGCCGGCATCGTGCAGCCCGCCGCCGGCAGCTCGAACGCGAGCGCCGAAAAGCTGCCGTGGGTCACCCGGACCGTCACCGACCAGGGCGGCGTCGCCAACACGAACGTCCTGGTGCCCGACCTGCTGCCCAGCCGCATCGCCGCCCTGGCCGACGAACCGTTCGACCAATTCGACCCCGAGGACCTCCGCCGGCTCGGCTCGTGGCTGGAAGCCTCCGTCCAGCGCTGGCCGCGGCGCCGCAGCCTGCGGTTGGAGCGCAGCCCGCACGGCAAGCGCATCGACTTGCGGGCGACGATGAACGCGTCGCGCCGGACGGGCTGGGAATCGCTCACCCTGGCGCGCACCCGGCCGCGCCGCCGCCCGCGGCGGATCGTCCTGGTCTGCGACGTCAGCCGCTCCATGCAGCCCTACGCCGCGATCTACCTGCACCTGATGCGGGCCGCGGTGCTGCGCCAGGCCCGGATCCGTCCCGAGGTGTTCGCATTTTCGACGTCGCTGACCCGGCTCACCGCGGTCTTGTCTCACCGCTCGGCCGAGGTGGCCCTGGAACGTGCCAACACCAAGGTCACCGACCGGTATGGCGGCACCTTCATCGGCCGCAGCATCGGCGCCCTGCTGGCCCCGCCGCACGGCAACGCACTGCGTGGCGCGGTGGTGATCATCGCCTCCGACGGCTGGGACAGCGACCCGCCCGACGTGTTGCAGCACGCGCTGGCCCGACTGCGTCGCCGCGCCCAGCTGCTGGTCTGGCTCAATCCGCGTGCGGCGCACAGCGCGTTCCAGCCGCTGGCCGGGTCGATGGCGGCCGCGCTGCCCTATTGCGACCTGTTCCTGCCGGCGCATTCGCTGGCCGGCCTGCAACAGCTCTTCGAGGCGCTGGCTAGTTGAAGCCGGCTTCTCCACTTCGCCGCGCGTTGCGGTGTTGGGAACCGCATAATGATGCGGTCGCACCCCTCACCGACATAAGGAGACGAGCCTGATGTCTGTTCGCAAACTGCGCCTGCTGTGTATTCCCGCCGTTGCTGCTGCCGCTTTATCCCTGAATAGCGGGATCGCCGTCGCCGACGACGACTCGTATCTGGCTCAAATGTCCAAGCTTGGCTTCACTGGTGACAAGGACACCATGATCGCGCTCGGACACGCCATCTGCGCGGACCGCAGCCAGGGTATGACCCCCGACGACCTGGCTAAAGTCGTCCAGACCAAGTTCTCCAACGCTACCTACCAGGACGCCACAGCCGCCGTCAGCGCCGCGGAATCGGCTTACTGCCCCTAATACTGTGATCGGCCGGGATCAGCCGGCCGAGAATGCCGCTCCCGGCAGCTCCGCGGCCGGAGCCGGTCGCGACGCCCGCGGCCGGCTCTTCGGCGATTTTGTGCATCCGACGCGGCACTCGTCGGCCGGGCCGACCGCGGGCTAGGGCAGGATCGGTAGGTATGGATCAGCTTTGGGCCAATCGGGCGGCCAGCGCGGAAGCCGCCGTCACGAAACGGCACCTGAAGAGGCTGTGGGCGCTGCCCGGAACCCAACTGGGAGTGGTCGCCTGGCCGTCGGACCGAAAAGACCGGTTGTTCGGCACCTGGCACTACTGGTGGCAAGCACATCTGCTGGATTGCCTGGTCGACGCACAGGTCCGTGATCCGCAGCCGGAGCGGCGCACCAGGATCGACCGGCAGATCCGCTCGCACTGGGTGCGCAACAACTTCTCCTGGACCAACAACTACTACGACGACATGGCGTGGCTGGCGCTGGCGCTGGAACGGGCCGCCCGGTTGGCCGGCGTCGAGCGCCGCCGAGCGCTGCCCAAGCTCACCGACCAGCTCGTCAAGGCCTGGGTGCCCGAGGACGGCGGTGGTATCCCGTGGCGCAAGCAGGACCAGTTCTTCAACGCCCCGGCCAACGGCCCGGCGGGGATTTTCCTGACCCGCTACGGCGACCGGCTCCAGCGGGCCGAGCAGATGGGCGACTGGATCGACCGCACGCTGATCGACCCGGACACACACCTGGTCTTCGACGGCATCAAGGGTGGCTCGCTGGTCCGCGCGCAGTACACCTACTGCCAGGGCGTCGTGCTCGGGCTGGAAACCGAGCTGGCGGCGCGCACCGGCAACGAGCGGCACGCGGAACGGGTGCATCGACTGTTGAAGGCCATTACCGAGCACATGGCGCCCTCGGGTGTGCTGCAGAGCGGCGGCGGCGGGGACGGCGGACTGTTCCCCGGCGTCACCGTCCGCTACCTCGCGCTGGTTGCCACCACGCTGCCAGGCGACTCGCCGGCCGACATTTCCGCCCGCCGCAGCGCCCGCTCATTGGTGCTGTCCTCGGCGGAGTCGGCGTGGGACCACCGGCAAACGGTCGACGGGCTGCCCGTGTTCGGGGCGTTCTGGGACCGCGACGCCGAGTTGCCCACCGCGGACGGCAAGACCGCGCAGTTCGTCCAGGGCGCGGTCAACCCCTCCGAAATCGCCGAACGCGACCTGTCGGTGCAGCTTTCCGGGTGGATGTTGATGGAAGCCGCCCACGCGGCCAGCGACGTCGACGAGGACTAGACCGCCACGCCCCCCGTCGCGAGTTCGCTCATATGTACAGGGGGAATGCGGGTTTGGCTGGCATATCGGGCGCCCTCGCGCCCCAGCCGGCCATCGGCCTTACTACTCGGGTAGCGCCGCTGGATCGGGCTCGCCCGTGAGCTCTGGCTTGGGTGCGCGGCGCCGCGACCGGTAGACCCGGACGACCGAGATCAGCGCCGGCAACAGCGAGACGAACAGGATCCCCAGGATGATGCTTTCCAGGTTCTTGTGCACGAACGGCACGTTGCCCAGGAAGTAGCCCAACACGGTCACACCGCCGCCCCAGGCGATACCGCCGACGATGTCGAACCCCAGAAATACCGGATAGCGCATATAGGACACCCCGGCCACCACCGGGACGAACGTCCGCACGAACGGCGCGAAGCGGGCCAGGATGATCGCCCAGGGCCCGTACTTCTCGAAGAACGCGTGCGACTCGGTGACGTAGTGCTTCTTGAAGAACCGGGCATCTTCCTTGTCGAACAGCGCCGGACCGATCCGCCGCCCGATGAAATAGCCGGTCTGATCGCCCAGCACCGCCACCACAGCCACGGCCGGCGCCAGCACCCAGATGCTGGCCGGTGGATCCGGGTGTGCGGCCAGCAGGCCGCCGGTGAACAGCAGCGACTCCCCGGGCAGAAATGGAAACAGCAGGCCGGTCTCGATGAAGATGATGACCAGGATCCCGGGCAGCACCGCGGAGCCGAAGACGCCGTTCTTACCGAGCCAGTACATCGGGTCGAGGATGTTCCCCAACGCCACCACGGTGGTGCTCATGATGCTTCAACATACCGGCGTTGCAATACTGAGGAGACTCAGTCTTCTCAGTAGGCCCCCCAAGGAGGGAATGTCATGCCCATCGCAACGCCCGAGGTCTACGCCGAGATGCTGGGACGTGCCAAAGAGAATTCGTACGCCTTCCCGGCTATCAACTGCACCTCCTCGGAGACCGTCAACGCCGCCATCAAAGGCTTCGCCGACGCGGAAAGCGACGGCATCATCCAGTTCTCCACCGGCGGCGCGGAATTCGCATCGGGCCTCGGGGTCAAGGACATGGTCACCGGCGCGGTGGCGCTGGCCAAGTTCACCCGCATAATCGCCGCCAAGTACCCGATCAACGTGGCGCTGCACACCGACCACTGCCCCAAGGGCAAGCTCGACACCTACGTGCGCCCGTTGCTGGCCATCTCGGCTGAGCGGGTGGCGGCCGGCAAGAATCCGCTGTTCCAGTCGCACATGTGGGACGGCTCGGCGGTGCCGATCAACGAGAACCTCGCCATCGCCCAGGAGCTGCTCAAGGAGGCCGCGGCGGCCAAGATCATCCTCGAGGTCGAGATCGGCGTAGTCGGCGGCGAGGAGGACGGCGTCGAGGGTGCGATAGACGACAAGCTGTACACCACGCCGGAGGACTTCGATAAGACCATCGACGCGCTCGGCCACGGCGAGCACGGCAAGTACCTGCTGGCCGCCACCTTCGGCAATGTGCATGGCGTCTACAAGCCCGGCAACGTCAAGCTGCGGCCCGACATTCTCGACCAGGGCCAGAAGGTCGCGATCACTAAGCTCGGACTGCCGGAGGGTTCGAAGCCCTTCGACTTCGTGTTCCATGGCGGCTCGGGCTCGCTGAAGTCGGAAATCGAAGAGGCGCTGCGCTACGGCGTGGTCAAGATGAACGTCGACACCGACACCCAGTACGCGTTCACCCGGCCACTCGCCGGCCACATGTTCAGCAACTACGACGGCGTGCTCAAGGTCGACGGCGAGGTCGGCAACAAGAAGGTCTACGACCCGCGCAGCTACCTCAAGAAGGCCGAGGCCAGCATGACCGAGCGCGTGATCGAGGCCTGCAACGACCTGCATTGCGCCGGGAAATCGTTGAGCAGCTGACCTAACAGGCTCGCGCAACTAGCCGCTGGGCGACTGGCAGACCTTCCACTGGTCGTCGCGGAACTGCAGGTCGAAGCTGCGTGTCGAGCGGACCTGCGGGTCGTAGGCCATGTACGTCGTGACGTTTGCCTCGGCGTGCTGGCCGTTGACCACGACCTCGTCGATGGTGTCGATCACCGGAATTTGCTTGGCCGCCGCAACCCGATGGTAGGTCTCCTGCCAGGAGTGCTCGTCGTACTCCACGTAGCCGTCGCGGGTGGCGCCGCAGGTGATGCTGCGCAGCGTTGCCAGGTCGCCGGACTGCAACGCGGTGTCCAGTTGCCTAATGGTCTGTCGCACCCGCTCTTCCTGCGAGGCTTTCGGGTGGTGCATGCGGGTTAACAGCACGGCAAGCAGGATCGCGATCGCCGTCACCGCCAACACGATGACAACGATCGCCAGGACCCAACCCAGCCGGCGGTTGCTGGACGCCGGTAACTTTGCTCCGGGCCGAGCCGGGATCGATTGTGGTACAGCAGTTTTCGGAGGCAACCCTGGCACCGACGGGGCCGGCTGTGTCGGCGCCACCGGTGGTTTCGCCGGGGGCGCCGGGGCGCCCTTGCGGGTCGGGATGACCTCGGTCTCGGGGTCCGAACCGGTCGGGATGACCTGGGTCTCCTTGGCGTCGAATCCGGGTGCGGTGAAGCGGCGTTCGCGCAGCCCGTCCGGATTCGTATCGCAATCCGTGTCCATGTCGGGCTTGATCACCACGGTCTCGGTCTCGGGGTCGGTGGGCAGCAAAGGTTGGTTCTCAGCGCCAGGCGCGCCAGGGCCGGTCCGCTCACCGGCCGGGTCGCCTGGGTTCAGCGGGGCGCCGCGGTCGGGCTCGGGTGCATTGCGCATGGGTTGAGAATAGCGACCGCGTCCCGGCTTGGGGCGGTGGCCGAGCTAGGTCGCCCGGGGAGCGACCGGCAAAATAGACGCCATGACGCCGATGGGTGATCTCCTGGGACCCGATCCGATCCTGCTGCCTGGCGATAGCGAGGCCGAGGAGGAGCTTCTCGCCAACGAAAACCCGGGCATCGTCGCCGCCGCACATCCGTCGGCGTCGGTCGCCTGGGCGGCGTTGGCCGAGCAGGCGCTGGCCGACGACAAGGCCATCACCGCCTACGCCTATGCCCGCACCGGCTATCACCGCGGCCTGGATCAGTTGCGCCGCAACGGCTGGAAGGGGTTCGGGCCGGTGCCGTACTCGCACGAGCCCAACCGGGGCTTCCTGCGGTGCGTGGCGGCGCTGGCCCGTGCCGCGGACGCCATCGGAGAGACCCCCGAGTACCTGCGTTGCCTGGATCTGCTCGACGACTGCGACCCCGCGGCCCGTCCGGCGCTGGGCTGCTAAGGCCGGGTGTGGTCGAGGATTCGGCGGCCGGCCAACCGGCTGGCTCCCGGGTCGGTTCGCTGTTCGCGCCGTATCGGCTGATACGACTGCTGGGCAGCACCTACTACCAGGATCCAGTGTTCCGGGAGCGGTTGTTCCGGGAGGCTTGGACGGCCGGACGGCTGCGCGAGCCGCACGTGGTGCCCATCCACGGCTGCGGTGAGATCGGCGGGCAGGTCTACCTCGACATGCGGTTGGTCCGCGGCGCGGACCTGGAATCCGTGCTGTGACACGAGGGCACCCTGGACCCGGCTCGGGCGGTGGCACCCCTTACCACCAATATGGGGTATGGGGTGAGGA
>NZ_DATJYB010000569.1:0-2067 GCF_035499775.1 Mycobacterium sp. | reverse complement strand
CGCACGGGATCTTGGGCCGACGCACCGGCAGGTACGTGGCGCTGGAGGCGTTCGACCTCGACGGCGCCGCCTACGGCGGGCTGATCGGCCCGGTCACCGACGTCGCCCGGCTGGTCGCGCTGCACGCCAACCGCGGCAGCGTCGACGGGCTCGGCCTGCTGCGCCCCGGCTCGGTCGAAGCGATGTCCGACATCAGCACCGGCGGCCGCCCGTACGATTTCGGCCTCGGCTGGTTCCGCCCGTTTCATGATGCGCGGGGCGTCTGGCAGTTCGGCGGTGGCATGGGCTACTGGAACCTGCTGCGTCTGCATCCGCGCGACGGCCACGGCGCCGCCGTGATGAGCAACACCACGCACCGCTGGGACATCATCGCCTTCGCCGACGCGGCCATCGACGTCACCGTCGGCGCCGGATCCCGCCGGTGACCAGGTCGGCCACCGCCTCGATGAAGGCGTCGTCGAGCGGTTCCCGGGTGAGCAACATGCGCAGGCTTAGCGGTGCGACAAGGGTTTCCACGGCCACGTGCCGATCGAGGCCTGGCTGTAGTTCGCCGCGGGATTCGGCGCGCTCGAGCACGCGGCCGGCGACCGCGAGGCGTGCTGCCCAGAAGGCGTCCCGGGCCGGCCGGTACTCGCCGAGGTCGGGTCGCACGGCCAACTGGAGCAGGGTCTGGCCGAGCGGGCTGGTGACCAGCTCCCGGATCTCGTAGAGCAGCGCGCGGACGTCGCCGCGAAGAGACCCGGTGTCCGGTTCGGGCACGACGGTGCGGATCTCGGCCAGCACGGCGTCCAGCGCCAGGTTGGCCCGCGTTCCCCAGCGCCGGTAGATGGACACCTCATGGACTCCGGCACGGTGAGCGACGTCAGCGACCGACAGTTCGTCAAGGCCGTGCTCCAGCAGCGCCTGCGTCGTCGCCGCGAGCACGGCCGCACGGACCCGTGCGCTGCGCCCGCCGGGTCGGCGGCTGGGTGTGGTTGCCGTCATCACCACAGTCTTATCACAGTTCGACTTGCATTAGGCGTGTCCTTAAAGCAGAGACGCTTGCCTTAGAGGAGGAGCCATGAGCATCGCGCCAAGCACCGCATCGGCGATCGCTTCGGTCGACGCGCTGAACGGCCCGCCCGGGTTCGTGAACCTGCACCCGGACGGCTCGATCAACTACCAGCTCAACCGGTGGCTGTCCGCGATGACGCCGCAGGCGCTGACCGACGTCGCCGAGGTCGCCGTCGGGATCAGCAACTACGACCAGTTCATCGGCGAGTTCCTCGCCCTCGCCGACAAGCTGCTCGCGCAGGGCCGCCGCCGCGACGCGGCGTTCTGCCTGCGAGCCGCGGACTTCTTCCTGCCCGTCGGCGACGAGCGCAAGACACCGACCCAAACCCGGTTCCTGGAACTGGTGCGGGAGGTCTACGGCATCGGCCCCGGCCAGTACGACGCCGTCCCCTACGCCGGTGGTGTGCTCCCGGCCTTGCGGCTGGGCCGGCCCGACCGGGGCAGCGTCCTGATCACCGGCGGATTCGACGGGTACCTCGAGGACCGTTTCGCGATGATGCTGGCCATCACGCATGCCGGTTACCAGGTGATCGCCTTCGACGGTCCCGGCCAGGGCGCCGCCCTCGAGGACAGCGGGATGATCTTCACCACGGAGTGGCATCGCGCGGTCGGCGCCGTGCTCGATCACTTCGGCCTGCACCAGGCAGCGCTGATCGGCAGCTCGCTGGGCGGCTGCCTGGCCATCCGGCGGCGCGGCCGAACCGCGGATCACCAGGGTCGTGGCCTACGACGTATGCACCGACCTGCTCGAATGCAACCTGCAGACGCTCCCACCGGTGGCCCGTGCGCGAGTCGCGCCGCTATATGGGCCTGGAAATCCTCGCCGCCTGCCGGAAGGCAGCCCAGGCCGATATGGGAAAGAATAGCATTAGTGAGTCTGGATTGACAGTAGAGGCAATTCCTGCTTAATGGAAATAGGTCGCGAGGTGGCCATTTCATACACCATCTCGGAGGACGTGGCCCAGCGCGGCGACGCACCGGGTCTTACTGAGACTGATCAGGGGCGATCTATCG
>NZ_DATJYB010000568.1:0-31243 GCF_035499775.1 Mycobacterium sp. | reverse complement strand
TCGGCGTCCCAACCGGGGCCATCACCGGTGCACCCGCTGCCGCACCCGCCCTGCTCCAGGGGCTTAATGGCTTCGGCGCCGCCGTCGCCGCCCCCTACCAAACGCTCGCCTCGACCACGGCCACCAACGCGCAGACGGTGTTCGCTGCCTCTCAGCAGGCCCTGAAGAGTCTGTCTGCTGGCATCTCCACTGAGTTCGGACTGCTTACGACTAATCCCGGAGCGTTTGTCGGCAACCTGCAGACCGCGCTGCAGTCGGTGGCACTGGTCGGCGCGCCCGCCGATGTCCAGTCCGCCGTGGTGAACCACACCCTTGGTGGTGTCACAACGATAACCGCCGGCCCTGATAACGGCACACTCGTCCCTGATATACATCTCCATGTTTACCAGGGTCTTGTTGGCACCGGGGATTTCACGCCGCCGTCCGGTCCGGAGGGTGCGTTGGTGTCGGCGCTGGCTAATTTCTCCGCGTCACCGTTGAGCGGGGTGCTCATCGGGGCGCTGGGTCCGGTGGTCAGCCCCGCCGTGGCGCTGTTCAACGAAGGACACGCCATCTTCGCCGACCTCACCGGTGCCACTCCGCATCCGGTGGCCGACCTCGCTGCGCTTCTCGACACGCCCGCCACCGTCACCAACGCGTTCTTCAACGGCGCCACCCTCAACCTCGACCCGCTGGCACCGATCTTCAACCCGTTCGTCAGTGCGGGCGACGACGGTGGAGAGCAACTCAACGGCCTCAGCGTCGCTTTCGGCGGGCTGTTCAGCCCGGGGCAGGTGATCACCGGTGTCAACGGCCCCATGTACTACGGCACCGGTGGCTCGCTCTTCAACTCCCTTGGTCTGGATCTC
The DNA here is from genome assembly GCF_035499775.1 of Mycobacterium sp. Lineage (GTDB taxonomy): Bacteria > Actinomycetota > Actinomycetes > Mycobacteriales > Mycobacteriaceae > Mycobacterium. Next base: position 30,395 of record NZ_DATJYB010000568.1, on the reverse strand, counting down.
AGCCTCATCCCGCCCGACGAAGGCGCCGGCGACATCATCGCTGTCCCCGGAATCCCGGTAGGTCCGATCGGTGCCACCGCGGGTCTGATAGATATCTTTGGGCAAGCGCTCGGCGGCAGCCTGCTCAGCTAAATCCTGGCTCGATGTCGGCAGGCCTCCGTTCGGCGCGTCGCCGGCTCATCACCGGCATCGCTAAGGCGTCGTCGATGGTGGTCGGATTGGCGCCTTTCGGCTCTGTCTCGCCGCCAGCGCCGCTACGAAGAAGCCGTTCTGCATATCATTTGCATGTAAGAACTTGCGCCCAGGGTTACCTCTTGTCAGCTGCACGGATTACATGGCAAAGGTGTGGCCTGTGGTAGGCGGGTATGTGGCCGAAAGCTGGCCAGCTCGCCCGCATCGACTCCGATCGGAGGGGTAAGGGATGGTGTTCGCGGCGACCGGGACACCGGAGTCTGGAACCCGAAGTGGTCGGTTCGAGCACGACGGGCCCAGTGCGCCAACGGATGATCGACTCGTCCACGATGTGATCGCCGAGTGGGTCGGCCGCCGTCCCGACGCGGTCGCGCTCCGGATGGTCGACATGGCCGGAACGGATGTGTGGACCTATCGGCGGCTGTGGGACCGCGTCTGCCGGATTCGCGACGGCGCCTTCGCCGATCTCCCGTCCGGCGGGCGTGTGGTGATGGCCCAGGCCGGCGACGCCGACTACGTGGCTGGATTCGTCGCCGCGCTGGCAGCCGGGCTCATCCCGGTTCCGCTGTATCTGCCCTCCGCCGATGCGCCCGAACGGTTTCTCGGACGCGCCCGGCACATACTGCGCGACTGCGAACCGTCGGCCGTGTACACCAGTGCCGACCTTGTCGACGCGCTCGGACGCGATGCCTTGCTGGGCGGGCTTGTCGTCCGGACTCCGGACTCCACCGCCGAAGGCTCGCGGCGACCACCCGCCGACGCGGTACTCACCGCCGGACAAGTCGCGTTCTTGCAGTACACCTCGGGCTCGACCGGGGAGCCGAAGGGGATCGTCAACACTCACGAGTCGATGCTGCATCAGCGCGCTATCGCCTTGGCGCTGTGGAATCGCCCCGATGACATACACACCGTCAGTTGGCTGCCCCTGTATCACGACCTGGGCATCTTCTGGGGGGTCCTGCTGACGCTGGCCACCGGTGGGACCGCGACCGTCATCCCGCCCATAGACTTCGTGCGCAACCCGCGCATCTGGCTGGAAACCGTCGACGAGGTGCGCGGGAACTGGATCGCCGGGCCAGATTTCGGTTACCGACGCTGCATCGACGCTTTCGATGACGCAGCGATCGAATCCCTCGACCTCTCCTGCCTGCGCCTGGCAACCAATGGCGCGGAACCCGTTCGCCCCTCCACTCTGCGCGACTTCGTCGCGAAGTTTGGGCCGGCCGGCTGCCGAGCCGATGCGATGGCGCCCCAATACGGGCTCGCCGAAGCCGGACTGGCAGTCACCGGGACATGCAACCCCCGGCTTTGGGTGCAGGCGAGCTTCGATGCCGAGCAACTCAACCGTGGGCGGGCGGTCGAGGTCAGCGGGCAATCCGCAGAAAGTCGGCGCGCACGCACGCTGGTGAGTTGTGGTGACAACACATTGGGTTGGGATGTGCGCATCGTCGATCCGGAGCGACGCGCAGTCGTCGCCGACGGCGAAGTCGGCGAGGTTTGGGTAGGTGGAACCGGGCTGCCGAAAGGATATTGGCGCCGGCCGGAGCAGACTGCAGAAACATTCGGTGCCAGGACTGCAGACGGTATGGGGCCCTACCTTCGCACGGGTGACGCTGCATTTCGGAGCGCCGGCGAAATGTACATCTGCGGAAGGTATCGGGACCTGATCATCGTCGGTGGCGGCAACTACTTCCCGAACGACATCGAGTCGACCGTGGAAGAGGCGCGCTGCGGTGTTGAAAGTGGAGGCGCTTGCGCAGTCCAGCCCGAGGAATCCACGGCAGCCGACGAGTGGTGGCTGGTCGTGGAGACCGAAGCCCCCGCCGAAGACCTTGACGACATGAGCCGAATACTGCGCCGCAGAATTCTCGCGGTACACCAGACCGCACCGGAGCGCATCGTATGGGTGCGCCCCCGCGTGCTGCCCAGGACAACGTCCGGAAAGATCAGGCGCCGCAAGACGTTTAGCATGCTCAATGCCGGAGAATTCGACGTCGTCTACCAGGGTTCGACCCGACCCGAACCGTCGAGCGCCGACCGGCCGGCGACCGAATTGGCCCAATGCGTCGCTCGCCTGCTCGGCGTACGCGTTCAAGAACTCGATGGTGACGCCGATCTGACCGCACTGGGGCTGACCTCGATGATGACCGCGCAGGTTGTCGAATGGTCGGCAGGGCGTGCACGGCACCTGGACTTCGCCGATCTGTATGCCGAACCGAGGCTGGACAATTGGCAGCAGCTCTACGACGCCTCACCACAGAGGCCGGCGCAAAAGCCAACCGGATCAGACACATTCACCACCACAGCACTGCAACGCGCGTACTGGATCGGCCGGGGTGCAGAACAACCACTCGGCGGAGTGGGCTGCCAAACCTATTTCGAACTCGGTGGCGCCACCGTCGAGCCGCGTCGGCTCGACGCTGCGCTCGACGCGTTGGCGCACCGACACCCAATGCTGCGCAGTAGGTTTCCCGACTTCAACCGATGTCGTATCGCGCCCGAGAACATCCACGCCCCCTTGCGGGTACACGATCTGACCGAGGCTGCCGACGCGACGTGCGACGGGCACCTCGACGAGGTCCGCAACAGGCTGCGCTCGCACCGATTCGACATCGAAACCGGAGACACCTGGCGGGTCGAACTGACCCGCTTACCCGATCATTGCATCGTGCATTTCGCGGTCGATCTCATCATCGCCGATCTGACCAGCATCGGTGTTTTTCTGCATGACCTGGCCGCGCTGTACCGCGGCGACGAACTGCCCGCCGTGTCGGCGACTTTCGGTGATCTTGTCCGGCCGATCTCGTCTCGGCCGTCGCTGCCGGCGGAGGCCGTCGAACGGCTCCCCGAGTGCCCGCAGCTGCCCCGGTCCGAGGAACGCGAAATTTCTTCGGGCTCTTTCCGCCGTGAGCAACACACGCTGGGCACCACGGCGCTCACCGCCCTCGATGCGGCATGCCGGTCCCACGGTGTCACCCGGGCGGCGGCGTTCCTGGCCGCCTACGCCCTGGTGCTGCGACACTGGAGCAGCACCGACGGCTTCCTGATCAACGTGACGACTTTCGGTCGTCCGCCGGGCGTCTCGGACGTGATCGGTGATTTCACCAAGACCCGTCTCTATCGAGCCGGTGTCGACGAGCCGACTGGGTTCGCCGACCAGGCCCGCAGCGCTCAGCGGGGCCTGCGCGCGGCGCTGACAGCGCCCGAATCCACCGAGCTGCTGGCGGCCCAGCTGCAGTCCGGTACCGGGCACAGCGGAATCGCCCCGGTCGTGTTCACTTACGTGGCTGACACAACTGTCTTGCAGCAACGCGACGCCGAAACACTGGGTTTCCCAGGAGAAATGGCATCGAGGACACCTCAGGTGATCATCGACAATCAAGTGGGCGCCGTCTCCGATGCCTCAGACACCCTCATCGTGTCGTGGGATTACCGTGCGGGCTGTTTTCCGCCCGGTGTCGTCGCGGACATGTTCGGTGCCTACATCCACCTGCTAGAAAGTCTGGGCACTCGCGACTGGTCCGCGCCCCCGATAATCGAACTGCCGCAGCACTCGCGACTGATCCGCCGACAACGCAACGCCGCCGCCGCCCCGAGGCCCGACGGGCTGCTTTACGAGGCGTTCCGCGCGCAGGCTCAGGGCGATCCAACCCGGATCGCGCTGCGCTGGGCGGCAGGAGAATTCGACGGCCGACCCTACGGTGACCCGATCGCGGCGGCACACTCGCAGTTGTCCTACGGCGCACTCGACGAGCTTGCGCGCAGAGCCGCAGGGGTGCTGGCCGATCGCCATGCCCCGGGCTCGATCATCGGAATACAGCTGGCAAAGGGTCCCGCTCAGGTCGTAGCCGTGCTCGGGGTGTTGATGGCCGGCTGCAGCTTCCTCCCGGTTGGTGTGGACCAGCCCGACGACCGGTTCGCCCGCATTTGCGCTCTATCCGGCATGTCGGGGTTGATCCGCTCGAAACACGCGGAAAACAAGGTGGCCCAAGCCGGCCCGCCGGTTCACGACATCGGGTCGATGATCCGGTGTGCTCCGAGGGAGCCGGTTCGTGTGGAGCCGGACAGTACGGCCTACGTGATCTACACATCCGGCTCCACCGGCGAACCGAAGGGCGTGCTGGTCTCCCATGCGGCCGCGCTGAACACGATCGTCGACGTGAACCGGCGCAACCGGATCGGCAGCACCGATTCACTGCTGGCGGTGTCGGCGTTGGACTTCGACCTCAGTGTGTACGACATTTTCGGTCCGCTCAGCTGTGGCGCCAGTGTGGTGACCATATCGGAGCGGTCCCGTCGCGACGCATTCCGCTGGAACGCGTTGATCGCCGAATTTGCGATCACCGTATGGGATTCCGTTCCCGCGTTGATGGACATGTTGCTGATCGCGGCGGGAGAGGGACCCGCCGTGCTGCCGAGTTTGCGGTCGGTGTTTCTCTCCGGCGACTGGATCCCGCTGGACATGCCACGGCGGCTGCACCACGCCGCCCCGGGTGCGCGCCTGGTCGCGATGGGTGGGGCGACCGAGGCCGCGATTTGGTCCAACGAGTTCGTCTTGCCGCCAAGGGTCGACGTCGACCCCGACTGGGTGTCGGTCCCGTACGGGTATCCGTTGTCCAACCAGATGTTTCGGGTTGTCGACAACGTCGGCCACGACCGCCCCGACTACGTCGAAGGTGAGTTGTGGATCGGTGGGGCGGGTGTTGCACATGGCTATCACAACGCGCCCGCGCTTACCGCCGAGCGGTTCGTGGTGGACGAGACGGGGTGCCGGTGGTACCGGACCGGCGATCTCGGTTGTTACTGGCACGACGGCACGTTGCAGTTTCTGGGGCGCGTCGATTCGCAAGTCAAGATCCGTGGCCACCGTGTGGAGTGTGGTGAGATCGAGTACGTTTTGCGCGGGCACCCCTTGGTCGACACCGCTGCGGTGGTGCCGATTCACGGAAACACGGCGTTGGGCGCGGTCGTCGTCTCGGTTTGCGGTGCTTTAGAAGTCACCGAATTCACTGATTCGGCCGCGGTCGAGCTGCGCGCCTACCTCGCGGCTCGGTTACCGCCTTACATGATTCCGAAATCGTTCGTCTACCGCACCGAGCTGCCGCTCACCGGAAACGGCAAGGTCGATCGTCGTAGGGCCGCCACCGAAGTGGAGACTTTCGCGAAAGCGGTGACAACCCGGCAGCCGGCCGCCGGGCTGAGCCCGGTCGAACAGCTGGTCGCCGAGGTGTGGTCCGACGTGCTCGGAACGCCGATCACAAGCCGAGACGACAACTTCTTTCAGCGCGGCGGCGACAGTCTGCGCGCAACAGAGGTAGCCGCCCAGCTGAAACGCAAGGGAGTGCTCGGAGCGGAAGTCGGTCAACTGCTCGGGCGACAAACGCTCGGCGAGTTCAGCTCGGCGTGCATTGTCGGTGCCGTTCCGCACGACCCGGCTGATCGGGTCGTCGAGTCGGTGGGGCGCGAAACGGAGTTTCCGTTGAGCCGCCTGCAGCAGGCGTATGTGCTCGGCAGCGCGGGGTTGAACGGAAGCACCCGCGCCCCAACCTACTTCGCTTTGGTACTGGAGAGTGTGTCGCAGGACGGCATAGACCTCGACCGGTTCGCAGCCGTCGTCACAGGATGTGTCGACGAATTCGCGATTCTGCGCTGCGCATTGGCCGCCGACACCAGCCAGCGCGTGCACGCGGACGCCGGCAACGTGGCCGTCCATGTTTTTGACGCTGCCGGCCCGGACGCGTTGATACAACACATGGCAGAAGCGCCCTTCGATCCGAGGGCAGTTCCGGTCATCCAGTGTTTTGCTCTGTCCGGCTCGTCGCGGCAGGTGGGTCTGCTGGTCAACTACCTGAGCCTGGATGCCCGCAGCCTGGCCACCGTCATCGCGACGATCATCGCCGACTACCAGCAGATGCCCCGACCACTCGAGATTGATGGCAGCGCTGAGATTTTCGCTCGCTTCGCCGCCGAAAGCCAAGGCAGCGACAATGTGGTCAGCCACGAGATCAGCGGGCCGCCGGTGCTGCCGCTCGGCGAGCGGATCGACTCGGCTGCCCGGGTCGGCTTTGCGCGGTCGAGTTTCACCCTGGACTCGCACACGTTCGGCGTCCTGCGCGAACGGGCTTCGCAGCTGCGTGTCACTCCTACCGCGCTGATCTTCGAAGCGTTCACCGGCGCGCTGCATTCGATCGGCGCCGGCGAGCGGTTCGCGATCGTCGTTCCCAAGTCGCACCGACCCGACTATGCCCCGGCTGACCGTGAGGCGCTGGGTAATTTCACCCGACTGGCGTTGTGCGACATCGACTACGGCACAGCGCAACCCGGTTCGCTGGATGCGATCACGGCCGCCCACCAGCAACTGTGGCGTGCGGTCGGCGGCGGCGGTGATGCAACCGGGCACCTCGCGGCGCTGCGCTCAGCGGGTTCGGCCGGGTACCCGGTCGTGTTCACCAGCACGCTCGGCCTCGCCTCGCACGGACCGGCCGAACTGTCGCATATCCGCACGTTGACCCAGACCCCAGGGGTCTGGCTGGACTGCCAGGTCGAGGACAACGCGGGCGGCGCCCGGATCAGCTGGGACGTTGCCACCGGCATCATCTCCAATGAGCCACTGGCGGCGGCATTTTCGCACTTTGAGCGTGGGGTGCGCCGGCGCGCCGGGGAGGCCGATGAGGTCGTCGGGCGGGCGTCGTCGCTGGCTCCGCGGCTCGGGGACTCCGAGTGGGCCAGCGCCGTGATCGCCGCCGCGGCCGGTCTGTGCGAAGCCGAACGGGTGCGCCCGGAGTTCGCGGAGCTGGTGCGGCGCTGGCGGCAACTGGCGAATACTCAGGCAGCGGGCCACGATACGGGCCGCGCGGCTCGGAGGTTGGCCGACATTGTGACCGGGGCGGCCTCGCCACAGACGCTGGTGGGCGACCCGCAGCTCGCCCCGGAGGCGATGCTGCTCGCTGACGAGCGGCTGCAATGGGCACTCGACGATCTCAGCGAGCGCATCTTCGAGCATTCGCGAAAAGTCGGCCGGCGGCTCCGCATCATGGAAATTGGGTCGCGGACCGGGTTGATCACCCAACGGCTCGCCGAGATGGTCGGCGCGGTCGTTGATGAGTACCTGTGCTTCGAGCCGAACCCCGTTCTGGCGGAAATCGCTGCCGGGCGGACTGTCAAAACAGTCACTCGGCGGATCACTTCGCCTCAGCTGATGGCGGCTACAAGCGTGGATGTCGTGGTCTGTTGTGCGTCACTGCACCAGCTTCTCGACGCGGGGCCAATACTCGACGCGACCACGGTGACCGAAGGCGGCTGGCTGTGGGTGGCCGAGAGCTGCGAGGTCACCTCGGCGACGCTGGCCAGCGCGGCCGTCCTCAACCCGGGCCTGCTATCGATTGGGTCGTCGCGCGCAGCCGACCAGTGGTGGCGGTTCATTGCAGAACACCGCTGGCAGCCGGTACGGATGACGCAGGACGGCCCGGGCCTGACGATCGTGGCGCACCGGCATCAGAGGCCTTCGCGGCCCCAGGCAGTGCCCCGTGCCGAGATCGGAGCGCAAGCTGCGGCGCCGGACCGAAAGGACGTGGTCGACGAGTCGGTGCTCGCCGTGATAGCGGGGATCTGGCAGCGGCAGCTGAATATCGCGGGGCCCGCCCTACCCACCGCTTCCGACGATTTCTTCCTGCTTGGCGGCGACAGTCTGGTGGCGACCCGGGTCTACGCCGAGCTGCAGGCCGCCGGCTTCGGTCAGCTGGCCCTTGTCGACCTGTTCAACTACCCGGTGCTCGGTGAGCTCGTCGCGCATGCCGGCGCGCCGATCTCACCGCAGTCCGCGCAGAATCAGGCGGTAACGCAACCCGACGACGGAAGCGACTTTCCACTCACCGTCGTCCAGCGGGCATATCTGGCCGGCCGGGTAGGCGGGTTCCTGCTCAGCGGCGTTGCGGCGCACTGCTATTTCGAGTTCGAGGCCAACGATTTCGACCGGTCCAGGTTCGAGGCGGCCGCGCGGCAACTCATCGAGCGCCATCCCGGATTGCGCACCACGGTGACTACCGCGACGGACGGCGCTCAGCCGCCGCACTTTCGCGCCGTCGTGCACCCAGCGCCGATCGAACCCGTCGTCTGCGAATACGACGACGTGCGGGCGCGGATGCGTGATCAGGTCATCGACGTCACGGCGCGACCCGGGATCGACTTCGGGGTCCAGGTATCCCACCGGAGTGGACAGCAGGGGCGTGGCATTGTCGGGATCAGCATGGACAACATCATGCTCGACGGCACCAGCATGATGATCGCCCTTGCGCAGCTGAATCATCTTTACCGGGGCGGGAACGTTGATGAATTACCGCCATTGAAAACATCTTTCGCGCAGTATATCTGCAGCCACCCCGGGTTGTGGCCCGACGCCGACGAATCGGCGCTGCCCCCGCTCGCAGCCAGCCGCGACTACTGGCGCGCGCGCCTGCCATCGTTGCCGCCGGCGCCGGAGCTGGCTCCCATCCAGGTGATTCTCGATATCGACAAGCCGGTGTTCGAGCGGGTAGAAGCCGTTGTCGTCCAAGATGATTGGGGGAGAATCACGCAGCAATGTCGGACCGAAAGGGTGACCGCCGCTTCGTTCCTGCTGGCCAACTACGCACGGGCACTGGCTCAGTGGAGCAGAACCGCTCACTTCTGTGTCAACGTAACTCTCTTCGACCGGGATCCCACCGTTCCGGGGATCGAGGACATCATCGGCGACTTCACGTCGCTGCTGCTATTGGAGTGCCACGTCGATCCGACCATGTCGATTTGGGAACAGGCACGTCAACTGCAGCGGCAGCTGATAACCGACCTGCCCCACCGCGGCGCGGACGCGGTATGGCTGCAGCGTGAGCTGTTGCGCCACCATGGCCGGCCCGTAGACGCGCTATTTCCGGTGGTCTTCACCAGTGGACTCGGACTGATCGACACTTCGGGTCGATCGCCATTCGATTTCGGCGCACTGGTGTTCGGCGTTTCGCAGACACCGCAGACGGTGCTGGACTTCCAGATGTGGGAGCAGGCCGGATCGCTGTCGTTGTCGTGGGACGTCGTCACGCAGGCGATTCCGGTGGACGTGGCGCGGCGCAACCTCGACATGATGGTCGACGCCATGGTCGGCGCCGTCACTGCGATCCCGGACCCAGCACAGCCGGACGGCCCCGGAACGGGTGATGAATTCGTCGAACGTGTCTTGAGGATCTGTGCGGCGGCCCTCGGCCTGCCGCAGGTCGAGCCGACCGACAACTTCTTCCAGCTTGGTGGCGACTCGACTACCGCGACCAGGGTGGTGGAGCAGATAAGCCGCGATGTGTCAGCCACAGCGACGCTGCGACTGCTGTTCGAGAAGCCCGTAATCGGGGAATTCGCAGAGCAACTCAGGGCACTCGTCGTTGAGAACTCGGCCTTCGAACCAGACATTGAAGAGGGTGTGTTGTGAGCGCCGCGGAGCTGATCGACCAGGCGCGCCGCCTCGGCGTGCAGCTATGGGTCGACGGTGAGAATTTGCGCTTTCGCGCACCGCAAGGCGTTCTGCGCGCAGACCTGAAAGCGCAACTGGCCGCGGCCAAGGCAGACGTCATCGCGGAGCTGACACGCGAGTCGGAGCTGTTGCGCGCACCGCAGGACAGGTTCGAGCCGTTTCCGCTCACCGATGTGCAGGCTGCGTATTCCGTCGGACGCACGTCGGCATTCCGCTGGGGCGGTGTCGGCTGTCACGGGTATGCGGAGTTCGCCGTTGACCACTCCGTGGCGACACCAACCGCGCAGGCGTATCGGTCGGCGTGGCGCAAGGTCGTCGACGCGCACGACATGCTGCGCTGCGTCGTCCACCCCGACGGCTACCAGATCATCTGCTCCGACCTTTCCGACGGCCTGACGGTCCACGAAAACTCCGATCGTCAGCACATCGGCCGCGAGCGCATGCGCATCGGGGAGGAGCTGAGGAACCGCACATACCCGCTGGGCGAAGGGCCGATGTATGACATCGTGGTCACGATCGGCCCGGAAGACACCGTGCTACACGTTTCGGTTGATCTGCTGATCGCCGATTTCGTCAGCATCTTCATCTTGATGAACGATTTCGGGCGGTGTCTGCTCGATCCGGAATATTCTCCTCCCGCAGTCGATTTCAGCTTCCGTGAATACCTGCTGAACCTCACCCGCTACCGCAACTCGGTGGGCGGATCCCTTCGTCGACAACGAGACCTGGACTACTGGCGGGGCCGGCTCGATCAGCTTCCGCCCCCGCTTTCGTTGCCGCTGCTGCCGACTGTCAGCGGGTCGGCGACTGAAGGGTCTGCAGCCGCGCCCACCTTCTCGCGGCGGTCGATGCGGTTGCCGGCCAACAAGTTCGCGGCCTTCACCCGCTGCGCGACCGAGCACGGCGCCACCGCCAGCGTGGCGATCACGGCGGCATTCGGCAGTGTCCTGGGACGCTACGGCGATCGCGACCATTTCCTGCTGACGCTGACGACGATGGCCCGCCATCCGTTCACCCCTGAAGTCGACCGTCTGGTCGGGGACTTCACCGGGACCAATGTGTTGGAAGTAGACGTCCGTGGGCAGCGCACGTTCGCCGAGCTACTGTATGCGATCGGCGGGCGCCTCTTCGATGACATGGACCATGCGATGATCGGTGGCGTGCACATCGCGCGCATGCTGGCGCGAAGTGACGAAAACCGGGGGGAGCACTCGCCCGTGGTGCTCACGTCGACCCTGGGTGCCGGCACTCAGGACGCAACCGCCTTATCCTCTTTCCTGCGCCCTATTCCGGGCCGGGGACTCAGCCAAACCCCGCAGGTGCTGCTGGATTGCCAGGTATTCGAGATCGACGGTGCGTGCGAGGTCAACTGGGACACCCGCGACGAGGTGGTCAGCGCCGCGGTGCTCGACCGCGCATTTGCCGATTTCCGCGGTGCCCTGGAGACGCTGAGCACCGACCCCCTCGCCTGGGATCGCCCGTTGCTGCCGGTGGTTGCCCCCGAACTCACCCGGGTAGAACGGCCGCCGAGCGGCGAGTCCGCGCTGCTGCATTCCGGTTTCCTGCATCATGCGGCGCAGACTCCGGATTCGGTGGCGATCCGCTGCGGTGATCGGGCCACAACCTACGGTGAGTTGCTCGCCGCTGCCCGTTCGGTCGCCGCCGAGTTGTCGGCGGCCGGTGTCGATACCGGCGACCGTGTCGGAATTCGCTTGCCGGAGGGCCCAAGCCAGGTCGCGGCGATCCTGGGCACTTTGCTTGCCGGTGCCGCATACGTGCCGCTCGACGTGACGTGGCCGGAGCGCCGGAGCGCGCAAATCACCGAGCAGTGTTCGCTTGCTGTGCTGTGCGAACCCGGTGGACGGGTCGATGAGTTGCTGGCCGACGCCGCGGCGTGGCTGCCGCGCGCAGCGACGGCGGACACGACCGTAGCGCCGGCGGTTCCGGACCACACGGCCTACGTCATCTTCACGTCGGGTTCCACCGGAACGCCGAAGGGAGTCATGGTAAGTCACCGTGCCGCGATGAATACCGTCGACGATGTCAACGACCGGCTGAACATCCGCGCGACCGACTCGGTGCTCGCCGTGTCGCAACACACGTTCGATCTGTCCGTTTACAACATCTTCGGTATTCTCGCCGCCGGCGGCGCCATCGTATTCCCCGAAGGTAGCGCGCGCAGCAACGCGCAAGCATGGTTCGACGCCATCTCGAAGCACCATGTCACCGTGTGGAATTCCGTTCCTGCGCAGATGCAGCTTCTGCTGGACCATGCCGGTGATCGGGGCACGCTACCATCGCTGCGGCGAATCATGTTGTCGGGGGACTGGATTCCGGTGTCCCAGCCCAAGCAAATCGCATCGCTGGCGCCGGGAGCTTCGATGCTCAGCCTCGGTGGTGCGACCGAAGCAGCGATCTGGTCGATCTGTTATCCGCTGGACGCACGGCGGTATGCGCGCAGCGTGCCGTACGGGACGGCGATGCGCAACCAAAGCGTGCACGTCCTGACCCACCGCGGTGAGCCGGCAGCACCGTGGCAGGTCGGTGAGATACACATCGGCGGACTAGGTCTCGCGCAAGGCTATCTCGGTGACCCGGCGCGCACCGCAGCGGCGTTCATCGAGCATCCGGTCAGTGGTGAGCCGCTGTACCGAACCGGCGATTACGGACGAGTCACCGACGAAGGTGTGATCGAATTGCTCGGCCGCCGAGACAACCAGATCAAGATTCGCGGTCACCGAATCGAATTGGCGGAAGTGGATTCGGAATTGTGCGGCCTGCCCGGGGTCCAGGTGGCGATGAGTGTCGCGATCGGCCAGACAAGGCACGATCGGGCCATCGCGGCCGCGGTGGTTCCCGGGGCCGCAGGCGACGACGAGGAATCCGAACGCCGTTGCAGCGCAGCGGCGGTACGCCGCGCCATGGAAGAGGCGCATCGATCCCAGACCTCCGATCTTGATACCCAGAAGCTGCTCCGATTCGCCTCCGCGGCTCGCGCGGCCGCGGTCGACAGCATGTGTGCGGCGCTGGGCACCGCGGCGCTCCCCGGCGAACGGATCACGGTCGAGGAAATCGCTCTCCGGTTGTCGCTGCCGGACCGGCTAAGGCGCCTATTCTGGCGCTGGCTTGACGTGCTTGTCGACGAGGGCCGGGTGACGATGCATCCCGGATCGACACTGGAACTGAAGGAACACCATCAACTTTCGGACTGTGTGGCGTACTGGCAGCAGGTGCGTAGGTTGGGCGCGGCCGTCGACTACGGCGACGACTTATTGGCGTATGTGGGGGAATGCATCCAGAACCTGCCTGGCCTGCTGGCCGGCACCGTCGATCCACTCGGGCTGTTCTTCCGAGAGGGAACCGTGGACACCGCGACGGCCGCTTACCGCGACAACCTAGTCAGCACATACGCAAACCGGCTGGTCGTATCCGGCCTGACCGCCCGCGCTGCACGCGCGAGCCCGGCAACCTCGCAGCGGCCGCTGCGGGTCTTGGAGGTGGGGGCTGGTGTCGGCGGCACCAGCGCGGGCCTGGTCGCCGCGCTTGCGCCCTACGACGTGCAGTACACGTTCACCGACGTTTCGAACTTCTTCCTCGCGCAGGGCCGCGAGATGTTCGCCGATCACGATTTCATCGACTACCGGATGTTCGACATCAATCGGCCGCCTGCGGCGCAGGGCTTTTCGGCATGCTCGTTCGATGTCGTCGTCTGCGCCAATGTGCTGCACAATGCGGTCAACGTCGACGACGCGCTGGCGATGCTGGACCGTTTGCTGGCGCCTGGTGGGTCGATGGTCTTCATCGACGCCACCGCTATCAACCACCCGCTGATGATCTCGATGGAATTCAAAGAAGGCCTGCACGGGTTCACCGACGCGCGTGCGGGTACGAACGCGGCATTTCTCACGTATGAGCAATGGCACAGCGCCCTTGCGCGATCACCGTTCGGCGAGGTGCAGAGTTTCCCGCCGCCCGATCATCCACTGGCGTGGCTCGGCCAGCACGTGTTCTGGTGTGATTCCGCGTCCACCGCGCATTCGCTGTGGCCCGCGGAGGTGATCGAGCGAGCCCGGCAGGTAGTTCCGAACTACATGGTGCCGCAGCAGGTCATCTGCCTGCCGGCGCTGCCGCTGATGGCCAACGGCAAGATCGATCGGACGGCGGTGACGGCCGAACTCGAGGCGCTTCGGACCGCGGGACGTGCTCGCGACCATGACGCGAACGGGCAGTCAGGAAGGCTGGACGCGATGCAGTCGCGCATCGCAGCTATCTGGGCCGCGGTGCTCGGGCTGGGGTCCAGCCAATCGTTGTCGCCGACATCGGACTTTTTCGCCCTGGGCGGCGACTCTCTGCTGATGGCCCAGGCGATCGGCCGGATTCGCCGCGAGATCGCCGAAGCCTCCCGGTTGGCCTGGGATGATCTGCTCCGCGCAATGGTTTCCAATCCCACCCTGGCCGCAGCCGCCGAGGCGGTGGCGCGGCCGCCGACGGCGTCCGAGCTGACCGCTCCCGGCTACGATGGGGCCGATTCGCCACTGGTGTATCTGGGTGCCGGCCAAGGTTTTACCTCGGGTACCGAGATCGCGGTGTGTGTGCACGACGGCAGCGGGGGATTGGCTCCCTACGGACAGCTGGTCCCATACTTGCAGGCGGCGGGCGACCGGGTGCCCGATCTGTATGGGGTGCGCAGAGTTCCGGGCGATGCCTACTCCCAGATCGCCCCGGCGGAGCTGTTCACCACGTTGGCGGCACGCTACAGCGCCCCGATTGTCGCCTTGGCGCCCAGCAAGGTTCACTTGCTCGGCTACTGCATGGGTGGACTGCTGTCAGCCGAGATCGCGAAGTGTCTGGAAGAATCCGGCATCGACGTCGGCACCGTGACCGTGGTCAGCTCCTACCGGGTCCCGATGGACGTCGAAGACGATGACATTCTGGACTACTGCTTCGCCCAGATCATGGGTGTATCACCGGAAGTTCTCGGGATGCAGGTCGATGACGATGCGGTCCGCGGCGCCTTCACGCGCGCCAGGGCGCGCTATGTCGACGTGATACCGGCTGGTGCCCTGCGCGGCGCTGCCGAACCCGTGCTTGCGGCAAGCCTCGAGCAGAGCGCGGAAGCAGGGGAGCCACGGCTGAAACTGTTGGCGGAATCGGGTGTTCTGGGCGATTTATGGGACGTCGACTCGCTCACTGAGCTGCGGTCAATGTTCGTGCACAGCCTACGCGCAGTGGTGCACGGGGCGGCCGAGCCGTTTCTCGGCGATGTCCACTTTCTGCGCCAAAGCGGCGACATCCATTTCCTGCCGACGCTGCAGGAAGACATGACCGCATTCTGGGCGGAATACTGCCTTGGCACGTTGACCATCAGCACCATCGACGGCAACCACTTCGACTGTCTGACTGGCGAAAACGCACAGTCCGTGGCCAAGCTGCTGGTGGATTCCTGGACCACAGACGCGTGAAGACTGTATTGCTGTTCGGCAGCACCGGAGCCGTCGGGACAGGTTGCCTCGACATTCTGACCCGACGCGGCGATCTATCTCTGGTGATCGCGGGCCGCGACAAGGCGCGGTTGCGCGACGTGGCCTCGGCCGTGCAGGCCGATGTGGAGATGGTGGCCCTCGACGTTACCGATGTGGCAGCCGTGAGCGCTGCGGCTGCGGGCTGCGACGTCGTCGTCAACTGCGCCGGACCGTCGCAACGGCTCAGCGCGAAGGTCGCCGGTGCCGCCATCGCTGCCGGTGTGCCCTACGTCGATCCCGGCGGTGACCACGCACTGCTCGACCGGCTCGCGGCGGCGGCGCCCGCCGTCCCCGTTGTGCTGCAAGCAGGTGTGCAGCCCGGCCTCTCCGGATTGCTGCTGCGCGTGCTCGCACTGCACCACGCCGACAAGATCGATGGCCTCACCGCATGGTGCGGCGGATTGCAGTATCTGACGCCGGCATCGGTGCTGGAATATCTGGCCAGCCTGCAGGACACGCGCAGCCACCCGGGCGCTGCGCTGCGCGGCGGGGTGATCCGGCGTGTCGGCCGTGACGAGTGCAAACCGGCTCCGGCGGAGTACTTTCCGGACTCTGTCACCGTGCATCCGCACCTTGATGCCGAGACCGTCGCGGTGGCGGAGCATCTCGGCATTGGCGATATCTGCTGGATGAATGTGTTCGACGGTGTCCACACGACGCGCGCGATGCAGCTGTTGGCGGTTGACGATGAACGGCCACTCGACCTGGGTTCCGTGCAAGCGGCGGCCAAACTGGACCTCTTCGGCCGCCGACCCTACTTCGCGATCGTCACCAGCGCTCGCGGCGGTGCCGTCGGCTCCAGAAGCGTAGCGTTCACCTGTCCGGACAGCTATCGCGTCACCGGAGCGTTGGCGGCGTTTGCGGCGCAACGCATTGCGGACATGCCCGCCGGTGCCCAGGCGTTCTGGAGCATCGGTGAGCCGCGGCGGGTGCTGGAGTTCTTGACCGAGGCCGTGCCCGAGGCGGAGGTATCGTTCGCCGATGACTCGGCAACCGCCAACCCACAGCTGACGCTGATGGACGAAGGCTCGCTGTGACCGCGGGTCAGCGCCCGCGGGCAGTTGTTGTCGGAGCGACATTCGGCGCGGTGTACGCCGAGGCTTTGGCGGGACCGCACTCGCCGGTCGAGTTGGTCGGAGTGGTGTCCACCGGGTCGAAGGCGTCGGCAGATCTGGCAGATCGGCTCGGGGTGTCGTTGCATGTGGGGCTGGACAGCATGCCCAGTGTCGACGTCGCGTTTGTGGTGGTGCGCTCGGGCGTGGTGGGCGGCGAAGGTGCTCAGATCGGCGAACGGTTGCTCGGCAAGGGCATTCACGTGATGCAGGAGCAGCCTGTTCATGCCGACGAGATTTTGTCCTTATTGCGTGTCGCGAAGGCGAATTCGTCGCTCTACGCAGTGAACGATTTCTACAGCCGCATCGCGCCAATGCGCCAATTCATCTGCGCTGCACAGGCTCTCAACAAGATATCGCGGATCCGCTACGTCCATGCCCGCTCGTCGATCCACGTCGTCTACCCTTTGTTCACAATTCTCAGTAGGCTCGTCGGCCCGCTGACACCGGCGCGGATCACGGTGCCACAGCAGTCGGAAGGAGCCGCGAGTTCGTTTGTCGCCGGTCGTATGGCTCTCGGCGACGTGACGGTCGATTTGTTGATTCAAAACGAACTGTGCGCCAACGACCCCGACAATCATGCGCGGCTGATGCACACCGTGACCGTAGGATCCGACGCCGGAGAGTTGGTGCTTGCCCACACCCATGGGTCGACTCGGTGGCATCGACGTCCACGCGCGGACGCCGGTGCGACGGATGCGCCGATCGCCGAACGTGTCGGTGTCGACTTCGAACCGACCACCGCGGAGGTGCGAAACGAGCTGTGGCCGGACGCAATTCGGCTGGCAGCAGCTGACTTCATCGAGTCGATCCACCGATCTCGCACCATGGTTTCGCAGAGGTTCGTCCGTGCCACCCGGTTATGGTCGGACTTCACCTCAGCCATGGGGCCGGCGACGTTGATCGAACCGGAACCGCCAACACTGGTTTCGGCTTCGGAATTGGTTGCTCCATGACTCCCCGCGTCCGGGCGTTGTCGCCCTCGACATCGGGCAATCATGCCGTCGTCGTATTCCCGCATGCTGGCGGCAGTCCCCGCTCCTTCATCTCATGGTGTCGGGACCTCCCGTTGGGGATTGACCTCTACGGCGTCACCTACCCGGGGCGGGACCTGCTGCTCGACGAGCCCGCACCGGCAACGTTGGTCGAACTGGCATCAGAGTGCGCTACCGAGTTGGAGCCGGTCATCCCATCGGCGCATTCGGTGGTGATGTTCGGCCACTCGATGGGTGCCTATGTCGCGTTCGAGGCAACCCGATCGCTGGAGCGGTCAGGAGTCGCTTTGACCGCGTTGGTCGTGTCCGGAGCCGAGGCCCCGCATTTCGGCACCGAGCAGATCTGGCATCGCGCTTGTGACGATGACCTGGTTCGGCGCATCGGCGAACTGGATGTCCGCAGCCGGGAGGCGCTCGCGGTGCCCGAGCTGCGACGGATGTTCTTGCCCACGATCCGAGGCGACTACCGCCTGGTCGAGAACTACCGGGCCCGGCCGAATCCGCAACTGTCGTGCCCCATTCACACCCTGTACGGCGAATCGGATCCCGAAGTGAGCGTGCCGCATTCGGCGGCATGGGCCGCGTACACGCGAGCCGACTGGCATGTCCGGTCTTTTCCCGGTGACCATTTCTATCTCAACGCCCATACAGCCCAGGTTGTCGCTTACGTATCCGACATCCTGAAGCGCTCGAGGCCATGCCACATTTGAGTCACAGGGCACGTTCTCTCACGATCCGCGACAGATCGATGCCGTGAATCCGCCTCACGACGGGTATTTGGGCCAACGCGGCAGCAAGGAGAATGGCGCATACCACCACCACGGGAGTCGTCGGCTGCATCTCGAGTCGCAGCTGATAGCCGTGATTGTGATAAGTGGATAGCAGAAGATCCGCGAGCAGGACACCGCCAACAACGCCGAACGGAGCCGCAAATACGGCGAGGCTGAAGTTTTCGGTGGCGATCAATCGGGAAAGCATGCCGGCGCCCATCCCCTGGGCATGCAGTGCGCTGAGCTCGCCGAGCCGTTCGGATATGTTGGCCGACATCGCGTTGTACAACATGGCGGCCGCCATGACGGCGGCGAAGACAAGCATGATGTCGACCAAGGTGTCGTAAAGGCTGAAAGCGTCGTGCATGGTCGATGCCAGCGATGTCATCGACCGGTACGCTACCACTCCCGGTATCGCTGCGATCCGATCACCTACCCCGCGGCCCGTAGTTCCGGGTTTCAGCTTGATCAGCACGCCATTGGCCGGAAGCGAACCGGCTTCTGTTCGTAGGTGGTTCATCGAGATGTACACGACCGGTGAGAACGGTTCGTCGACAAATCCCGCCACCCGCTCGGTGAATCGGAGCCCGAACTGCGGCAGCACAACATCGATGCGGTCGCCCAGTGAGAGTGACAGCAATTGACGCAGGCTTACCCCGAGTAGAACCCCGTCGTCGGGCAGCCGGTCAGCTCCCGATTGCACTGGAAACGCGTGCATTTGGGTCTGCGGTGCCAGGCCGATCATCAAGGTTTCCTGTCGGTGCACGCCAGAAGAAACGGTGACGCCGTAGGAGCTGTAGGCCTCGGCCGCGGCGACGTCCTGGTCCACGCGCAGCTTGTCCAAGACCGGTTCGGTCGAGCCGGACACCACGACTTCTCCATCTTGTCGCTCGATCTGTCCAAACTGCCGATGCACCATGCCGGGAATTGTGTCGCGCATGCCGGCGAACACCATCACCAAGATGACCGACACCGCCACCCCGACCGCTGTGAACACTGTCCGCCGACGATTTCGAAGGATGGCCCGCAGCATCATCCGCCACCGCGCTGGGACGCGTTGCAGCACCGGGAGCAGGCGTTCCATGGTGCTGCTGTGGCCGCGGTCCATCGGCGGGGCCACACGCATAGCTTCCGAGGGCTGCATTCTGGCTGCGGCATCGGCCGGTGCCACCGCGGCCAGCAGTGCAACAGTGACGGCCGCGACAGCTGCGAGCACATAGGTGAGAGCATGCATCGATGTGAGGTGCATCGGCAGTGCGATTGCCTGCGTGTACTTGGCTGTGATCCATTGTCCTAGTAGGTAGCCGCCGAGTAACCCGGGCAGTGTTCCCACTGCGGCACAGACAAGGCCGTATCCCAGGTAATGTCTTCGCACCGCACCCGCTGAGAGTCCGTTGGCCATCAGGGTTCCGATAACGGCTCGCTGAGCTGCGACAATCCGCGAGAGCAGCACGTAAGTGCCGAGTACGACTGCCGCAAGGAACAGCCAAGGCAAGATTCGGGCGAGACTGCCGAACTGGACGACGTCGTCCTGCAGGGTGCGGTATGACGATTGCTCCGCGCGGGGAACGAATTGCAGTTCGGCGTTTCGAGCAAGCTCGGCCGCCGCAGCGGTCAGGGCGTCTGCGGCTGAGCGGTCACGCGCGTAGACGGCGATCTGTTCGCTCGTGTTCGGCAGCGCACGCTGTAGTTCGTCGTCGGGCAGGAACACCACTCCGAAGTCCTCGGGGGTAGTAAAGATCTCCTGGCCGGAGCGTGCCGGCCACAGGTACTCGGTCGACAGAGCTGAGCCCGCGACCGTAAAACGTTGCCAGCCTTGCCGTCCCAACAGTTCGACAGTATCTCCGGGACGAAGATGGTAGTGGTCGGCCACATGTTGCTCGATTACCAGCTGCCCGACGTGGGGCAGTGCGCCCATCCGTATGTCAAGCAACGACACACTCGGTTGCCCTGCGTCGGGTACGCCAATAGCGCGCCCGTAAAGAGCATGTTGGTTCACCCGTATGCCGACGTCGGCTTGATGGCGAACGTCGACCAGCGGCCTGCCCGGCATCGTGGTGACGGTGTCGCGCAGCCCGGCGGCCCCGGGCCCGGATAGGACCGCGTCCGGCAGCCGTTGGGTGGTGTAGGACCGGTCGAAGGATTGATCGAGATTTCGGTAGCTATCTGTGGCGGCAACAAATACGGCTACGCCTATTGCCATGATTGCGGCGATCGCCGCGAAGCGCCACCGTTCCCGCCACACGTCACGACGTACCTTGCGACGCAGCGCGCGGCTCACCAGTCCAATTCCGATGCATCCAAAGGATTTTCGTTCATCTCCGTCTTGCTGATCGCGCCCGAGTGTAGCCACAGCACCCGATCCGCCATACGGGCTATTTCGGAATTGTGAGTTACCACGACGACTGTCTGCCGGCCGTTTTGAGCCAAGTCGCTCAACGCGGCCAAGACCTGTCGGCCGGTGACCAGGTCGAGGCTTCCGGTGGGTTCGTCGCAGAGCAAGAGGGGGGGCCGCTTGACGATCGCCCGGGCGATCGCCACGCGCTGTTGCTGACCCCCGGAAAGTTGTGCGGGGAAGCGGTCTGCGACCTCACCGATGCCCACTCGGTCCAATGCGGCCCGACTGCGTGCTGGTGCGTCGGGCCCGGTCAGCTCGGCAAGGAGTTCGACATTCTCGCGCGCCGTCAAAGTAGGCACCAGGTTAAAGAACTGGAAGACGAAACCGACGTGTTCGCGGCGATATTCCGTGCGTAGTTTGCGGCTGAGCTTTCCGATACTCTGGCCGTTGACCTCGATCGCTCCATCGGATGGCTGATCGATTCCGCCGATGATGTTGAGCAGCGTCGTCTTTCCCGATCCTGACGGGCCGAGCAGTACCACAAATTCGCCCGCCCGGACTTCTAGGGTCACCTCATGCAGGGCGACAACTCGGGTGGGCCCGGCGCCGTACGTTTTACCAACTTTGATCAATCGCAATGCGAGCGATTCACCGTCGCGAGACCTCCGCGCCGAGACCGTCTCGCCGGCTTCTGACTCTGCGCTCATGTCGTCACTATTTCATCTCTGTCGGCTCTCAGTGGCGATGATCTCGGGTGCCGAGTGCTCGACCGCGCGGCGCCGCCCTGCCACGACCGGGCGCACCCACCAAAACATCCAAAATCGACGCGCAGGGTCGCTCGCAGGACGTCGGGGCGAACCGCGTCTACGCCCACAACCCGGGGTTCGGGATGAAACGAGTCCCGCGCCGTCGTGACGGTCGCAGTCGCCGACCTGTGCGGTGGCTCAGCCGACATGGCGCACGCGACGCACCCCAACTACCCGGGGCGCCACAAATCCGGCCACCTGATCGAGGTCAACGCCGGGCCGGCGCTCAAGGTGCACTCGAATCTGCGGTATGCCAACGACGGTCGCACTGCCGCGGCGTTTGAGCTGGCCTGCTGGTGGGCCCGAGTTGCGCTACTGGGCTACGAGCACCGCCCGGCTCGGACCGGCATTCCTACCGTCGGCCTCGGTGCTGCCCAGTTGGCCCTGCACTTCGCGCGCGAAGGTGATGGGTGCGCACGACGTGGAACGCGTGGTCGGCTGCGATGCAAGCGTTTTTGATACTTGAATGACCGCTTGCCGGTATGGCGTGGGCGTTACTGGCCGCTCGCGCCGTTGAAGCCGAACAGTATTCCGCCGGCGCCGCCGGTGCCACCGTCAGCCGAGTCGATGCCGCCGGTGGCGCCGTCGCCACCGCGTCCGTCGTTGCCGATCAACCCGGCGGGGCCGCCGTCGCCGCCCGGACCAGCCAAGTAATCGCCTGGGCCGCCCAGGCTGCCGGTGCCGCCGTTGCCAAGCGCCCTGCTGGTGCCGCCGGCGCCGCCGGTTCCGGCACTGGTGCCCACGTCGTCGCCAAAGCCGCCGTTGCCGCCGTCTCCGCCTGATCCGATCAGCCCGCCCAGGCCGCTGGTGCCGCCCGCCGAGGATGCCGGGAACGATCCGCGGGTCGTTGTTCACCGCGGTGCGCTTCTCCCGCCCGGCCCCCAAGACAAGGCGCGGCCACCGACCACTAATCTGAGCCGTTTGACGACAGTCTTGACGACAACCGCGACGACAGTAATCCCACCAGCGTCGACGCCTACAGCCTGGAATACTCGCTATCATGCCTGGTCAGGAAGCCTGCCCGCTCCTGGCAGTGTGGGGGTCAGGGGTTCGAGTCCCCTTAGCTCCACTCATCCCGACTGCAATCTAAGGTCTCACATCAGAGTCTCGCTGGTTTCGACGATCACCGCTCACCAAGCCGTCGAGCGATCGTGAGCGCGCCGGGCGATTGCTTCGCGCCCGGTGTGGAGCCCACTATGAGGTCGCGGTCTGCTTCGCCGATGCCCCCCGGACCAACTTGCGGATGACCCCGGCTCCGGGCACGTAGTGCCACCGCGCGGCGCATTTCGAACTCGAGCAGCAGATGGACCGCTGTCGTTTGTGCGAAAGCACGGTGTGATCCCGGGTCTCGCCGTTCTGCCATCAGTGGCACCGTCCGCCCCACCCGTCACGACCTCGGTGCGCTGCCGAGGCTGCCCGCGCGTGGCGTCGCGGCGTGCTTGCCTTCGCAAGTTAGCCTGACTCCGCATCCGGCCGAAAGAGATAGGTCAAATGTTGGTCTTGCACGGGTTCTGGTCCGCCTCGAACGGGCTTTGCCTGTGGGCGGAGGATTCCACGCTCACGGTCACGAGTCCCAGTGAAGCGTTGCGTACAGCGCGTCCGCATCCTTTCGCCGCGGCCGCCGACGCCATCGCCCCGATCCACGTCGGCAAGCCGGGTACGGCGGTGCTGTTGTTGCCGTCGTTGCGGAAGTCGCCATTGGACTCACCAGAACTGTTCCGCGTCACGCCGCGCCCGGCGCCAAGAATCGAACCCGATCTGCTACCTTGGACCGTTCCAGTGATGTCCCTACCTGCCGCGTCGGCGTTGACCGCGCTGGACGAGCCTGCCCCCGATGTGCGGTATGGCGCGTCCGTGGCGTATCTGGACGACCTGGCCACCTTCGCGCGGGAGCTGGTGGAGCGCGGCCGGGTCCTGCCCGCGCTCTCCCGCGACGAACATGGGCCAGTCGCGTTTTGGCGTCCGGTGGTGCAAGGTCCCGACGTCGTGGCCCTGAACTCGCTGATCGCCGCGATGCCACCGGTATGCCGGGCGGAGCCGGGTGCCCAGGACGGCCACGAGTTGGTCACCTCGGCGCTGCATGCCTTCGCGGATGCGGCGGTGCGAACTACGTTGCCGGCCGGGATCGACCTGCTCCCGCCCCGGCGTGGCCGCCGCCCGAAACACGTTCCAGCCCAGGAAGCCTGGCTGACCGCGCTGACCGCCCCGGACGGCCGGTTCGACGCGGACCCGCTCGAACTCGACGCGCTCGCCCGGGCACTACAGCCGTGGGATGCGATCGGTTCCGACGAGCCTGGCCCGGCAAGGGCGATGTTCCGGCTCACCGATACCGAGGAGCGGCACGACCAACAGCCCGGCTGGCGTCTGCAGTTCCTGTTGCAATCCATGTCTGACCCGAGCCTGTTGGTACCCGCGGAGCAGACCTGGGACGAGGACGGCAGCCTGCGCCGCTGGCTGGACCGGCCCCAGGAGCTGCTGCTCGCTGAGCTCGGCCGCGCCGTCCGGATCTACCCGGAACTCGCGCCTGCGCTGCGCACGGCGCGTCCATCCGGGGTTCCGCTGGACGCCGCGGGAGCCCACCACTTCCTGTCCACCGCCGCGCCGCTTCTCGACGAGGCCGGGTTCGGCGTTCTGCTGCCGTCGTGGTGGGACCGGCGCCGCAAGCTCGGGCTCGCGGTGTCCGCGTCCACACCGGTCGACGGGGTGGTCGGCGGCACACGCAGATTCGGCCGCGACCAACTGGTCGATTTCCGCTGGGAACTCGCGGTCGGGGACGACACCCTGACCGACGACGAGATCGCCGCGCTCGCCGAGACCAAGGCCCCGCTGATCCGATTGCGCGGCGAGTGGGTGGCGGTCGATCCCGATCAACTGCGCCGAGGGCTGGAGTTCCTGGCGAAGAATCCCACCGGCCAAGCGACCACGGCCGAGATCCTCGCGTTGGCCGCCAGCCATCCCGACGACACCGACAGCCCGCTGGAAGTCACCGCGGTGCGCTCCGACGGCTGGCTCGGCGATCTGCTCAGCGGGGTGGCGGCCCAGTCGTTGCAGCCGCTGGCACCCCCGCCGGAGTTCATTGCGAAGCTGCGTCCCTACCAGCAGCGCGGGCTGTCCTGGCTGGCGTTCCTGTCCTCGCTGGGGCTGGGCAGCTGCCTGGCCGACGATATGGGGCTGGGAAAGACCGTGCAGTTGCTCGCCCTGGAGTCCGTACAACGTCACGTCGAGCCTGCTACGGGTCCGACATTGCTGGTATGCCCGATGTCGCTAGTCGGCAACTGGCAACGGGAAGCCGCGAAATTCACACCGACACTTCGGGTTTACGCCCACCACGGCACGGCCCGGCTGCGGGGGGACGCGTTGCGCGAGCACCTCGCCGACACCGATGTCGTGGTCACCACCTATGCCACCGCGACCCGCGATATCGGCGAGCTCGCCGGATTCCGGTGGAACCGGGTGGTGCTGGATGAGGCGCAGGCGGTGAAGAACAGTCTGTCCCGCGGGGCCAAGGCGGTGCGACGGCTGGAGGCGGGACACCGGGTGGCACTCACGGGGACCCCGGTCGAAAACCGGCTCGCCGAGCTGTGGTCCATCATGGATTTCCTCAATCCGGGCCTGCTCGGCTCGTCCGAGGTGTTCCGCACCAGGTACGCGATCCCGGTCGAGAAGTACGGCCAGACCGAGCCGGCCGAGCGGCTGCGCAAGATCACCCGCCCGTACGTCCTGCGCCGGCTCAAGACCGACCCGACGATCATCGACGACCTGCCCGAGAAGATCGAGATCAAGCAGTATTGCCAGCTCACCACCGAACAGGCATCCCTATACCAGTCGATCGTCAACGAGATGATGGACAAGATCGAGAACACCGAGGGCATCGAGCGGCGCGGCAACGTGCTTGCCGCGATGGCCAAGCTCAAACAGGTCTGCAACCATCCCGCGCAACTGCTGCACGACCGTTCGCCGGTGGGTGCGCGGTCGGGCAAGGTCATCCGGTTCGAGGAGATCCTGGAGGAAATCCTCGCCGAGGGTGACCGGGTGCTGTGCTTCACCCAGTTCACCGAATTCGCCGAGATGCTCGTGCCGCACCTGGCCGGGCGATTCGGACAGGACGTGCTGTACCTGCACGGCGGCACCCCGAAGAAGCGGCGCGACGAGATGGTGGCGCGCTTCCAGTCCGGTGAGGGGCCGCCGATCTTCCTGTTGTCGCTGAAGGCCGGCGGCACCGGGCTCAACCTCACCGCGGCCAATCACGTTGTGCACCTTGACCGCTGGTGGAATCCCGCGGTGGAGAACCAGGCCACCGACCGCGCGTTTCGCATCGGCCAGAAGCGAAAGGTGCAGGTGCGCAAGTTCATTTGCACTGGCACGCTCGAAGAGAAGATCGACGACATGATCGAGCAGAAGAGGGCGCTGGCCGATCTCGTGGTCGGTGACGGGGAAGGCTGGCTGACAGAGCTGTCCACCGGCGATCTGCGCAAGCTGTTCACCCTGTCCGAGGGGGCCGTTGGTGAGTAACTGGTTCCCGCCCCCGTCGCTGCCCCGGCCGGTCGACGGCGGACTCAGAGCCCGCAGCACCCGCGGCGCGATCGCCCAAACCTGGTGGTCCCGGCGGTTCATCGAGGTACTCGAAGGTATCGGGATGGGCAGCCGGCTCCAGCGCGGGCGCAGCTATGCCCGCAAGGGGCAAGTGATCTCGATGGATGTGGGTCCGGGGCTGGTCACCGCACAGGTGCAGGGCAGCCGGGTGCGCCCCTACCGGGTGCGCATCGGCATCGGTGCCTTCGACAAGAGTGAGTGGGCGCAGGTGGAGGGTGCGCTGGCCGAAAACGCTTGGTATGCCGCCACTTTGCTCGCTGGAGAGATGCCGGACGATATCGAGGATGTCTTCGCCGGGCTGGGGCTTCCACTGTTCCCGGCGACCCCCCGGGAGCTGTCGCTGGACTGTTCCTGCCCTGATGGCGCGGTGCCGTGCAAGCACCTTGCCGCGACGTTCTACCTGTTGGCCGAGGCGTTCGACGATGATCCGTTCGCCATCCTCGCGTGGCGTGGACGCGAGCGTGAGGATCTGCTGGCGAATCTGCAGGCTGCCCGGTCGCAGGGTCGCCCCGCTGCCGATCGGGCCGAGCAGCCGGGGCGGCCGCTCATCGATTGCCTTGACTCCTATTTCGTTCGGCAGGCCGACCTGCCGTCGCCCAGCCCGCGGGTGACGTTGTCGACGGCATTGCTCGATCAACTTGCCGATGTCGCTGTCGGGGCGCGGGGCCGGTCGCTGGTCGAGATCCTTCGCCCCGCGTATGCCGCGCTGGGCAGGGGCGAGGGTGCCCGGTGATCGACTCGTTCGACAGACGGTCGCCACCTCTCGGCGCTGCCCTTGGCGCCCGGACGTGTTGACCTATGTCCGGGTCGATCTGTTAGTCACCACACCGCCGGTCTGGTGGCGGCTGGAGGTTGCGTCTGATGTGTATCTGCGCGACGCGCACGAGATCTCCCAGGTGCACGCGCCGCGCCGCGCGGTAGGAGTGCCTGCGGGCGTTGTTCGCCCGCGATCAGGCTATTGAAGCCTGGCTTCGTGAAGAGGTGGCCACCGCGTACTATGCCGTGGTCGCCGATCCTTCGCGCGCCGTCACTGCACAGAGGGTGCGGGCGCGGCTGGCCGCCGAGCAGGCCGGGAGCGTGTGAGTCCCAGCGTCGTCTTCACGCCCAAGGCGGAAGATCAGCTCGTCGACCTATACCGCCTTATTGCCGCCGCGCGGGGTCGGCGGAAGCCGCGGCGCGCTACACGGAGGGGATCGTCGCTTACTGCGAGGAACTGGCTACGTTCCCGCATCGCGGCAGTGGGCGCGACGATATCAGGTCAGGACTCCGCACGATCGGCTTCAGACGACGCGTCGTTATAGCATTCGCTGTGTTGGACCAGACCGTAGCGATCAGCGGCGTCATTTACGGCGGGCGCGAACGAGGCGGTTCTGAGTGACCCAGAGGTTGCTTCGGAGTAGCCACTCGGCGAGTGTGTTGGAAGTCGTTGTCGAGAGTGCCAGCTATTGACGGCGCCAACACGGGATATGGAAATCTGCTCTATCGGCAACCGAACTTCCTCGTGGAGCGACGGGGGTTAAATCCAGCCTGGTCTCGGCCGCAACAGAACCCCTTGCCGCCGAAGCGCATAAGCAATGGTCGTGTGCGAGACGTCGTAGCGGGATCCAAGCCACGCCAATGAGCGGCCAGCGGCGTAAAGTTCGGCGGCCTCATTCACCTGTTCGTCCGTGAGACCTTGGCGGCGGAGCGTGACGCCGCACTCCCGGAGCACGGTGGCAACCCTGGCCTTGGACATGCCGTAGCCGTCACCGATCTGTTCGGTGGTGTCGCCGACCTCGTACATTTGCGCAATGTCGGCGATGTCGTCAGCGCTGAGGAATCGTTTTAAACGGCGTGGCGTGGCATCGTGACGTGACAGTGGCGATCGCGTGGGAGCCTCTCGGAGACGTTTCCGCAGGTTAGCCCACTTCTCTCGGAGTGGCCTCATGTTCGAGTACGTTCCTATTGCCTCCACTTTTGGACACCTTGGTGTCCTTACTCGAACCCCGCGAAGTTCAACGAATCGCTGGGGTTCAGGCGCAGCTGCAGTCCGCTCGCATGATGAGGCGAGTTATCGAAAGCAACTTGTGCTGACCTTCTCATGCGAACGAGTTTCAGCCTGGGCGTTGACTCCGTGCAAGAGCCACAGGCCGAACGGTTGAGAGCGTTGGCAAGCGCGGGTCGCCGATGGAACTACTGCGGACGCACTCCGGACGGTCGGCGCCTTGAAGACGTGGTTCTCCTAATTCCTCACTGTCCCAATTGGATACGGCATCGGCGATTTGGTCCTTATTGGGCCCGCAGCGCAGGAAACTGCACATGTTGTTCAGCAGGCCGGGGTAGGCACCGGTCGGCAAGAAGAGCCGGCCGTCTTTGGTCCGGTACAGGTCGAACCCCATGGGGTTGTTGATCTGGTAGTCGGGGTTGATCCAGTACGGCAGCTGATAGGGGTAGCCGTTGATCGTGGGCGTGAATTTGTACATCGGGTTGATCCCGTGGATGGCCTTGCGCAGATCCAGAGTCAGGTCCTGACCGCGGCCGGTGCGCTGGCGCCAAATATCGGCAATCCCCGCCGCCCCGGCCATGATCGGGATGCTGACGCACGCCCCGAGTCGATGCTTGGACGGGAAGATCGGGTCTTCGCCGATGAACGTGATTTCGCCGCCAGTGTCCTCGGGGGACAGTCCGAGGCTGTGCATCACCGAGCGGAACTCCGCGTTGATGTCAAAGTCTCCCGAACCTTGAGATGTGTTGCTGGTCAGGATGATTCCTTTCAATGTGGTGGATTATTCGGTTGTGTTTCTCCGATGCCGAGCTTGTAATTCCTTGGCAGGAAATGTGTTTTCAGGTGTTGCGATCGCAGAGCTAAGCGCAAGAACTCGGCTAGCCGAGTTCTTGCGCTGGCTCCGGCCCAGGTGCTTGCGGCTTAGACGTGGGCTGCTGCGTACTTCTTCAGCTGTGCTTCGAGGGCCGCCGGCTTGAAAACAAGGCCGACGACGCCGCCGCCATCACCGCGATCCTCGATGCCGAAATTGGGCACGAAATTGCGGATGCCACCCTCGCGCACCACCTTCGACGGATAGTGCGGCACCTGCGGTGGCGCGTCGCCGGCCGGGTTGGCCGTCCACCCGATGGTGTCGGGGTCAGTGCCCGGCCACGAGGGTGGGCGCAACGCCATCGACGGCGTATGGCTGAACGCGACGGGTGGAGCGAACCGCGTGAATGTGCCCCACGGGCTGACCTGGTCGACGCCGTGCTCGATCAGGTCCTGCTCGGTGATCGGCGCATAGGGCTCGTCATCGATCGGCTCGACGAGGGTTTGACCGAACGTGGAACACCGTGTGAGCGAGGTGTCGACGCGCCAGAAGCCGCCTTGCTCTTCCCGCTCGACCAGGGCCGCCACCGCCGCAATGGCCAACAGATAGCCAGTCAGGTGGTCGTTCATCAGGGCGGGCGTCACGGTAGGAGATTCCAGCCCCAGACCCTCGGAGTGCACGTGCGCGGTGCCGGTGACCGCCTGCGCAATCTGCTCAAAACCGCGGCGCCCGGCCCAGGGCGTACCGAGGGAGGCGAACGACTCGGACGCGTAGATCAGGTTGGGATTGATTTCCCGCAGCTCGGCCTCACCCAGACCGAGGTGGTCGAGCGCACCGGGCCGCTGGCTGCTGAGCACGACGTCCGCGCCGGCCAGCAGCTCGATGAAGCGCTTTTTCCCGTCGGGACTCTTGATGTCGGTCAGGATGGTTTTCTTGCCCCAGCCCACGCTCAGCCAGATCGGGGTCACCCAGTCGCCGCGGGGCGGATGAACCGCAATGACGTCGGCGCCCTGCTCGGCCAGCGCGAAACCCGCGGTGGGACCGGCAACGACGTTGGTGAGGTCAATCACCCGCACCCCTTCGAGCGGCCGATATTTGGCGTTGCCGAGCACACGCTTCTTGTTGGTGCCCTGTTGATCGATGTTGAACAACGGCAGCTTGGCCGTCGCTGCTCCCTGCGGGTGGGCCAGCCATTCCTGCGGCGTACGCACCATGCCCAGCGCCAGATTGAGGCCACCCGCGACGTCGTCCTCGAGCTGCTGCGCGGTGTACTTCTCGACCGCCGCCTGGATCGCCTCCGGGTTGTTCGGGCACTGGAGATGGCGCAGTAGTGCATTGAACAGGTGCGGGAAAAGCCCAATCGTCCACACGTGGCGCCCGTCTTTCGTGCGATAGGCGCCGTTGTCGGCACCCACCGGCCAGTTGTCCAGCAGGACCGCATAACCGTTAAGGAATTGGGTCTGCAGCTCGTTGAGATGGAACCCGCACAGCCGACGGTTCAGGGTCATCGTCTGGGACGGCAGCCCGCGTAGCTCGCCGAGATATTCGACGACCGAGCCGAACGCGGCCATGACACCGGCGGCGTAGTCGTGCAGCTTGATCGGGCTCGGTAGGTAAGACACCCCGGGCTGCACGGTGATCTTCGCAGGATCAATTGCAAACGGAAGTGCGGCCGCGACCGCGTCATAGGCCTTCTTCTGGAAGGGGTTAGTGATCATTTGGATGGTTCTCCTTCTTCTGACAGATCTTTGCTAGCTGTTCGGTCGCGTTTCTTCGATG
>NZ_DATJYB010000567.1:0-3955 GCF_035499775.1 Mycobacterium sp. | reverse complement strand
GTTTCATCGCCGGAGCAGATCGCCGATTTCGAAGCCGAAGCGCAAACCTGGGTGAGTGCACCTCTGGCGCCGCCTGGCCCGCTGCTGGACACCTGGTCAGCGCGCACCGTGACCGGCGACGCCCGGCACACGAAGTCGGTGGCGCTCTCGGCGGATGGCCACTTCGCAATCTCCGGCGGCGACGACGGGACGGTGCGGCTGTGGGGATCTGGCCACTGGGGTGTGCCTGTCCGCTCTGACCGGCCACACCCACGGGGTCAGCTCGGTGGCTTTGTCGGCCGACGGGCGGATCGCGTTTTCGGCCGGCTTCGACGAAACGCTGCGGGTGTGGGATGCCCACAGCGGCGCGTGCCTGCGCACCCTGACCGGCCACACCGGGTTGGTGTCGTCGGTCGCGATCTCGGCGGACGGCCACATCGCGGTCTCCACCGGAAACGACAACACGATGCGGGTGTGGGTGCTGGACTGGGACTACGACTTCGAAGGACCGGTTACAAGCCGACCGTCGCCCTGAACAGCTTGGTGGGCTCGCGCGCGAGCAGCCGGATCGGGCCGTCGTCGGCGGCCACCCACGCCGCCATGCCGTGATCCAGCGTGAGCGACCCGGATTTCCCGTAGACCGTCGTCGAACCCTCAGTGCACAACAAGATCTGGGGGCCCTCGTGGCGCGAGGCCGCATCGACCTCGTGGCCCAGACATTCTCCGTCGAGCACCAGCAACGAGACCGCGAACTCGGCGGCCGGGGTGTCGTAGACCAGGGCCAGCCCGTCGCGGTGGATCGGCGGACGCAACTGCGCCTCGGCGGTGGGGGCGAAGTCCAGCACCCGCAACAGCTCCGGCACATCGACGTGCTTAGGGGTCAGTCCGCCGCGTAATACGTTGTCGGAGTTGGCCATTACCTCCAGCGCAAAGCCACGCAGATAGGTGTGCAGGTTGCCGGCCGGCACGAAGATCGCCTCCCCGGGCGCCAGACTGATCCGGTTGAGCAGCAACGCGGCCAGCACACCGGCGTCGCCGGGATAGCGCTCGCCGAGCTCCAGCACCGTTTTGACCTCGGGCCGGAATTCCGTTGCGCCAGAGCTGACGTAGTTGATGGCACCGTCGAGCACGGCGGGCACCAGCACGTCGATGGCGGGTTGGGGCGCAGTGATCCAGGTGGTGAACAGCGCACGCAGACCATCAGCATCGGAATGGCCGTCGGACCCATCACCCAGCAAATCGATGAACGGGTCGAGGTCGGACACGGCAAGCGCCCCCAGCAGCTCCTTGGTGCGCGACGCCTGACGAAATCCGGCCAGCGCCTCGAATGGCTGCAGCGCCACCAACAACTCGGGTTTGTGACTGGTGTCGCGGTAGTTACGGGTAGGCGCGGACACCGGAATGCCAAGTCGCTCTTCACGCAGGTAACCCTCGACCGCCTGCTCGGCACTGGGGTGGGCCTGCAGCGACAGCGGCTCGTCGGCCGCGAGCACCTTGACCAGGAACGGCAGCACGTCACCGAACCGGGCCCGTGACGCGCTGCCGAGCTGTCCTTCCGGATCGGCGACCAGCGCCTGCAGCAACGAGGTTTCGCCACTCGCGGTTTCCAGCCACGCGGGGTCGCCGGGGTGCGCGCCGAACCAGAGTTCGGCCTCGGGGTGCGCGGCGGGAACCGGCCGCCCGGTGAATTCGGCGATGGCGGTGCGCGATCCCCACGCGTATGTCCGTAACGCCCCGCGTAGAACGTCCACCGTTTGTCTATCCCCGCACCAGTCGCATGTAAACCGCGGCCATCTCCAGCCGAACGGCCAATATAGCCAGTTGCTGCTCGGCGCGGGCCGGTGCGGGCAAACTGCCGGGCGTCTCGGGCGCGTCCTCGGCCGCAATCAAGTCGATGTCGTTGAGCCCGGCGACCTTGCTGGCCAGCACCATCCGCTCGCCGGCCAACGTGAGCCCCAACACGCGCAGCCGTTGGGGCAGCGGTCCGTCGATATCGTCGTCGTGGAAAAGCGAGTCCGCCGAATCCCGGAATCCATCGGATGCCCCGGTACTCAGCGCCACCAGCGCATCGGCCAGCCCGGTGGCGGCGGTGACCTGGTCGGCGATCCGCAGCAGGACCGCACTGCCGTGCCGCGCCAGGGCCAGCGTCGCGGCGCAGTCGCCGGCCAGCGCCACCCGGCGACCCGACATGCGCGCGGCAAGTGTCTTGGCCGGGTTGGTGAACAGCTCGCGGCCGGCGCTGTTGTGCAGCGCCTCGGCGTCCAGCTCGTCGGCCAGCACCGCCAGATCCACGCTCAGCCTCGGGTCCACGGCATGCAGACTGGCCAGGCCCGCGGCCAAATACCGGCACAACCCGAACTCAGTGGGACCCCACAGCCGCGGCGACAGCTCGGCGACGCGCCCCGCGGTGGTGTCGCGCAACGGACCCTCGTACGGTGCGACGACGACCACCCGCGAACCCCGGCGTACACCGGTCGCGGCGGCGCCGACCAGGGCGGAATCGCCGGGATCGTCGCCGGCGACGATCAGCACGTCGAGCGGTCCGATCCACGGCGGGCACTCGCTGGCGACCACGATCGGCTCGGCGGCCGTACCAGCCATGGTCGCGGCCAGTATGGCCCCGGCCGTCTCGGCGGTACCACGGCCGGCCACCCAAATCACCGTGCGCGGACGGTCGTTCGCCCGCAGCGGTTCCAGCGCTCCCTCGTCTTGGGCGGCGGCGACGGCACGTACTTGCGCGCCCGCCATCGACGCGGACCGCAACAGGCCTTGCCGGTCGGCGGCAAGCAGTCCGTCGGTGTCTTCGAGATCGACCACCCCGGTGGTGTTCACCGGCCCGCTCCCTCGGGCGCGCGTTGGGCAGCGATTTGCGCGCTGACGTGCGTGACCACCGCGTCGACGTCCTCGGTGCTGCGACCCTCCACATTGAGTCGCAACAACGGTTCGGTGTTGGAGCTGCGCAGGTTGAACCAGCTGCCGTCGCCCAGGTCCACCGTCACCCCGTCGAGGTGATCGATGGAATGAATCCGGCTGCCGAAAGACTTCAGCACGGCGTCCACACATTGCGGCGCGTCGGCCACGGTGAAGTTGATCTCGCCGGAGGATTCGTAGCGCTGGTAGTCGGCGGTCAGCTCGGAGAGCGGCCTTGGCTGCTCACCGAGGGCGGCCAGCACGTACAGCGCGGCCAGCATGCCCGAGTCGGCGCCCCAGAAGTCACGGAAGTAGTAGTGCGCCGAGTGTTCACCGCCGAAGATCGCGCCGGTGTCGGCCATGAGCGCCTTTATATAGGAGTGTCCGACCCGGGAGCGCAGCGGTGTGCCGCCGCGCTCGGTCACCAGTTCGGGCACCGCGCGCGAAGTGATCACGTTGTGGATGACGGTGGCGCCGATCTCGCGGTTGAGTTCACGGGCCGCCACCAGGCCGGTCACCGTCGACGGCGAAACCGGCCGGCCGCGTTCGTCGACCACGAAGCACCGGTCCGCGTCCCCGTCGAAGGCCAGCCCGATATCGGCGCCGGTGTCCCCCACGTAGGCCTGCAGGTCCACCAGGTTCGCCGGGTCCAGCGGGTTGGCCTCGTGGTTGGGAAATGCGCCGTCGAGTTCGAAGTACAACGGCAACAACGTGATCGAGCCGATCACGCCGAGCACGGCCGGTGCCGTGTGGCCGGCCATGCCGTTGCCGGCGTCCACGGCCACTCGCAAGGGACGCAGCCCGGACGTGTCCACCAGCGAACGTAGGAACACGCCGTAGTCGTTCAGCACATCCCTGTCGGTGACCGTCCCGCGTTGACCGTGATGGCCCGGGACTCCGGCGATCAACTCGTCGCGGATGAGGGTCAGCCCGGTGTCCGCGCCGACCGGCTTGGCAGCGGCCCGGCACAGCTTGATGCCGTTGTAGGCCGCCGGGTTGTGGCTGGCGGTGAACATCGCGCCGGGGCAATCCAGTAGCCCCGAGGCGAAGTAGAGCTGATCGGTGG
>NZ_DATJYB010000566.1:0-7556 GCF_035499775.1 Mycobacterium sp. | reverse complement strand
GGCGATAGACAATGGCGCCGACGTACTGTACTGCACCAATCACGGCGGTCGCCAGGCGAATTCGGGGATACCGACTCTTCAGCTACTGCCCGGGGTTGTCGCCGCGGCGGGTTCCACTCCGGTGATGTTCGACGGAGGTATACGTAGCGCCACAGATGCCGTCATCGCGTTGGCATTGGGCGCGACGGCCGTCGGCATCGGCCGGTCCTACGCGTACGCCATGTCCTATGGTGGCGCCGAGAGCTTGACCCATTACCTGAAATCTTTCCTGGCCGAGCTGGATCTGTGTTTGGCGATCTGCGGGTTCAAGGACATCGCCAGCCTCAAAGAGGCAGGAACCGAGGAAGCACTGACCTTCCAGTGAATTTGATCTGAAGACACGGCGGCCATATTCGGAGCAGCACTATGCGGCGAAAACGGATTCGATACCAACGGCTTCACCGGCCCCGTGAAAGGAGCTGACTCATTACCACCTCAATCCTTCGACCGACGGCTCCTGGTGGGTCCAAACTGATTACGGCGCAGCCGAAATCGCTACTCTGGCCGGAACCACCGGTGAGCTGCTGGCCGACCGGGCGGCCATTGCGAGGTCGCCGCACACAGCTTAGGCGCCGTACCGGTACACAGCCTCGGCCTGGTCTCTCCGGTGACCGCCCCGTGTCGCGTGGTGGCGCAGCTGACCAACTACGCGTCGCACGTCAAAGGCGCCGGGATGGACCCAAAGAGCGTCCCACTGACCTTCTTTCGCAAGGCGTCGCAGTCGATCAGCGGACCCTTCGACGACATCGTCAAGCCCCGGCACGTCAAGCTCCTCGACTACGAGCTATTAGGCCAAGTCGTATCCGACGTTTACCCCGGTCGGCCCGGCCCTGGTCCTGCTCGACGCCGACGAGCCCAAGCGTTTCTGCGATCTGCGCCTGCGATTGCGGGTGAACGGCGAAGTGCGGCAGAACATGCTCGTCGAGGGCGACATGATCTACAAACCGCTACAGGCATTGCAGGCACTCACGCGATTCCAGCGTTTGGGGGCGGTCGATCTCGTGATGACCGGCACGCCGGTAGGGACGGCGCTGGGCGCTCCACCGAAACCGGTCACCGCACTGCTGCCGCCGGCGGTCAAGTGGGAGGCTTTCTTCAGGCGCCGGCGACGACAGGACAGTTCGGTTGTGGGACACGGACGCGGCCACCGGCCGGCCCATCGGCCGGCCCCTCACCGGGCACACCGGCGTTGTGTACTGCGTCGCCTACAGCCCGGACGGGCGGCGGCTGGCCAGCGCCAGCGGCGATGAGACGGTGCGGGTCTGGAACGCGGAAAGCGGCCAGCCTGTCGGCAAACCCCTGACCGGGCACGCTGACACGGTGTGGGTGGTGAAATTCAGCCCGGATGGCAAGCGGCTGGCCAGCGCCGGGCGCGATCGCATGGTGCGACTGTGGGACGCGGCCAGCGGTCAGCCCATCGGCAAGCCCCACACCGGGCACACCGAGGTGGTCTGCGACGTGTCGTTCAGCCCGGACGGCCAGCGGCTGGCCAGCGCCAGCTATGACCGCACGGTGCAAATATGGCGTGCCGGCGCGCCTGAGACCCTCGTCGGGCACACGGACGCAGTCCACGGTGTGGCGTTTAGCCCGGACGGGCGCCGACTGGCCACGGCCAGCCAGGATCACAAAGCGCGGTTATGGGACGTCGTCGACGGCGAGCCCGCAGCCCAGCACGGCGGCGATGCCGAAACGTTGTGCGCCAAACTGACCACCAATATGAGCAAAGAGCAGTGGCGGGTATGGGTGGCGCCGGACATCGACTACATTCCGGCCTGTCCGGATCTACCGGTCCCGCCCGGCAACTGACGTTAGGCTCGCCGGTAGGGCGTTTAACCCAAGGAATCGACGTGATTCGGTTGGCTTTTGCCGGGATGGCATTCTCGGTCCTTCTCGCTGGATGCGGGGGATCGGGCTCCCAGCCCGCGGCGCCCAGCTCCTCGACCGCGCCGGCCCACGTGGGATACCGTCCCCAACGCGTGGTGCCCTTCTCCGGCCTCGACCGGCCCATGGGTGTGGCCGCCGATGCCGCGGGCGGCCTGTATGTCACCGACACCGGACACAACCGGGTGCTGAAGTTGGACGCGGCTTCGGGTGCGCAGACGGTGCTTCCATTCACGGGTCTGAACAAACCCTGGGGTGTTGCGGTGGATGCCGCGGGCGGCGTTTACGTCGCCGACAAGGACAACAATCGGATCGTGAAAATCGCGGGCTCGCAACCTCAGACCGAGCTGGCAATCGCCGGTCTGGTCGCACCGGTCGATGTGGCGTTGGACGCGGCGGGCAACGTGTACGTCACCGACGCGGGCAACAAACGGGTGGTAATGCTGACTGCTTTCTCGAACACCGAAAGCGTAGTGCCGTTCGGCGATCTCAAGTTCCCGGTCGGGGTGGCGGTGGACGCCGCGGGCAGTGTGTATGTCGCCGACATCGTGCGGGTGGTGAAATTGACCGCGGGATCGAAAACTCCGAATTCGCTGGCGTTGAGCCCCAGCCCGGTTCCTCTCGCCTGGGGCGTGGCGGTGGATGCCGCGGGCAACGTGTATGTCGTCGACCACGACAACAAGCGACTCATGATGCTGGGGGCAGGGTCGACCGAGCTACCGCTCGACGGTTCCAGCAACCCATCGGGTGTCGCTCTGGACAAAGCGGGCAACGTCTACGTCGTCGACACCCTCAACAATCGCGTGGTGGAGCTACCCGCGCTCTAGCCGGCGTGACGTGCCGCCTCTTGGGAGTTCGAAAGTCGCCACGCCGCTGCTGTTTGCCCAGTTAGATAGGGTGTGGCAAGGTCGGGGGCGTGAACGAGCCATCCGATTTTCAGGGCGCCAACGGGGTGGGGCAGACGGCGGGACGGACAGCACCGCCGGTGCGGTCGGCCGCGTCGGATCAGCAGCCGGCGACCAAAGCCGACCTATATGCCGCAGTGGATGCGATGCGCGCCGATATGCGTGAGCTGATGGAGCACGTCCGCGAGCTGATCCGGGTAGCGGACAAGCGCGTGACCGAACTCGAGCGGGCCCAAGGCGAGCTGAGCGAACGGCTTGCGGAGGACTGGTGATGGCCTCCGTGCGGCTTACCTTCTAACGCCCATGACCAAACGGCAAGGGGGGCTGAGTCTTTCGAGACGGTTGGCTTTCGCCATCGCCGTCGTCGCTCTGATAGCGGGCTGCGGCGGCGGGCAGACCACGGCACCGACCACCACATCCACCACGACTGCAGCGCCATCGCGGCCGCCGGTCGCCGCAGACGCCCTCGACGGGCTGTTGCTCAGTCCGGCCGAGATCGGCTCGGCCATGGCCGCCCCTGCCGAGGTACCGGTCAAGACGACGTACACGCAAATGACCGATACCAGCGCCGGAAAGCCGGACAAGAATTGCCGATTCACCCAACCGGCGGAGTCCACGATCTACGCCAACAGCGGGTGGAACGGTGTGCGGTCACAGGAACTCCAGGAACCCGTGCCTAACTTCGCCCATCACGTCAGTCAGGCGGTGGTGTCGTTTCCGAACGCCGGCGGCGCCGCGAGCTTCTTCAAAGCGTCGGCCCAGTTCTGGCCGCTCTGCGCCAACCACGAATACCGCGTCATCTCGCCGGGCGGGCCGGACAAGATTTTCACGATGGGGCCGATCGACAACGCCAACGGCACCCTGACCACCACCGACACACTGCAGGGCGGCAACGGCTGGGCCTGCGAGCGCGCACTGACTGCGAGCAACAACATCGTCGTCGACGTCGCGGCATGCGCTACCAATCCGCCGCCCGGCGCTGCGGTCGACATCGCCCACCAGATCGCCGAGAAGGTCGCCAAGCTGTAGGGCGCGCAGCGTGCCGAGCGGCCGCAAATGTACGGCAAAATGCCATCATCCGCGTACATTTGCGCGCGCTCGCCGCGGCGGTACGCCGGGTGCTGTGCCTGGCTCGCGCCGGACCCGGCACTATGAACGGGTGAAGTCGTTTCGCATTGACGTTCCCGATGACGTTCTTGACGACCTGCGCTCCCGGTTGGCGCGCACCCGGTGGCCCGAGGCCGAATGTGTGGATGACTGGAGCCAGGGCATCCCGTTGGCGTTCACGCGGGAGTTGGCCGCCTACTGGGCTGACGGGTATGACTGGCGCTCGCGTGAGGCGGCGCTGAACCGGTTTGACCAGTTCGTCTCCGAGATCGACGGGTTGGACATTCACTTCATTCATCAGCGCTCTCCGCACGAGGATGCGTTTCCGTTGGTGATCACGCACGGTTGGCCGGGCTCAATTGTGGAGTTTCACAAGGTGATTGAGCCGCTGACCAATCCGACGGCGTTCGGTGGGCGCGCCGAGGACGCGTTCCATGTGGTGTGTCCGTCGCTTCCGGGGTACGGCTTTTCCGGCAAGCCCAGCCACACCGGGTGGGGAGTCGAGAAGATCGCCGAGGTGTGGGAGACCCTGATGCTGGATCTCGGCTACCAGCGTTACGGCGCCCAGGGCGGCGACTGGGGCGCGGCGGTCACCACGCAGATCGGCCGCAATCGCGGGCATTGCGCGGCCATCCATCTGAACATGCCGGTCGGCAGGCCCACGAAGGAAGCGATGGCCAACCCAACCGAGGAGGAGCTGCGTGCTATGACCTCGCTGGCCGAACACCGGAAGTGGGGTACCGGCTATTCCAAACAGCAGTCCACCCGTCCGCAGACGGTGGGCTACGCGTTGGTCGATTCGCCAGTGGGACAACTGGCGTGGATCGTCGAGAAGTTCTGGGCATGGTCGGACTGCGACGGCAACCCCGAGAACGTGTTCAGCCGGGATGAGCTGCTCGACAACGTGATGGTGTATTGGGTGACCGGCACCGCGGCTTCCTCGGCCCGCCTGTATTGGGAGAGCTTTCAGGTGTGGGGTGGCGGCGATCGCGTCGAATTGCCCACCGGGGTAGCGGCTTTCCCCGGCGAGCTGCTCAAGGCCCCGCGCAGCTGGTGCGAGCCGGTCTACAACATCACCCACTGGACCGACATGCCGCGTGGCGGACATTTCGCCGCGTTCGAGCAACCGGAGTTGTTCGTCGAGGACGTCCGGAAGTTCTTCGCGGCGGTCCGGTAAGCAGTGCGCTAGGGAAGCGCGAAGAACTCCAAGGCGATGCCGTCGGGGTCGCGGAAGCTCAGCCCCGAGCCATAGTCTGCGTCGACGATGCCGCCGTGTTCGATGCCGAGCTCGTCCAGCTTCGTCACCCATTGCTCCAGTTCGGCGCGGTTGGCGCAGCCGAAGGCGACGTGGTCCAGGCCGGCGCGAAACTCGCTGAATGTCTCGTCGGGGATCTCGCGGTCATGCTGGTGGATACCGAACAGCGTGCCGCCGTCCAGCAACCACACCTGGTGTCGGTAGCCGGCGCCGGAGTCTTCGTCGGCTATCGGGTCAGTGCCGAAAAGGCGGCGGTACCAGGGGCCGCTCACGTTGAAGTCGCGCACTGTGAACGCGACATGGTTCAGCGCTGGGAAGGTCATGAGTCGACACGATAGTCGGCGCCGACCGGCCGCTGGCCGCCTAACCACCTTTGGCCGTGGCACGCCGAGCGGCAATACCCTGATGGTCATGGTCGCCGATCCCGGGCCGCTGACTTCGGCCGCCCTGATTCGAACATGGCACCTGGACCTGAGCTCCGCGACGGCTATTGTGCTGCTGGCTTGCGCCTACGCGTGGTTGCACCGGCGCGCCCGCGACCGTGGGCAACCGACCGAACCCGCGCAGCTGTGGTGTTTCGTCCTCGGCGTCCTTCTGTGGGCGCTGGCCACGATCAGCGCTGTCGGTGCCTATGCGTACATCCTGTTCTGGATGCGAGCGCTGCAGGTACTCCTGCTTCTTTACCTGGTGCCGTTCTTTCTCGCGCAGAGCAAGCCGATCACCCTGGTGCGCAATGCGCTGAGCCCAGCCGGTCGCGACCGAATCGATACTCTTTTGGCGACCCCAGCGGCGCGGGTGCTCACCCACCCGATCACCACGTCGCTTGCAATGCTCGGCACGCCGTGGCTGCTGTACATGACGCCCTGGTACACCGCGGCACTGCAGCACGAATGGGTGGGCGCGCCTACCCGAATTATGTTGGTATTAGTAGGCTTTGGTTACTTCTATGCGCGTCTGCAAGCAGATCCCGTGCCGCGCAGATACTCTCAGCTGATCTCGTTGCTGATCAGTGTCGCCGAAACTCTCGGCGATGGAGTCCTCGGGTTGGTGATATGGCAGGGCTCGCTGATCGGCACCGCGTATTACTCGGGTGTGCACCGCTCCTGGGGCCCGGATCCGCGGCTGGATCAGACGATCGGAGCCGGCGTCTTATGGATTCTCGGAGATGTGGTCGGCCTGCCTTTTGTGCTGCTGTTGATGCGTGCGCTGTCCCGCGACGAAAAGGCGCAGGCGCTGCAGATCGATGCTGAGCTGGACACCGCTGACGCCGCCGGGGGTCAGACCGCGCACAGCGAATCGACCACCACATCGGCCGCCAAATCGAAGTTGTGGTGGGAGGACGACCCGGAACTGCGCGAGCGGTTCCGCCGCCGTTAAGCCTTCCTGGGCACCCCGGGTGGCGCGAGCAGTCCCCCGCAAGCGGGAGGTGCCCCCAACAAAGGCACCCGACACCGCCGATGCTTTAGGTGCTTTTGCGTCTGCTCGCGCTACTTAGCAGCGGGCCGCTGGCCGAGTAGCCGCCGTCGACGGCCAGCGCGGCGCCGGTGATGAACGAGGCCTCGTCGCTGGCGAGAAACAGTGCGGCAGAGGCAAGTTCCGCCGGCTCACCCCAACGCGCCATCGGCGTCGGCAGATAGTCGCCGGGTGGCACTTCGTCGTCGGGTTTGCCGCCTGCCATGCCGGTATACGTCATGCCGGGGCAGATCGCGTTGATGCGCACGTTGGTTCGCGCGTAGTCCAGCGCCGCGGATTTCGTCATCTGCACCACCGCGGCCTTGGCTGCCGCGTAGCAGGACAAGCCCTTCCACCCGACCAGCCCAGACGCCGAAGCAGTGTTGACGATCGCGCCGCCGCCGGCGTCGAGCATGGCGGGGATCGCGTACTTCATGCCGAGAAAGACGCCCTTGAGATTGATCGCCAGGATGGTGTCAAAGGTCGCCTCGTCAATATCGGCCAGCGCCGCATGCGGCCCGCCGAAGCCGGCATTGTTGAGCAGAATGTCGAGCCGCCCGAAGGACTCGACGGCGGTGGCGACCATGCGTTGCACGTCGGCGGACTTGGTCACGTCGACGCTTACCGGCAATGCGACTTCGCCCAGCAGCCGGGCGATTTCGCGTTCCTGCCCGCTGATGTCGGCGCAGACGACGCCGGCTCCTTCGTCGGCGAATCGCCGGGCGGCGGCCCACCCGATACCGGAGCCGGCGCCGGTGATGATGGCAACCTTCCCCGTTAGACGGCCCATCTAGACGATCCGTCGGCCGCGTCGCGCGCGTGACCGCATATCCCGCAGGTAGAGCTGATAGCCGAAGATCCAGGCCCGGTGCGGAATCAGCCGGTCGGCCAAGCGCAGGGCGGTCAGCAGCCATTCG
>NZ_DATJYB010000565.1:0-4042 GCF_035499775.1 Mycobacterium sp. | reverse complement strand
GTCATGCAGGCCGTACTGGCTCAGAATTTCTTTCTTCTGCTCGGCTGTCAGCGCCACGAAAATATCTCCATCAATCGGTCCGCGATCAGGAAATTCAAAGCGCGGCCACCGCGAACCGCAGCACGCGCCGATGTCGTCCGGCAGTTTAGCAGCGCAATATGGACCGGCGTTAACCCGCAGAGAGCAAGGCTCGCGTCCGCTCGGTGTCCTTGGCGATCTCGGCCACCAGACCGCGCACCGAGTCGAACTTGCGCTGCCCGCGGATGCGCGCGACGAAGTCCAGCGCCACATGCTGCCCGTACAGGTCGGCGTCGGTGTCCAGGACGAACGCCTCGACGGTGCGGGTGCGCCCGGAGAAGGTCGGGTTGGTGCCGACGGACACCGCTGCCTGATAGCGCTCACCGGGGATGACGGTGCCGGTCGCCGGCCCATGCCCGAGCACGGTGAACCAGGCCGCGTACACGCCGTCAGCCGGGATCGCCGAGTACATCGGCGGCGCCACGTTCGCGGTGGGAAAGCCCAGCTGGGCGCCTCTCCCGTGGCCCCGGACCACGACGCCCTCGACGCGGTGCGGGCGACCGAGTGCCTCGCTCGCGGCCATCACGTCGCCGGCGTCGACGCAGGAGCGGATGTAGGTGGAGGAGAACGTCACGGTCTCGTTGCTGTGCTGTTCGGACAACA
Source organism: Mycobacterium sp. (assembly GCF_035499775.1). Lineage (GTDB taxonomy): Bacteria > Actinomycetota > Actinomycetes > Mycobacteriales > Mycobacteriaceae > Mycobacterium. Next base: position 3,361 of record NZ_DATJYB010000565.1, on the reverse strand, counting down.
GCGACATCGACTCCACCGCGAACCCGAATCGCTCGCCGGCCTTGCGCAGGGTGTGGACGTTGCCGGCGGCTTTCTTGCCGAAGGTGAAGTTCTCGCCGACCACCACCTCGACCACATGCAGGTTCTCGACCAGCAATTCGTGGACGTAGCGCTCGGGCGTGAGCTTCATGAAATCGGTCGTGAACGGCATCACCAGGAACACATCGATGCCCAGCTCCTCGACGAGCTCGGCGCGATGGGTGAGCGTGGTCAGCTGCGCCGGATGACTACCGGGATAGACCACTTCCATCGGGTGCGGGTCGAACGTCATCAGGACCGTCGGCACGTTGCGGGCGCGCCCGGCTTTGACCGCGTGCGCAATCAATTCGGCATGGCCGCGATGTACGCCGTCGAACACCCCGATGGTGAGTACGCATCTGCCCCAGTCCGTGGGGATCTCGTCCTGGCCGCGCCACCGCTGCACGATCGCAAGCCTACGGGTAGAGCCCCTTGCCCTTAAACTCTGTTGTTGTGAGGGCTGACGAAGAGCCTGGTGGGCTCACCGCGGTTGGCCAGGATTATTTGAAGGTCATCTGGACTGCGCAGGAGTGGTCTCCCGAGGGGGCTCCGCACAAGGTCAGCACCAAGATGCTGGCCGAGAAGATCGGGGTGTCCGCCAGCACCGCCTCGGAGTCGATCCGCAAACTCGCCGAACAGGGCCTGGTCGACCACGAGAAGTACGGCGCGGTGACCTTGACCGAGGCGGGGCGGCGAGCGGCGCTGGCGATGGTGCGCCGGCACCGGCTGCTGGAGACCTTCCTGGTCAACGAGCTCGGCTACGGCTGGGACGAGGTGCACGACGAGGCCGAGGTGCTCGAGCACGCCGTCTCGGATCGCCTGATGGCCCGCATCGACGCCAAGCTGGGGTTCCCGCACCGCGACCCGCACGGTGACCCGATCCCGGCGACGGACGGCCACGTGCCGACGCCGCCGGCGCGTCAGCTGTGGGCCTGCGACGACGGGGACACCGGGACGGTGGCCCGCATCTCTGACGCCGACCCGGAGATGCTGCGCTATTTCGCCAGCGTCGGGATCAGCCTGGACTCGCAGTTCCGGGTGCTGACCCGCCGCGAATTCGCCGGCATGATCTCGGTGGCCATCGAGAAGGCCGACGGCGCCCAGACCACCGTCGAACTGGGCAGCCCGGCCGCGCGAGCGATCTGGGTGGTCGCTTAGTCACCGGCTTGCGCCCAGCCCTTCCGACCCGCTTCGCCGCGCTTGCGATCGCCGCTAGCGGCTCAGCAGGCCCTTGGCGATGTGGGTCACCTGGACCTCGTTGCTGCCGGCGTAGATCATCAGCGACTTCGCATCGCGGGCCAGCTGCTCGACCCGGTACTCGGCCATATATCCGTTGCCGCCGAACAACTGCACGGCATCCATCGCGACGTCGGTGGCGGCCTCCGACGAGTACAGCTTGATCGCGGATGCCTCCGCCAGGCTGATCGACTTGCCCTTCCGCTGGCGCTCGATGGTGGCAAACACCATGTTCTGCACGTTCATCCGGGCGATTTCCATCTTCGCCAGTTTCAGCTGGATCAGCTGGAATTGCCCGATGTTCTTTCCCCACAGCGTCCGAGTCTTCGCGTAGTCCACGCACAGCCGGTGACATTCGTTGATGATGCCCAGCGCCATCATCGCGATGCCGATCCGTTCGGCGGCGAAGTTGTCGCGGGCGCTGTCGCGGCCGTCGACGTCGCTCCGCGAGTTCTCCCCCAGCAACCGGTCCGGGCCCAGCCGCACGTTGTCGAAGAACAGCTCACCGGTCGGCGAGGACATCATGCCCATCTTCTTGAACGGCTTGCCCTGCGTCAGACCCGGCATGCCGGAGTCGAGCACGAAGATGAGCACCGGCCGGTTCCGCTTGTCCACGGATGGATCGCCCTCGTCCAGTTTGGCGTAGACGATCAGGACATCGGCGTAGGGCCCGTTGGTGATGAAGGTCTTCTGGCCGTTGAGGATGTAGTCCTCACCGTCGCGCTTGACGTGAGTCTTCATGCCGCCGAACGCATCCGAGCCGGAGTCCGGCTCGGTGATGGCCCAGGCCGCGATCTTCTTCAGCGTCATCAGGTCGGGCAACCAGCGTTCCTTCTGGTCCAGCGTGCCACGGCTCATGATGGTCGCCGCACCCAAGCCGATGCTGACCGTCGCGGTGCTCAGCGCTCCGATGCTGACCCGGGACAGCTCGGACACCAGCACCGCCATCATCGACGCCTGGGCGCCGCCCCCCAAACCGCCTGCGTCGTCCTGCTTTTCGCCGTCGTCCGGCTCAGGCTTTCCGTCCTGTCTGGCGCGTTCGCGAGCCAGCATCTTCTTGACCGATTCGGCCCCCATCGTGTCGAGACCAAACTGGCTGTACAGCTTCCGCATGATCGGATAAGGGGACAGCTCGCCGGTTTCCAGTTCGTCCAGGTGCGGGCGGATCTCCTTGTCAACGAATTGACGAACCGCGTCCCGAACCATCAGGTCGGTGTCGGACCACTCGATCATCGTTCAGCGTTCGGCACGCTGGTAAGCGGTGACGACGGCGGCGCCACCCAGCCCGATGTTGTGCTGCAGCGCGGCGGTGACGTTGTCGACCTGGCGCTTGTCGGCGGTGCCGCGCAATTGCCAGGTCAGCTCCGAACACTGCGCCAACCCGGTCGCGCCCAGCGGGTGGCCCTTGGAGATCAGCCCGCCGGACGGGTTCACCACCCAGCGTCCGCCATACGTGGTCTGGTTGTCGTCGATCAACTTGGGCGCCTCGCCGTCGCCGCACAGGCCCAGGGCTTCGTAGAGCAGCAGCTCGTTGGCGGAGAAGCAGTCGTGCAGCTCGATCACCTGGAAGTCCTCGGGGCCGAGCCCGGACTGGTCGTAGACCCGTTGGGCGGCTTGCACATTCATGTCGTGGCCGATGATGTTGCGGGCACTGCCGTCGAAGGTGGATCCGAAGTCGGTGGTCATCGCCTGTCCGACGATCTCCACCGCCTGCCCGGCCAGGTTGTGCTCGGCCACGTAGTCCTCACTGGCCAGCACCACCGCGGCCGAGCCGTCGGAGGTGGGCGAGCACTGCAGTTTGGTGAGCGGGTCGGAGATCATCTTCGCGGCCAGGATGTCGTCGAGGGTGTAATCCTCCTGGAACTGCGCGTAGGGGTTGTTGACCGAGTGCTTGTGGTTCTTCAAACCGATCTTGGCGAAGTGCTCCGCGGTGGTGCCGTACTTCTTCATGTGCTCGCGGCCGGCCGCCCCGAACATCCACGGCGCCACCGGAAAAGCGAACTCGTCGATCGCGGCCAACGCCTGGACATGCTTGCCCAGCGGCGACTCCCGGTCGGTGGCGCCGCCG
>NZ_DATJYB010000564.1:0-20933 GCF_035499775.1 Mycobacterium sp. | reverse complement strand
AGTCGTCAAAATCAACGGCGCTGATGCACAGTATTTTCGGAGATAGCAAACAGGGCGGCACGACACATATGAAACCCATATACAGTCGTCAACCTTCGGGCCGTTGCCGGCCGCCGAGCCCGCTTAGATTTGAGATCTCTATGAACTCCGTGACAACCGCATATGCGGTTGGGAGAATTCAACAATGACCGCAATGACTAGTTACGCGGGGACCCAGCGGCCGCGCCAGGCCATCCTCGGCCAGTTGCCACGCATCTATCGAGCCGACGGATCGCCGATCCGTGTTTTGCTGGTGGACGACGAACCGGCGCTGACCAACCTGGTGAAGATGGCGCTGCACTACGAAGGCTGGGACGTCGAGATCGCGCACAACGGGCGGGACGCCATCGCCAAGTTCGACAAGGTCACTCCCGACGTACTGGTCCTCGACATCATGCTGCCCGACGTGGACGGGCTGCACATTCTGCGACGGGTGCGCGAATCCGACGCCTACACCCCGACGCTGTTCCTCACCGCCCGCGATTCGGTCATGGACCGGGTCACCGGCCTCACCGCGGGCGCCGACGACTACATGACCAAGCCGTTCAGCCTGGAGGAGCTGGTCGCCCGGCTGCGCGGGTTGCTGCGACGGTCCAGCCAGCAGAGCCCGCCCGCCGGCGAGTCTCTCAAAGTCGGCGATCTGAAAGTCGACACCGCCAGCCGCGAGGTGACCCGCGCCGGCGACCCGATATCGCTGTCCTCGACCGAGTTCGAACTGCTGCGCTTCCTCATGCGTAACCCACGGCGGGCGCTGAGCCGCACCGAGATCCTGGACCGGGTCTGGAACTACGATTTCGCCGGCCGGACCAGCATCGTTGACCTCTACATCTCGTACCTGAGAAAAAAGATCGACTCCGGCAGGGAGTCGATGATCCATACTGTGCGCGGTGTTGGATACATGCTTCGACCGCCAGAATAACTCCGGAATGGGCGACGACCGGAACACGCCGAGGTGGCTCCCGCGTTCGTTGCGCCGCCAGTTGCTGTTGGGCGTATTGGTCGTGGTCAGCGCTGTGCTGGTCGCCGTCGGCGTCGTCTCTGTGCTGACCCTGCGCGGCTACGTCACCGCGATGAACGACGCTGAGGTCGCCAAATCCCTGCACGCGTTCACCCACTCGTACGACCGCTACCGTAAGGGCGAACACACACCTGTCCACCCGACCACTCCGCCGATACCCGAGGCGCTGCTCGAGTTTCCCGGACAGACGCCGGGAAACCTGATCGCCGTCGTGCACGACGGCGTGGTGGTCGGATCGGCCGTCTTCTCCGAAGACGAGCCACGCCCCGCACCGCCCGATGTCGTCCGCGCGATCCAGGAGCAGCACTGGGTCGACGGACCGCCGCATACCCAAAAACTCGGCAGCCTGGGTTCCTACCGGGTCGACTGCAGCATCGAGGGATCCGACGTTCTGGTCGTCGGGGTGTCGCTGAACCTCGCCAACCAGATCATCAAGCGCAAGAACATCACCACGACGATCCTGGTAGCGGCGGCGCTACTCATCACCGCGGGGCTCACGATTTGGGTGGTCGGATTGGCCCTTCGCCCGCTGCAGCGGGTCGCCGCCACCGCCGCGGAGGTCGCCGCGATGCCGCTCACCGGCGACGACCACCACATCAGTGCCAGAGTGCGCCCCGAGGACACCGATCCCGACAACGAAGTCGGAATCGTCGGGCACACGCTGAACCGATTGCTGGACAACGTAGATAGCGCGCTGGCGCACCGCGCCGATTCGGACTTGCGCATGCGGCAGTTCATCACCGACGCCAGCCACGAGCTGCGCACCCCGCTGGCTTCGATCCAGGGCTATGCCGAACTCACCCGCCAAGACAGTTCGGCGCTGCCGCCGACCACCGAGTACGCGCTGGCCCGCATTGAGTCCGAGGCCCGGCGCATGACGTCGCTGGTGGACCAGCTGCTGCTGCTCTCACGTTTGGGCGAGGGCGAAGATCTACAGACCGACGACGTCGACCTGGCCGATGTCACCATCAACGCGGTGAACGACGCGGCGGTCGCGGCCCCGACACACGAGTGGGTCAAGAACTTGCCTGACGCGCCCGTGTGGATCCGTGGCGATCAAGCGCGACTGCATCAGCTCGTCAGCAACCTACTCACCAACGCCCGAGTCCATACGCCGGCCGGCGTCACCGTGACCACGGAGATCAGCCGCCACTTCCGCGGCCCCGACGCGCCATTCGCGGAACTGACGGTCGGTAACGACGGACCCGACATCGACGCCGCGATCCTGCCGCGGCTCTTCCAGCGATTCGTTCGTGCCGATCAGTCCCGGACCAACGGGGCAGGCAACGGACTCGGCCTGGCCATCGTCAGCTCGATCGTCAAAGCGCATCACGGCTCGGTCACCGCCGAGTCGGCTAACGGTCGAACCGTCTTTCGGGTGCGAATCCCGATGATCGACAACCCGATAACGGATAACTCGTAGCGAACGAGGCCGGTTGGCACCGTGCTCGACTCGGCAGCGGTCCATGTGAGGTCCGAGGGCGCCGCGGTGTCCTAGCTGTTCCCCTGTGCGATCCGAAACCTCACTCCACGACCACGCGGGCGAAACGTCGGTCAATATTGCGTCAGTGTCCCCGGATATCACGTAGGGATTCCGTAAGGCCCGCATGTCTGGACCACATGCGCCGCAGCTTCTCCTCGGAGAGGTTGGGCCGCGTAAGGAGCATTTCCATCGAAAATCCATCTCAGTGGGCAACGGCGGCCCGGCTGCAGGTTGCCGCCGTTGCCGCCTTGGTCGTGATCCTGCACGTGCCGCTGGGCGACTACATGGCCAGCGTCTATGCCGATACGCGGCATTGGCGTCTCGAAAAGGTGCTCTACCGGCTGATTGGGGCTCAACCCGACGACCGGCAGCGGTGGATGAAATACAGCACATCGGTGCTGGCGTTCTCCGCCGTCAGCGTGCTGTTGCTGTACGGGCTGCTACTAGCGCAGACGCGACTGCCAGAACCATGGGGGCACAGGGGTATGACGCCTGCGCTGGCGTTCAACACGGCAATCTCGTTCGTCACCGACACCAGTTGGCAGAACTACCCCGGCGAACCACACTCGGACACGTCGGGTTGCTGGCCGGACTGGGCGTTCAGGCGTTCGCCAGCTGCGCGGTCGGAATGTGTGTCGCTGTGGCGCTGATCCGACGACTTGCGCAGTACCGGAGCGAACATAGCCAACTTCTGGGTCGACCTGGTGCGAACGGTGGTGCGCATCCTTGTCCCGCTGTCGACCGTCGTCACGCTGATCTTGCTCGCGCTCGGGGTGGTCAACCATTTGCATGGCGCGCAGGACTGTCACGACCCTTACTGGTGGACGTCAGGCCATTCTTGGCGGCCCCGTGGCCAGGTGGGAATCGATCAAGCTGATGTCCGGGGACGGCGGTGGCGCCTTCAGCGTCAACAGCCCATCCTTTCGAGAACCCGACACCGCTCACCGACGTCGTAGAAATCGTTGCGATGCTTTTGATTCCGGTCGCATTCATCAGAACCCTTGGGGTGATGGTCGGCGACAAGAGACAGGGTTGGGCGCTATTTGCAGCAGCCGCAATCCTATTCGTGATTGGCACCGCGGCAATCATCGCGTCTGATCTGGTGCCGAACGGCACTGTGATCCACGCCGTCGGAGCGGCGACCGAAGGCACCGAGACCCGCTTTGGCGTGCCCGGCAGCGCCATCTTCGGTCGGGCCGCGACCGCCAGCGCCGACGGCGGCGCAAACTCTTCGTATGACAGCTACGCCAGCGTCGGCGGAGCGGTGCTGATGCTGAACATGATGCTTGGCGAAGTGGCCCCCGGCGGTCCGGGCAGCGGGCTCGACGGCCCGGTGATGATGACCCTGCTCGCGGTCTTCCTCGGCGGCCTGATGATCGGGCGGACACCGGAATACCTCAAGCAGCGGCTCCATTCCCGCCACATGAAGCTCATCAGCCTCTACATATTGACCCTCCCCGCGGGGGTTCTAATTGGAACCGCGATGGCCATGGCGCTTCCGGGTGAACGCGCCGCCATGCTCAACGGCCGCCATGCTCAACGCTGGCCCCCACGGGCTCTCCGAAGTGCTGTACGCGTTCACCAGTGCCGCGGCCAACAACGGCAGCGCCTTCGGCGGATTTTCCGGCAACACCACGTGGTACAACATTGCGCTCGCCCTCGCGATGGTGGCGGGTCGGTTCCTGCCGATCGTTGCCGTGCTCGCGATGGCCGGGACCTTCGCGGCCCAGCGGGCTGGTGTCATCACCGCCGGAACCCTGCGCACGCACAGTCCGACGTTCGTTTTCCTCATCGCCGGCGCGACTCTGATCATCGTCGGGCTCGAGTACCTGCCCGCGTTGGCGATCGGCCCGGCTTCCGACGCACTGCCGCGGTAGGCGGTTCGTTAAAAAGGATCGGCACCGAGCAATGCGGCCCCCACCACGAAGGCTGCGCCTCACCACGGGTACGGCAGACGGCGGCGTGGAGTCTGTCGTGTCACCTTCGTTTCAACCCCATGCACATCCTGTTGTCGCCGACCAGTCCAAGATGCGGAGCGGGATCGCCCTGGTCCCTTCCGTCCCACGTACCAGACGGTGAGCAAAGTTGATGCCGCAGCGACGGCGAGGGGAATCTGCGACAGCGTGTTAGACATGGGTGGTCTCCTCGAGACGGTCGTAAGCTTCCCACCAGGTGGCCTCACGCTCGGCCGCTGAGATCGCGCCGGTCGTCAACATGCGGTCAGCGTGGATCAGCGCGGCCACCAGGGTTTGCCATTCGGCGTACCTGCGTTGCTGCTGCGCGTCGGGGGTTCCAGGCATGAGAATCACTGACATGGACCTGACTTGCACGCGGGTGGGTCCGGCTAGCAGGAAGAGCAGCGCGCCGATACTCGCATAGATGGTCACGACGACTGCCAGCACCGTGAGGGGTGAGGCCACCGCGTTGCCGAGCATCATGAGTGCGAGCAGTCCGAGCAGGGCGCCACCCAGCGGCCACCCCCGCCATAGCCGCGCCAGCCGCCGATCGACGGTACTGGTTCGAGGCGGGTAGATGATCAACCGAGAGCGCCGAACACCGTAACGGCTGACGACAGCATCAAACGATCCCCACGGGTGGGCGCCGTCAAGCAGCCAAGACCACCAACTCGGTACTACCGGTCGCTCCGGGGTCGGTGGGGCTACACCCGGTTCATTTCGCTGTTGGGTGCTTCGCATGGACCCAGGTGTACGCCGAGCCGGCGACACCGGCTGCAGCCCAAACGGCATCAATACGCTTAAGGCACCAACATTTACGCAAATTTATCGCCCCGGCGACGAACATGAGCCAGTAGGCGAGCGTCGATCCCACCCGGGTGGGGCCCGCATCTCCTGGTGCCGTCAGCAGGCACAACTTGCGCTCATCGCGGTTGGTCAGTTGGATATCCGCCGTGGTGGTGAACGCGATGTTGCCCGTTCGGCCGGCGGCTGCACCGAGGTGATGCCACGGCTTGGCATGGCGTGGCCACAGTGGCAGCGAGAAGAGCTGCGCACCAATTTGTGGTTGGTTCCGTCCACAGTGATACTCGGTGCGCTCGGGCTTTTCGCGCTTACCCTCCGGCTCGACCAAGGCGCTTACCACGGCCAGTTCCGGCCCCCTGGCTGGGTGATCAGCGGCAGCGCCGACGCGGCCCGTCAGATTTTGACCTCGATCGCGGCGTCGGTGATTACCGTCGTCGGCATCGTCTTTTCCATCACGATCGTGACATTGACGCTGGCTTCGACGCAGTTTGGTCCGCGGATGCTGCGCAACTTCATCCGCGACCGCGGCACCCAGCTCACGCTGGGAACGTTCGTGGCAACATTTGTGTATTGCGTTGTGGCGCTGGTGTCAATCGGACCCGGCGATCGGGGCGAGTTCGTCCCTCACATATCGATCACAACCGCTTTCGGCCTGGTGCTCATCGATCTCGCGGTGCTGATCTATTTCATTCACCACATCACCACGCAAATCCAGCTGCCACAGGTCATCGCCAGCATCGCCAAAGACCTGGCCCAAGCCGTCGCGGTGCAAAGCGAGGACCAGCCACGATTCGCGACGCATACGCCCGATGAAGGTCCCTCGCTGGACGAGCTGCTCGTCAAGATCGAAGCCTCGGGCGGCGTCATTCGCACCCCAAGAAGTGGCTACTTACAATTCATCCGCCACAGGAAGCTGATCCGTATTGCCACCGAGGCGGACGCGGTGATCCGGCTGCCGTATCGCCCTGGGCACTTCCTTGTTCAAGGCCGTGAACTGGCCAGCGTGTGGCCCCCCGCCGCCGCCGAGCGGGTGGCCGACTACCTGGACCGTGCTCAGGCAACCGGACCGCACCGCACCCTCACACAAGACGTCGCCTTCGGCGTCGATCAGCTCGTCGAGATCGCCATCCGGGCGCTATCCCCCGCCGTCAACGACACCTTCACAGCACTAACGTGCATCGACTGGCTCAGCGACTGCCTGTGCAAGATCGCACCGGTATGGACGCCCACCCAAGTTCATCGCGACAGTCGAGGAGTCATCCGCGTCATCTCCGATCAAGTCAGCTACGAGCGGCTGGTGCAGCGAGCCTTTGAAAAGATCCGCCAAGCCAGCCGGGGGATGCCGGCGGTGATGATCCGCCAGCTCGAGGCGTTAACGACAATTATGGAGCAAACGACCGACCCGCAACGCGCGCAAGTCCTGATGGATCAAGCGGCCATGATCTTGCGCGCGAACGTTGAATCGGTTCCCGATGAATCCGATCGCGCCGACGTCGATCGCCGATACGTCGCATTGCGAGCCGTGTACGAACTCCTCAACGAATGACATCCCCCTGTCGTGCGCGCCGTGCTACTGCGTGTCACGGCGTCCCGTTAAGAAACCGTAAAGGTGCACTGCGACGCCGTTAGGAAAGTGTCAACCAAAGGCCCCACCGACCCGGCCCCAACTAACTTCAAGCTGACCTTGCCTCCGAGGCTGCGCAGCGGCTGACTCGATGAGGTTCTTTCGTATGCACGTGACTGGCGCCGAACGGAGACAAGATGGGCGTGTTGGTATACATCCTGCTGACGGTGGCGGTGTTCGCCCTGCTCGGCCTGGCGCAGAAGCTGGTCGAGCGGCTGTGAGCTACGAAAACGTCGTCGGCTTGGCACTTTCTATCCTCCTTGCGCTGTATCTCGGGGGTGCCTTGCTGTTCCCAGAGAGGTTCTAGATGAGCACAACAACAGCGGGGATCATCTTCCTCGTCGTTCTCGTTGCGGCACTGGTGGCGGTTCATGTGCCCCTTGGCGACTACATGTATCGGGTTTACACGTCGGAGAAGGACCTACAGGTCGAGCGGGTGATCTACCGGTTGATCGGCGTTGATGCGCGCTCGGAGCAGACGTGGGGCGCCTATGCCCGAAGCGTCTTGGCGTTCTCGTCGATCAGCATCCTGTTCTTGTTCGTGTTCCAGCTCGTGCAGGGCAAGTTGCCGTTGCACCTGCATGATCCGGCCACAAAAATGACCCCTGCGCTGGCGTGGAACACCGCGGTCAGCTTCACCACCAATACCAACTGGCAGGCCTACTCCGGTGAGTCCACCGACGGTCATCTGGTGCAGATGGCCGGGCTGGCGGTGCAGAACTTCGTCTCGGCCGCCGTCGGCATGGCAGTGGCGATCGCACTGGTGCGCGGGTTCGCCCGCAAGCGCACCGGCGAGCTGGGCAACTTCTGGGTCGACATGGTGCGGACCGTGCTTCGCATCCTGCTGCCGATTTCGGTCGTCGCCGCGATCGTGCTGATCGCGGGCGGGGCGATCCAGAACTTCCACCTCCACGACCAGGTCGTCAGCACCCTGGGGGGCGCCCAGCAGACGATCACCGGCGGCCCGGTGGCTAGCCAGGAGGCGATCAAGGAGCTCGGCACCAACGGCGGCGGGTTCTACAACGCGAACTCATCGCACCCGTTCGAGAACCCGACGACGTGGACCAACTGGTTCGAGATCTTCCTCCTACTGGTGATCAGCTTCTCGCTACCGCGCACCTTTGGGCGCCTGGTGGGCAGCACCAAGCAGGGCTACGCCATCGCGTCGGTCATGGCCACGCTGTACGCGATCAGCGTGTCGTTCATGATGTGGTTCCAGTTGCAGCACCACGGCACCGTGCCGACCGCCGTCGGCGCCGCCATGGAGGGCGTCGAGCAGCGGTTCGGCGTCGCCAACTCGGCGGTGTTCGCCGACTCGACGACGCTCACCTCCACCGGCGCCGTCGACTCGTTCCACGACTCCTACACCAGCCTCGGCGGCATGATGGCGATGTTCAACATGCAGCTCGGGGAGGTCGCCCCCGGCGGCACGGGCTCGGGCCTGTACGGCATGCTGATCCTCGCGGTGATCACCGTCTTCGTCGCCGGGCTGATGGTCGGGCGCACACCGGAATACCTCGGCAAGAAGATCAACCCGCGTGAAATCAAGCTCGCCGCAAGCTATTTCCTGGTCACGCCGTTGATCGTGCTGACCGGCACCGCCATCGCGATGGCGCTGCCGGGCGAACGCGCCGGCATGCTCAACACCGGTCCGCACGGGTTGTCGGAGGTCTTGTACGCGTTCACCTCCGCGGCCAATAACAACGGGTCGGCGTTCGCCGGAATCAGCGTCAACACCAACTGGTACAACACCGCCCTCGGGCTGGCAATGGTTTTCGGCAGATTCCTGCCCATGATCTTCGTGCTCGCCTTGGCCGGCTCACTGGCCAAACAGGGCATGACGCCGGAATCCGTGGGCACACTGCCCACCCATCGGCCACAGTTCGTCGGAATGGTCGCCGGCGTCACGATCATTCTCGTTGCCCTCACCTTCCTGCCCATGCTCGCGCTCGGGCCTCTCGCTGAAGGAATTCACTGATGACCGCGCCCACCGTCGATCCGGCTGCGCACACGCAGCCCGCGACCCCCACCAGCACGAAACGAGTGCAGGGTGGCTTGCTCGATCCCAAGATGCTGTGGAAGTCGACGCCGGATGCGCTGCGCAAACTGGACCCGCGCACCCTGTGGCGGAACCCGGTGATGTTCATCGTCGAAATCGGCGCCGTGTGGAGCACCGTGTTGGCGATCGCCGACGAATCATGGTTCGCGTGGTTGATCGTGGTCTGGCTGTGGCTGACGGTGCTGTTCGCGAATCTCGCGGAGGCGGTGGCCGAAGGCCGCGGAAAGGCTCAGGCGGAAACGCTCCGCAAAGCGAAAACCTCCACCATGGCGCGGCGACTCAAGAACTGGGAACCGGGCGCCTCCGCAGTGGAGGAAGAGGTTGCAGCGCCGCTGTTGCAGCAGGGCGACATCGTCGTCATCGAAGCCGGGCAGGTGATACCGGGCGATGGCGACGTGGTGGAAGGCATTGCCTCAGTTGACGAATCGGCGATCACGGGCGAGTCGGCGCCGGTGATCCGCGAATCCGGCGGTGACCGCTCGGCGGTCACCGGCGGCACCACCGTGCTGAGCGACCGGATCGTCGTGAAAATCACCCAGAAGCCGGGAGAGAGCTTCATCGACCGGATGATCGCGCTCGTCGAGGGTGCCAACCGGCAGAAAACCCCCAACGAGATCGCGCTGAACATCCTGCTGGCCGCCTTGACGATCATCTTCGTCTTCGCCGTCGCGACCCTGCAGCCATTGGCGATCTATTCGAAGATCAACAACCCCGGCGTCCCCGACACCCAGGCGCTCGACACAAATGGTGTCACCGGGATCGTGATGGTGTCGCTGCTGGTGTGCCTGATCCCCACGACGATCGGCGCGCTTCTGTCGGCCATCGGCATCGCCGGCATGGACCGGCTGGTACAGCGCAATGTGCTCGCGATGTCCGGGCGGGCGGTGGAGGCCGCGGGCGACGTCAACACACTTTTGCTGGACAAGACGGGCACCATCACCCTGGGCAACCGGCAGGCCGGGGCATTCATCCCCCTTGACGGTGTCACCAATGAGCAGCTGGCCGATGCCGCGCAGTTGTCCAGCCTCGCCGACGAAACACCTGAAGGACGCTCGATCGTCGTATACGCAAAGCATCACTTCGGGCTGCGCGCCCGCACACCCGGCGAACTCGCGCAAGCCCAATGGGTGGCCTTCTCGGCTGCCACCCGTATGTCGGGTGTCGACGTCGACGGGCACCAGCTGCGCAAGGGCGCTGCCAACTCGGTCGCGGAATGGGTACGCGCCCAGGGCGGCAAGGTGCCCCACCAGCTCGGCGAGATCGTCGACGGCATCTCCGCCGGCGGCGGCACTCCGCTGGTCGTCGGGGAGAGCCGCGATGGCGAGGCGGCGGTGCTCGGAGTCATCCACCTCAAAGACGTCGTCAAACAGGGTATGCGCGAGCGCTTCGACGAGATGCGCAAAATGGGCATCCGCACGGTGATGATCACCGGCGACAACCCCTTGACCGCCAAGGCGATTGCCGACGAGGCCGGTGTCGACGACTTCCTCGCGGAGGCCACACCGGAGGACAAGCTCGCGCTGATCAAGCGCGAGCAAGAAGGCGGCAAGCTGGTCGCGATGACCGGCGACGGCACCAACGACGCACCCGCCTTGGCTCAGGCCGATGTGGGGGTGGCGATGAACACCGGCACGTCGGCCGCCAAAGAGGCCGGCAACATGGTCGACCTCGACTCCGACCCCACCAAGCTCATCGAGATCGTCGAGATCGGCAAACAGTTACTGATAACCCGCGGAGCGCTGACTACCTTCTCGATCGCCAACGACATCGCCAAGTACTTCGCGATCATCCCGGCAATGTTCGTCGCTTTGTTCCCCGGACTGGACATGATCAACATCATGCGGCTGCACAGTCCGCAGTCGGCGATCCTGTCCGCGGTGATCTTCAACGCGATCATCATCGTCATGCTCATCCCGCTCTCGCTGCGCGGGGTGCGCTACACACCGAGTAGTGCGTCAAAACTGTTGAGCCGCAACCTATACGTTTACGGGCTCGGCGGCATCGTTGCCCCGTTCGTCGGTATCAAGCTGATCGACCTGCTCATCCAATTCGTCCCCGGGATGTCCTGACATGAACTTCTCCAGTTTCGTCCGCATGCACTGGGCCGCCTTCCGCGCGCTGCTGGTGCTGACCGTGCTCACCGGTCTGGCCTATCCGCTGTTCATCTGGCTGATCGGGCAGATTCCGGGACTGCACGACAAAGCCGAAGGGTCGATTCTGACCGTCCACGGCCAGCCGGCCGGCAGCCGGCTGATCGGTCAGCCGTTCACCGATAAGGATGGCAACCCACTGCCACAGTACTTCCAGAGCCGCCCCTCGGCGGCCGGCACCGGCTACGACCCCCTGTCCTCTGGCGCGAGCAACCTTGGGCCGGAAAGCATGATCGACACGCCCGTCGGCAAGCCGGCGTCGGATCCGAACTACAAGGCGAGTCTGCTGACGCAGGTGTGCAAGCGTAGCGCCGACGTGGGCAAGCTGGAGGGCGTCGACGGATCACGCCGGTTCTGCACAGGCGGCGGTGTGGGCGCGGTGCTGTCGGTGATCGGGCCCCGGGACTCCCGCGGCAACGTCATCCACCCCAGCCGGGTGATCAGCGTCAACGAGCCGTGCGGGACGACACCGACTCCGTTCCTGGCCCTCTATCAGAATGTGCAGGTCGAGTGCGCCAAAGATGACGGGGACTACTTGAAAGGGCAGATTGTGCCGATTCCCGGAGCCGCTCCCGCCAACCCGGCCGTACCTGCCGACGCGGTCACCGCCAGCGGCAGCGGCCTCGACCCGCACATCTCCGTGGCCTATGCCGAGCTTCAAATCACGCGGGTCGCCAAGGCGCGCGGCGTCACCGCCGACCAGGTGCGCGCCTTGGTCCGCGCCAATCAAGATGGACGGGTCCTCGGATTCATGGGCGAGGCCCGGGTGAACGTGCTGCAGCTCAACCTCGCGTTGGACCGCAGCTATCCGATCAACCGTTAGCCGAGGCGCCAGCTGCGCACACATCCCTCATTCCCCGGCAATGACCCGGCAATGACACGGGTCTTGGTCATCGATGACGAGCCGCTCCTGCTGCGGACGCTGCGGATCAACCTGGCCGCGCGAGGCTATCAGGTGGTCACCGCCTGCACCGGAGCTGCCGGGTTGCGCGCCGCCGCCGCGCAGCACCCCACCGTGGTGGTCCTCGATATCGGCCTACCCGATATGTCCGGGCTAGAAGTGCTTGCGGCCCTGCGCAGCTGGATGACCGCACCGGTGCTGGTGATGTCGGGCCGCACCAAAGCCCTTGACAAGGTGGAAGCCCTCGACGCCGGTGCCGACGACTACCTAACCAAACCCGTTGATATGGAAGAACTCCTGGCCCGGCTGCGCGCAGCGGTCCGGCGCGCCGCCGCACCGGCCGAAATCGCCGAACCGGTCGTCGAAACCGCCGCCTTCACCGTTGACCTCTGGGAAAAGAAGGTGATCAAAAACGGACGCGAGGTACACCTCACGCCCACCGAGTGGGGCATCCTCGAGGTGCTGGTACGTAACCGCGGAAGGCTAGTGGACCGCGAGTCGCTGCTCAACGAGATTCGCGGCCCTTTCCACGAGGCCGCCACCAACTACCTGCGCGTCTACCTGGGCCAACTACGGCGCAAGCTTGAAGACGACCCTTCCCACCCCACTCACCTACTCACCCAGGCGGGCATGGGTTATCGCTTCCAACCTTAAGGCGTGACTACAGCTATCCGGTCACGAACTAGCACACATGAGAGGGATGATGGCTGACGTGAGCACCCTCGACCACCCCCCAAAACGCGGGGAGCTGCGCATCTACCTCGGTGCGGCTCCCGGTGTCGGCAAAACGTACGCGATGCTCGGCGAGGCACATCGGCGCTTGGAACGCGGCGCCGACGTGGTGGCCGCGGTGGTCGAGACCCACGGCCGCCGGAAAACCGCTGAGCTCATTGAGGGCATCGAGGTCATCCCGCCCCGGTACATCGACTATCGGGGCGGCAGCTTCGCCGAACTCGACGTGCCGGCCGTTCTGGCGCGCCACCCGCAGGTGGTCCTCGTCGACGAACTCGCCCATACCAACACACCGGGCAGCAAAAACCAAAAGCGGTGGCAGGACGTCGAGGAGCTGCTCGACGCCGGCATCACGGTGATCTCCACCGTCAACATCCAGCACCTGGAAAGCCTCAACGACGTCGTCGCCCAGATCACCGGCATCGAACAGAAGGAGACGATCCCGGACTCCATCGTGCGGGAGGCCGCGCAGGTCGAGCTCGTCGACATCACGCCGGAGGCGCTGCGCCGCAGGCTATCCCACGGCAACGTCTACGCCCCGGCAAGAATCGACGCGGCGCTGTCTAACTACTTTCGCCGCGGAAATCTCACCGCACTAAGGGAATTGGCGCTGCTGTGGCTGGCCGACCAGGTGGATAGCGCACTGGCCAAGTATCGCGCGGAAAACAGAATCACGGATACGTGGGAGGCGCGCGAGCGCGTCGTGGTAGCGGTGACCGGCGGTCCGGAGTCGGAGACGTTAGTGCGGCGGGCATCCCGGATCGCGTCGAAGTCCAGCGCCGAGCTGATGGTGGTACACGTCATCCGCGGTGACGGACTGGCCGGCCTGTCCGAGACCCGGATGGCCAAGATCCGCGAGCTGGCGAGCAGCCTGGACGCTTCGGTGCATACCGTGGTCGGTGACGATACTCCGACGGCCCTACTCGATTTCGCCCGCGAGATGAACGCCACCCAACTGGTGATCGGCACCTCCCGCCGGTCCCGGTGGGCGCGCATCTTCAACGAGGGTATCGGCCCGGCGATTGTTCAGCAGTCCGGCAAGATCGATGTGCATATGGTCACCCACGACGAAGCCAAACGCCACTTTCGATTGGCCTCGCTCGCGCCCCGCGAGCGACGCGTCGCGTCCTGGCTGGCAGCCGTCATCATCCCATCGGTCATCTGTGCGGTCACGGTGACCGTGCTGGACGCTTATCTGGACACCGGCGGTGAGAGCGCACTGTTCTTTGTCGGGGTCTTGCTGGTGGGCCTGCTGGGAGGCGTTGCCCCGGCAGCACTTTCGGCGGTGCTGTCCGGGTTGCTGCTGAATTATTATCTGATCGCTCCGCGACACAGCTTCACGATCGCCGAACCCAACAGTGCTATCACCGAACTGGTGTTGCTGCTCATCGCCGTCGCGGTCGCGGTCCTCGTCGACGGTGCGACCAAACGCACCCGGGAAGCCCGGCGCGCCTCCCAGGAGGCGGAGCTCTTGACGCTGTTCGCCGGGTCGGTGCTGCGCGGCGCGGATCTCGAGACGCTGCTCGAACGCGTGCGAGAAACCTACTCGCAGCGCGCGGTCAGCATGTTGCGCGAGCCGAAGGATGACGACCGTGCCAAGCACCGGGGCTACATCGTGGCCTGCGTGGGCAAAGACCCTTGCGTGACGGTCGATTCCGCCGACACGGCGATCGAGGTGGGCGATGACGAGTTCTGGATGTTGCTGGCCGGCAGGAAGCTCTCCGCGCGTGATCGACGGGTGCTCACCGCGGTGGCCAAGCAGGCCGCGGGTCTGATCAGGCAGCGCGAACTGGCCGAAGAAGCCAGCCGGACCGAGGCGATCGTGAAGGCCGACGAGCTGAGGCGCTCCCTGCTGTCAGCGGTCAGCCACGATCTGCGGACGCCGCTGGCGGCCGCCAAGGTCGCGGTGTCCAGCCTGCGCGCCGAAGACGTCGCCTTCTCCTCCGAGGACACCGCCGAACTGCTGGCCACCATCGAGGAGTCCATCGACCAGCTCACCGCACTGGTCGGAAACCTACTCGATTCGTCGCGTCTGGCCGCCGGCGTGGTTCGCCCGGAACTACGCCGGGTGTATCTGGAGGAAACGGTGCAGCGCGCGTTGGTCAGTATCGGCAAGGGCGCCACCGGCTTCTACAGATCGGCCATCGACCGGGTCAAGGTCGACGTCGGTGACGCCGTGGTGATGGCCGACGCCGGGCTACTCGATCGAGTCCTGGCCAACCTGATCGACAACGCGCTGCGATACGCGCCCAACAGCCTGGTCCGGGTCAACGCAGGCCAGGTGGGCGATCGCGTCCTGATCAATGTCATCGACGAAGGCCCCGGAATCCCGCACGGCACCGAGGATCAGCTCTTCGAATCCTTCCAGCGGCTCGGTGATCACGACAACACCACCGGTGTGGGTCTGGGAATGTCGGTGGCACGCGGTTTCGTCGAGGCCATGGGCGGCACCATTGCGGCCGACGACACACCGGGCGGCGGACTCACCGTGGTGGTGGATCTGGCTGCCGCGCAAGGATACGGTGAATAATGACCCGCGTTTTGGTGATCGACGACGAACCGCAAATCCTGCGCGCGCTGCGAATCAATCTGTCCGTCCGGGGCTACGAGGTCGTCACCGCTTCGACCGGTGCGGGGGCTTTGCGCGCCGCGGCCGAACACAAACCCGACGTGGTAATCCTCGACCTCGGACTGCCCGACATATCGGGTATCGAGGTGCTGGGTGGTCTGCGTGGCTGGCTGACCGCACCCGTGATCGTGTTGTCGGCGCGCACCGACTCGTCGGACAAGGTCGAGGCCTTAGACGCCGGCGCCGACGACTACGTCACGAAACCGTTTGGTATGGACGAGTTCCTGGCCCGGCTGCGCGCCGCGATCCGTCGCAACGCCGCAGCGTCCGATACAGACCAGCCGGTTGTCGAAACCGACGCGTTCACCGTCGATCTGTCCGCCAAAAAGGTCACCAAGGATGGCGCCGAAGTGCACCTCACCCCGACCGAATGGGGCATGCTCGAAGTGCTGGTCCGCAACCGCGGCAAGTTGGTGGGCCGCGAAGAACTCCTCAAAGAGGTGTGGGGACCGGCGTACGCCACCGAAACCCATTACCTGCGTGTGTATTTGGCGCAGCTGCGACGCAAACTCGAAGACGACCCGTCGCATCCCAAACATCTGTTGACCGAATCGGGCATGGGCTACCGCTTCGAGGCGTAGGGGGCCAGGGCGCGGAGTCACATCTACCACATTCGTCCCTGGCGAGGAGACGGTGTCCCTTTTGTCCACCTCACAGCGACAACTTGGCGGACCGCCGCAATGCTCGCACCCGGTTGATGATCCGGTATTCAGTCGCGTGCGGTCGGATGCGACTCACCCGGCGATCGACAGCGCGATCCCGTCCAGGATGTCGTGCTCGCTGACGGTCAGCTCCGAGATGCCCGCCCGTGCGCGCAGCTCGCGCGCCAACTCCTGGACAACGATCGCGCCGCCGCCGATCACGTCGGCCCGGCCTTCGTGCATCGGTGGCAGCGCCACACGCTGGGCTCGCGTCATGCCGATCAGCCGATCGCAAACCGCCAGCAGATCACCCGCGGCGACCCGCGAAAGATGAATGGCCGCAGCGTCATACGTGGTCAGATGGTGGGCCAGCGCGGACAGCGTGGTCATTGTCCCGGACAGGCCGACCCAGGTCCGGGCTCCTTCGACGGGCACCGCGCGCAGTGCGACGTCGAGCTGTTCGCGGACCACCTGACGGGCGGCGGCCACTTCCTCCGCTGTCGGCGGGTCGGAGTGCAAACAGCGCTCGGTCAGCCGCACGCAGCCGATGTCGGCGGAATAGCTTGCCACTACCCCAGTTTCGCCGAGCACGATCTCGGTCGACCCACCGCCCAAGTCGACGACGACGAAAGGCGCACCGGCACTGTCTAATTCGCCGACGGCTCCGCGGAACGACAGCGACGCCTCCTCGCCTCCACTGATCACCTCCGCGACCGCGCCGGGGATCACGGCGCCCAGCACGTCGGCCGTCATCGCAAAGAAATCTTCGCGGTTGGTGACATCGCGAGCCGCCGATGTGGCGACCATCCGCACGCGCGCGACACCGTGCACTTGCAGCAGCGCGGCGTAATCAGCCAACGCGGCACGGGTCCGGGCCAGCGCATCGGGCGCGAACTGACCCGTCGCGTCCACTCCCTGCCCTAACCGCACGATCCGCGTCTCACGGTGCACGTCGCGGAGCCGCCCGCCCGAGGCGTCTGCGATCAGTAGACGAATGGAGTTGGTGCCGCAGTCGACTGCGGCCACCCGGCTCATGGCCATGCCAACACCGCCGACATTCCCGGATCGGCGGCCAGCAGCGCCAGGGCCTCGTCGCCGAGTGGGTTCACCCCGGGTCCCTTGGCCAGGGAATGCGCCATCAGCACGTGCAGGCACTTGACCCGGTCGGGCATGCCGCCCCCGGAGAACGTGGTGCCTAACGGCTCGATCGCGTCCCGCTCGGCCAGATACGACTCGTGCGCGCGCCGATACGCGGCGGCGAGTTCGGGCTCAACGCGCAGCCGCTCGGTCATCTCGCGCATCAGTCCGGTCGTCTCCAGTCGGCTCGCGGCCGCGGTGAGCACCGGGTGGGTCAGGTAATACAACGTCGGGAACGGCGTGCCGTCAGGGAGTTTCGGCGCCGTCTTCACCACGCCGGGTTCACCGTCGGCGCACCGGTAGGCGATCTCCAGCACGCCGCGAGGCTCGCGACCGAGCTGACGCGCCACCGCCTCCAGATCGGCACGATCAACCACCGGGTGAGGTGGGCTTCGGCGGTCCGGGCGGCCCAGGCTCCGCCGGGGCGGGCGGCGCCGCCGGCACGGCGGAGGGTGGCAGGTGCGGGGCGTCGGCGATGGTGTGCCACAGCGAGGTGTACCAGGGGGCGGTGCTGGCGGGTTTTGCCGTGTCAGAGCCTGGCTGCGGAGCCACCGTCGCCGACGCCGGGAGCTGGACTTGGAACGGGATGTCCCCTGGCTTCACGAAGCCGAGACGCTGCCGGGCCTGCGCCGCGACATAGGCCGGGTCGGCCAGCTTCTCCTTGCGCTGTTGGAGATCGGTGATCTGCTGGCGCAGCGCGGCCTCGGTGGCCGCCAACTGGCTCATCTCGGTTCGTTGCCCGAAGTAGGTGCGGACCGGCCCGGCGATGGTCAGCGTCAACACGCAGACGACGACGGCCAAAATCGCGGCCCGCCGCGCGGTGAAACCCAGCCGCTGGTCGGACCGCTGCTCCACCGATTCGGTGAAAGACTGCTTGATCGGTTCGATGACCTGCTCGCGCAACGTCCGCGTGGTGCTGCGGGCGACGGTCGGAGTCAGCGAGGCCCGCTCCGGCTTCGAGGCCGGTTTGGCGGAAGGCTTCGCGGAGCGACGACCCCGAGCCGAGTCGCCGACCTGCCCCGGCCGCGATGCCGGAGAGCGACGTTTCCCGTTGGCTGCCAAACTATTTCAACCTATTTCGAGTCCAACACGTAGCGCGGAAAGGCCAGATCACCGGCGTAGCGGGCGGCGTCGCCGAGTGCCTCTTCGATCCGCAACAGCTGATTGTATTTGGCGACGCGCTCACTGCGGGCCGGCGCGCCGGTCTTGATCTGCCCGCAGCCGACCGCCACCGCCAGGTCGGCGATCGTTGTGTCCTCGGTCTCGCCGCTGCGGTGACTCATCATCGTCCGGTAGCCGCTGTGGTGGGCCAGTGCGACGGCATCCAATGTCTCGGTCAGCGTGCCGATCTGATTCACCTTGACCAGCAACGCGTTTGCCACACCCTTTTCGATGCCGTCTTCCAGGCGCTCGGGATTGGTCACGAAGATGTCGTCACCGACGATCTGCACCCGGTCGCCGATCGCCGCTGTCAGTGCGGCCCAACCGTCCCAATCGTCTTCGGACAGCGGGTCTTCGAGGGACACCAGCGGGTAAGAGCCCAGCAAGCCCGCGTAGAACTCGGTCATCTGCTCGGCGGTGCGGGTTGAGCCCTCGAACGCGTAGCCGGTGCCGTCGGTGAAGAACTCGGTGGCCGCGGCGTCGAGGGCCAGCGCCACGTCGGCGCCGAGTTCGAAGCCGGCCGACTCGATGGCCCGGCTGATCAGATCCAGCGCGGCGGTGGTGCCGGCGACATCCGGGGCGAAGCCGCCCTCGTCGCCCAGGCCGGTGGACAGCCCTTCTTTCTTCAGGACCGACTTGAGTGCGTGGTAGACCTCGGCACCCCAGCGCAGCGCCTCCGCAAAGCTGGGGGCGCCGATCGGGGCCACCATGAACTCCTGGATGTCCACGCCCGTGTCGGCGTGCGCGCCGCCGTTGACGATGTTCATCATCGGCACCGGCAGGATGTGCGCGTTGGGCCCGCCGATGTAGCGGAACAGCGGCAGTTCGGCGGAATCCGCGGCCGCTTTGGCGACGGCCAGTGAGACGCCCAGGATCGCGTTGCCGCCCAGCCGGGACTTGTCCGGGGTGCCGTCGAGATCTACCAGCGCCTGGTCGACGAGCCGCTGGTCGTCGGCGTTGAGTCCGATCACAGCCGGGGCGATCTCGTCCAGGACGGCTTGCACGGCGTTCTTGACGCCCTTGCCGCCGTAACGTTCGCCGCCGTCGCGCAACTCGACCGCCTCGTGCTCGCCGGTCGACGCGCCGGACGGCACCGCTGCGCGGGCGAAGGTTCCGTCGATCAGAGCCACCTCGACCTCGACCGTCGGGTTACCACGGGAATCGAGGATCTCGCGGGCTCCGACCTGCTCGATAATCGGCACTGGGTTCTCCTTTGCGCTCTACCCTCTGGAAAGGCCCCGGCAGCCTTCAGCCTAAAGCCCGGGTCAGCGCTCTATCCTTCTACAGCGGGTGGCCCGCCGCATAGGCAGTCGCCCAGTCCCGGACGGCGCGCGCGTAGACGCCCGAGTTGTTGTAGGCCCGCAGCGCGGTTATCCACCCGCGCGGGGTCGCGAGATCCTTGCCGCGCCAACACAAATAACCCGCCGCCGAGAGCGCGGCGTCGTCGATGTTGTCCGGGTTGACCACGCCGTCGTTGTTGGCGTCGACCCCGTACAACCGCCAGGTCTCCGGGATGAATTGCATCGGCCCCAACGCGCGTGCCACGCCGCTGCCGTCCGCGTCGTCATCTTCGTCGACGATGCGCATGGTGTCGCCACTGCCGTCGAGGCGAACACCCCGGATGGGAGGGCTCACGTCTCCGTTGGGCGCCAGCATGGCGCCCCGGTACGTGCCGTGGTGACTCTCCACCTGCCCGATGCCGGCCAGCGTGGTCCAGGCGATGTGGCACTTCGGATTCTCGACTTCGGCGACCCGGGCGGCGTACGCGTACGCCTCCAGCGCGATGACCGGGATTTCGAGTGCCGGCGACCGCTTCTCCGCCCAGTCACGCAGTTGGTCCGCGGGCCGGCCGCTGGCGTGAGTGTCTACCGGGGGCACCGGATCCCCCGCCGGCGGGGGCACGCCGTCGGGGATGAAAAGGCTGAGCTGCCAGGTGCAACTGGACGCCAAAAGCATGGCGGTCGCACCGATAACGGCGACCGCCCGCAACCAACGCCGTGGCGACACGATGACTTCCCTGGCTTTGCTTTGCTTCCCGGCTTCCGTTTTGCAACTCCCCTATACCTCGCTGGACCATGAACATCGTCCCACGGGATCACCACCAAACCGGCTTCCGCCGGGCGCCAGGGCGTCGATTTCGGGGCGATTGAAGTTCGCTAACATTGATTCTGGCTAGCTGGATTCGCGTGCCGATAAAGGTAAATGCAGCGGATAGCAAACATTCGATTGATCGCTGGCAGGAAGATGCTTCGGCCGCGTGTTATCGGCGCCCCTTGCGCTTCTTGGACCCCCCACCAGAAGCTTTGGTCTCCCCGACCTCCCCGACCTCCCCGTCCTCGGCGCCTTCTTCGGCGCTGTCGGGTTCCGCGTCGACGCTCGAGTCACCGGACGGCCAGTGGGCGCGCCACTCCTCCTCGGTGACGTCGCCCAGCGGCGCTAAGTCGAACTCCTCGGCGACGTCGTCTCCGCGGCGGGCGGTCGCAATCGCCCTCTCGACGCGACGGACCGCGTCGGCGAATTCCAAAACCGCTGTGCGCAGTGAGTTTTCCGCGTCGGCATCGGTCGACACCGAGACCGAGGTGATCTCGGCGGGGATCAGG
>NZ_DATJYB010000563.1:0-7610 GCF_035499775.1 Mycobacterium sp. | reverse complement strand
CTTGGTGTGCTTGGCGACCTGCATTATGCCCGCTTCCGGTACCAGCAGTAGCGGAATAAGGTGGGTGGGTGACAACCCGCGAAGACGGCAAACATCTGCGCACCTGTCCGCTGTGTGAAGCCATGTGCGGCTTGGAGATTCGCGTCGAAAACGACCGAGTCACCAGCATCCGCGGCAACCGCGACGACGTATGGAGCCGTGGACACCTCTGCCCGAAGGGTGTGTCGCTGGCCGCGTTGCACGACGACCCGGACCGTATCCGCCGACCGCTGATCAAAGTCGACGGGCAGTGGCAGGAGGTCAGCTGGGACGCGGCGTTACGCCGCTGCACCGAGTTGTTGACCCCGGTGATCCGCAAGTACGGGATCGGCGCGGTCACCGCCTACACCGGAAACCCGCTGGCGCACTCGTTCTCGCTGGCCCGCTACGCCGGTGTGCTGCTGGGCATGTCGGGAATGCCGGTCACCTATTCGCCGGGGACGGTCGACCAATGGCCGAAGAACCTGTCGTCGCACCTGATGTACGGGTTGTGGTGGAACTTTCCGGTGCCCGACATCGAACGCACCGACCTGATGGTCATCATGGGCGCCAACCCCGCCGCGTCGCAGGGCTCGCTGCTGGCCGCACCCGACGTGATGGGCCTGATCAGCAAGATCCGCAAACGCGGCAAGGTGATCGTGATCGACCCGGTGCGCACTCAGACCGCCGCGCAGGCCGACGAGTGGCTGCCGATCGTCCCGGGCACCGACGCCGCGCTGCTGCTGGCTGTCGCGCACACGCTGTTCGACGAGGACCTGGTCGATCCCGGTCCGCACGTGGACGGTGTCGACACCATGCGCCGGGTCGCCGCGGACTGGCCGCCGAGTCGGGTGAGCGCCGTCACCGGTATCGACGAGGATCGCATCCGGCGGCTGGCCCGCGAGCTGGCGGGCACCGAGAAATCGGTGGTGTATGGCCGAATCGGCTTGTGCAACCAGGAGTTCGGCAGCCTGGCCAGCTGGCTGGTCGACGTGATCAACATTCTCACCGGCCATTTCGACACCCCTGGCGGCGCGATGTTCCCCAAGCCGGCGGCCTGGTCGATCACCACGCAGCCGCTGCCCGGGCTGGAAGGCGGCGCCCCCGAATTCGGCCGCTGGCACACGCGGGTTCGCGGCGCCAAGGAGGTCCTCGGACAGGCACCGGTGTCGTGCCTGGTCGAGGAGATCGCCACACCGGGCGACGGGCAGCTCAAGGCGCTGATCACGGTCGCGGGTAATCCGGTGTTGTCCTCGCCCGGCGGTGACAAGCTCGACGAGGCGCTGCCGATGCTGGAAGCGATGATCTCCGTTGACCTTTGGCTGAACGAGACGACGCGGCACGCCGATGTGATCCTCCCCGGGCTGTCGCCGCTCGAGCAGCCGCACCACGACGACCTGATCCTGCTTTTTGCGATCCGCAGCATCGCGAATTATTCGGCCCCGGTTTTCGATCCGGGGGATCGCCCGCACGAGTGGGAGATCCTGATCCGGCTGACCGGGTTGTGCACCGGCACACCGGCCGAGGAGGTCGACGTCGCGGCCATCGACGACGGCTTCTTCGACTACCTGGCCTTCACCCGGGGCGTCGACGGTGCCGAAATCCGCAAGCTCTACTCGCACGGCGGCCCGGAGCGGATGCTGGATCTCACGTTGCGCACCGGACCCTTCGGAGACCAGTACGGCGAAAACCCCGGCGGGCTCACGCTGGACCTGCTCAAGGCCAATCCGAACGGAATCGACTTCGGGCCGATGGTGCCGCAACTTCCCGATATCCTCGGCACGCCCGACAAGAAAATCCGGCTCGCCCCGCAGTATCTGCTCGACGACCTGCCGCGGCTGGCCGCGCGCCTGGAGCGCCCGGCCGAACCGCTGGTGCTGGTGAGCCGTAGACACCTGCGGTCGAACAACACCTGGCTGCACAACGTGCCGGCCCTGATGAAGGGCAAGGACCGGTGCACGCTGCTGATGCACACCGACGATGCGGCGCGCTACGGCATCGCCGACGACGACATCGTCACGGTGAAATCGGAGGCCGGCGAAATCAGGGTGCCCGTCGAGATCACCGACGCGATCAAGCCCGGCGTGGTCTCGATGCCGCATGGCTGGGGACACGGCAAGCCGGGCACCCGCATGGCAGTGGCGAACAATTCGCCGGGCGCCAACACCAACGCCCTGTCCCCGCCGACATTCATCGACGAGCCGTCCGGTAACGGCGCCCTCAACGGCATCCCGGTGACGGTCATCGAAGACGGGTCTCGATTTCGGCCTGCTCCCGCCGGGCCGCCGCGATGAGCGGGCGGTTGCTGATCGCCGGTGTCGACGGCTCCGGGCGATCCGGCGCCGTGCGGGACGAGCGGGTCACCCTGCAAGGGGAACCGGGTTTCCAAAGTCTGGTCTATTCGGTCCTGTATTCGACGCCGTCCGAACCGTCGATTGCTGACGGAGGACGTAACGCGAACACCCTCAATTTGGGCGTCGCGGCCGGTACGACCAACTGGCTCATGATCGAATACGCCCCTGGCGCAGAGTTTTCCATGCACCACACGGACACCGTCGATTTCGACATCATCCTCTCGGGTTCGGTCGAACTGGTCCTCGATGACGGCGTGCACCCGCTTGCGGCCGGCGACTGCGTCGTGGTCACCGGTGTCGATCACGCCTGGCGCGCCGGCGCGGACGGGTGCCGGCTCAGTGTGGTGGCGATCGGAGCTACGCCGCCGCCGCGATGATCGGGGATCCATGACCAACTTGCAGCTGTGGGTCGACAAGCTGGAGATACGCGAACTCATCGAGCGGTCCATGCGGTATCTCGACGACGAGGCCGGCGCGCGGCTGGCCGAATTGTTCGCCGAAGACGGCGCTTTGCAGGTGGCCGGAACCGTGTTCGCCGGGCGGGACACGATCCGGCAGATGTTCGGCCATCGCGATCCGCCGCATTGGGCCGAACCCGGCGAATTGTTGCGGCAGCCTGCCACAGCCCACTGGAGTTCCAACCCGGTGATCGATGTCGACGGCGAAAACGCCACCGCAGAAACGGATATGTTGGTCGTCAAGAGAGACGAAGCAGGCCGCGCGCGCATCACCCTGGTCGCCCGCTACCGTGACCGGCTGCGCCATGGCGACTCCGGCTGGGTCATCGTCAACAGGACCGGGGTGTCGATCGCCCGCCCGGGTGAGGAGGGCACCGGCATGGAATGGGCGCGGGCGCTGGAGCGGATGCTGGCCGAGGCCCGTGCCCGATTCCGGTTCGACTAGCGTCGCGTCAAGTCCGCGGGTGGATGAAAACGCCCTCGGCGGAGACCGTCGCGCCGTCGGGATCGCTGACCTTTCCCGCGGCGAAAGTCTTTACCCCCTGTGCCTTTTCGATCCACGCCTCGGCCCGCAGCGGCCGCTGCAGCGGCGTGGGGCGGTG
This sequence comes from Mycobacterium sp., assembly GCF_035499775.1. Lineage (GTDB taxonomy): Bacteria > Actinomycetota > Actinomycetes > Mycobacteriales > Mycobacteriaceae > Mycobacterium. The sequence goes on along the minus strand of NZ_DATJYB010000563.1, from coordinate 4,178 downwards.
ATAACGCAGCGTCAGCGTTCCGGTGTAGGCGGGCCGCCCCGGCTTGTGGGCCGTGGCGCCGAGCACATGGTCCAGAATCATGGCCGCCACTCCGCCATGCACGTGACCGGGCGGACCCTCGTAGGCGGCGCCGAGGATGAACTCCGTCCACACCGACCCGTCGCTTTCGTGATGCACGACCAGCGGGGGAGCCGACGGGTTGCGCGTTCCGATGACGACATTGCCCGAAGCCGGGCCCTGCCCGTCCTCGACCGCACGCTGCCCGAACGATCCGGGCATCAGCGCCGCGCTGAGCCGGCTTGTGATGCCATCGATCTGGGCCGCAGCCGACACGACGGCATCGGGTCCCACCTCGGTGCGGATGGTCGCGTCGATCAAACGCCGCACCGACGTGGCCAGCGCCACGTAACTCGGCGACGAATCAGCCATCGCGGCAATCGGATCCACCATGGCCGCCACGATAGATGAGCCGCGCGGCACGGCGAGAAGCGTGGTGATTCATCGGGTCCAGCGTGGAACCATCGGGCGCTGCCCGCAATGTGGTGTCCCGGTCAGCGGTCGGTAATCACGCGAGCGACCGTCCGGCGTTGTTAATCTGGCGAAATGGACTCCGAAGCGGACCCGACGAGCGAAAAGTCGGTGAAGTCGGCACTTGCCGCCACCAGTCGGGCGTTGCTGTGCATGATGTCCTACGAAGAGGAGATCTCCGGCTACGACCTCAAGAAGTGGATCGACTGGAGCGTCGACCTCTACTATTGGAGCCCGTCGTACAGCCAGATTTACACCGAGCTGAAGAAGCTCGAGAGCCTGGGCCTGGTGACATCGCGCGTCGAGCGCGACGAGGGAACCCGCAGCCGTCGGCTCTACAAGATCACCGAGGCCGGGATGGCCGCGGCCATCGAGTGGGTCAACGACGCGCCGGTGGACCCGCCGGTGCTCAAACACAGTGTGCTGCTGCGGGTGACGTTCGGCCACCTCACCAACCCGGCTCGGCTCAAGGAACTGCTGCAGGAGCACATCGCCTACGCCGATGCCCGCCATCGCAAGGCGGTCGAGGATGCCGAAGGGGCCGAGGGCGAACCCGCCTGGGCGTATTCGGTGATCGCGTTGCGCTGGGCGGCGAAGTACTACGCGGCCGAGCGGGAGTTCGCGCTGGAGCTGATGAAGGACATCGACGAGGCGGACGCCGTTCTGCAGCAGGCCGGCAAGGGTGGTTTCGGCAAACCCCGCCCTAAGCCGGGCTATTGGCGTGAGGTCGAGAAGCAGGTCGAGGCCAAGCGCGCGGCTGACTAGCTGTTCGCACCCGACGCGTCGTGGGCCGCGATGTAGCCGTACACCAACCCCTGCGCGATCGTGGCACCCGCTCCGGGGTATGTCGTGCCGAACGCATTGGCGGCGGTGTTGCCGATCGCGTACAGCCCGGCGATCGCGCCGCCATCCTCGCGCAGTACCCGGGCCCGTTCGTCGGCCTTCAGCCCGCCGCAGGTACCCAGATCCGACAGCACCATCCGCACGGCGTAGAACGGGCCTTTGACCAACGGACGCAGGTTGGGGTTCGGCGTTATCGTCGGGTCGCCGTAGTACCGGTCGTAGGCGCTGCGACCTCTGCCGAAGTCAGGATCCTGACCGGCACAGGCGCTTTCGTTGAAACGGGTCGTCGTCTTCAGGAACTCCGACACGTCGACACCGATGTGTGCGGCTAGCTCGGCGAGGCTGGCGGCGCGTACCGCGATGCCCGCCTCGTACCACGCCTGCGGGATGCGCATCCGCGGGAACAGGTCGGCGCCAAAGACGTAACTGTTGCGGTACTGCTGGTCGAAGACGATCCACATCGGGTCCACCGGGTTGCCCGCCCGCTCCAGCTCGAGCAACCGCTGACCGAACGACATGTAATCGGCAGACTCGTTAGCGAACCGGCGACCGCTCTGGTCCACGATCAGGCTGCCCGGAAGCGACCGTTCGGCCAGCATCACCGTGGGCGGCTTGCCGGGTAGTGGCGCGATCGCCGGAAACCACCAGGCCTGATCCATCAAATCGATGTCGGCGCCGAGTTCCTGGGCCACCCGGATCCCGTCGCCGGTGTTGGCCGCGGCGCCCAGGCTCAGGTTGGCGCCCAGCGACTCGGACTGGAACTTCCAGCGCATGTCCATGCTGTGGTCGAAACCGCCGGTGGCCAGCACCACCCCGCGCCGTGCGGTGATCGTCACCTCCCGGCCGCCGTGCTCCACGACCGCCCCGCTCACGCGGTCGCCGTCGGCCGGATCATTCACGAGGCGCGCCAGCGCCGTGTCGGTCCAGACCGGGATGCCGGCGCGCAGCACGCCCGCGAACAGGCCGGCCGCCAGGCCCTGGCCGCCTGCCGCGTAACGCCGGCCGATCAGGCGGCCACCCACTCCCTGTGCGATTCGCTTGGCGAATGTCAGAATTCCCTTGCGCGGCAACCGAACCACAAGATTCATCCAGCGATAGTCGGCACCCGTCGTCGGTATCGGGACGCTGGCCTCCATGACGCCGGGCTGCAGCCGGGTGCGGTATTCGCCCAGAGTCGATGTGTCGAACGGGCGGCACTCGCACGTGCGGCCCGCGGCACTGCCACCGGGCTCTTCCGGGTGGTAATCGGAATAGTCACGCGCCCAAAAGAATTGCAGGGGAGTCGTCCGGCGCAGCATGTCGACCGTGGCGGACACATGCGTCAGAAAACCGGCCGATCGCGGACGGGGTGCCGTCCCGGCGACCACAGAATCCAGGTAGGCGGCGGCGCGCTCGGCGGTGTCGTTGGCGCCGGCCTCGCACAGTACTGGGCCGGCGGGCAGCCACAGTGCACCTCCGGACCGCGCGGTGGACCCGCCCACATACGACGACTTCTCCACGATCAACACCGACAGGCCGAGTTCATGGGCGGCGAGCGCCGCGGCCATGCCGGTCCCGGACCCGACCACCAGCAGATCGACGGTCGTGTCGGCCACCGGAAGTCCGGCGGGGATCGTCGTGCTGCGGGCGGTCACGTTTGGTAACGGTAGGCCGCCGGGATGCACCGGAGGAAGAGTCATCCTGTTGAGTGGAACAAGCCGGCTGCGCTCGGCGCGGTACAGGGGTTGAATATGCGCTATGAGGTCGCAGTCCGACGCCGACGAAATTCGGCTGATCGAAGCGCAGGCGGCACCGACGCGGTTCGCCCGCGGCTGGCACTGCCTTGGTCTGGTCAGGGATTATGGGGACGGCAAACCGCATGCGGTCAACGCCTTCGGCCAGAAGCTGGTGGTATTCCGCAGCGGAGACGGCAAGATCAACGTGCTCGACGGCTACTGCCGGCACATGGGCGGCGATCTGTCGCAGGGCGAGGTCAAGGGCAACGAGATCGCGTGCCCGTTCCACGACTGGCGCTGGGGCGGCGACGGCCGCTGCAAGCAGGTGCCGTACGCGCGGCGCACGCCGCGGCTGGCCCGCACCGCAACCTGGGCCACGCTGGAACAGGACGGCATGTTGTTCATCTGGAACGACCCCGAGCGCAAGCCGCCGCCATCGGACGTCACGATCCCGCGCATCGAGGGCGCCACCAGCGACGAGTGGACCGACTGGCACTGGTACACCACCGTCGTCGGCAGCAATTGCCGGGAGATCATCGACAACGTCGTGGACATGGCGCACTTCTTCTACATCCACGGCTCGCTGCCCACGTATTTCAAGAACATCTTCGAAGGGCATGTTGCGACGCAGTACATGAACGGCGAGGGTCGGCCCGACATGGGCAGCACCGAGGGCGCGAAGATGCTCGGGACGACCTCGGTGGCGTCCTATTTCGGGCCGTCGTTCATGATCGACGACCTGACCTACCACTACGAGCAGGGCGACAAGAAGACGATACTGATCAACTGTCACTACCCGATTGACGCGAATTCCTTTGTGCTGCAATACGGCATCATCGTCAAGAAATCGGACACGCTGCCCGACGAGGAGGCCATGCGGACCGCGATCAGCCTCGGCGACTACGTCAAGATGGGCTTCGAGCAGGACGTGCAGATCTGGCGACACAAGGCGCGCATCGACAACCCGCTGCTGGTCGAGGAGGACGGCCCGGTCTACCAACTGCGGCGGTGGTATCAGCAGTTTTACGTAGATGTAGCCGACGTGGAACCAGACATGGTGGACCGCTTCGAGTTCGAGCTGGACACCACCCG
>NZ_DATJYB010000562.1:0-9366 GCF_035499775.1 Mycobacterium sp. | reverse complement strand
CGCGGCGGCGTCAGGCCGCCGCCGACGCCTGCCGGGGTCCCGGTGAAGATCAAGTCCCCCGGCAGCAGGGTGACGATCTTGGACAACTCCGCGACGAACCTCGGCACCGGGAAGATGAGCTCGCCCGGCTTGCCCGCCCTGCGACTGCGCGTCGGGTTCAGGTGGCCGGTGGCCGCAGAACCATGGTCGGATCCGTGTTCCGGAGAGCCTCGATGGCGCCGGCGCGGTCACCGCGATCGAGCGCCTCGACCAGATCCCCGGTGATCTCAGCCAGGTCGTCGAGATAGATCGGCATATCCTCGCCGCCGGATTCCAGCCGGGCGTGTAGATGCGACGTACCGACATTGATGATGCTGAGATACAGGCTGTCGAGCAGCTGATTCTTTCCCACCGACGCGACGCGGGCATGGACATTCCATGCGGCCCAAACGAATTCGCTCACCTGATGAGCATCGCGGGCGCACCTGAGTTCTTGCATCAACTCGGCCAGCGCTCGCCGGTCATCGGCGGTGATCTGCGCAAGAGCTTCGTCCACTAACACCGGAGCGATGGCGTCGCGAATTTGAATCGCCTCTGCCACCGCCGACTCGTCTTGCGCGGCCGACCGGAACCAGACGTTCATTCGCGCCAACGGGGAAGGGTCGCAGGCGAATATCCCCCCGCCCGGTCCGGGACGTGACGTGATCACGCCGCGCTCCTGCGCCAGTTTGATCGCCTCGTTGAACGTGCCGACCGATACTCCGCAGATCTGGCGTATCTCGTCCTTGCTGCCGATCCGATCGCCCGTCTTGACTCCCGCGGCCAGCAGCGCGATCTGGTTCGCGGCCATTTCAGCGCGCGAGGGCCCCACAGACACCGTGCCTGGCAGATCTATGGGGTCGATCATCGTGCTCCTCAGCGCGACTCGGTCCGCACCATCGGCCGGCCGCAGCGCCAACCCTACCCCAAACGATCATGATGAATTGCGTCGCCGCTGGTCAAAAGAGTGTCACAACCGGGTAACTGGTCGGCATCAGGCCTTCGTGTTGAAGGCCACCGCGGCGCGGATCAGCGCCTTGAGTGCCTTTTCGTCGATCTTGTCGCCTTCATGGAAATCGATGGCACGTCTGACCTTGCCGTCGAGGCTGGAGTTGAAGAGACCGGTGGGGTCTTCCAGCGAGGCGCCCTTGGCGAAGGTCATCTTCACGACCTTCTGGTGCGTCTCACCGGTGCAGATCATCCCGTCGTGATACCACACCGGAACGCCTCGCCACTTCCACTCCTCGACCACACCGGGATCGGCATGCTTGATGAGTTTCCTGATGCGAGAGAGCATTTCGCCGCGCCAGTCAGCCAACTCCTCGATCCTGGCGTCTATCAGCTCCGACGGTGACGGTTCGCCTTTGGTCATCTGATCGTCGCCTTTCTCGGTGGTTCACGCCGCGGTAAATAGTAAGCAGCCCGCGGAACTCGAGATGTTCACAGCCCTTCCAAGCGCTTCAGCCCCTCGATCGCCGCATCGAATCGGCCGTCGTCAACCGAATCGAGGACGAGCATCATGTCCCCCAGCGCGGCGCGCAGGGTCGCGTTGTTGGTCCGCAAAATCGAGTTCTCTTGGATTGCTTCGAGATGTGACTCGATGAGCTGGCGCTCCCGTGTCGAGCTGCTGTTGCCCAGTGCGATTAGCAGTGTTGGCAGGTCGATCACGTCGAAATCCCCTCCCTGATGTGGCCCATCGAAGTCGGTCTTCGACGTGTGTCGACGCAGCGGGGGAGGAGGAGGAAAATGCGTCGTCTTCGGCGCCGTCTGCCGTGGGTGCTTCCTCAGGCCACCTGGATTGCCGGTAACTCCTAAAGTTGCCCGCACAACCGACGTTCAAACACATTGATTTCACCCGAAATTAACGCCACAGTCATTACTGTGCCGGCTGGGTCCGACCTATACAAAATGCGAAAGGAATGTCACGCTCTGACGGTGATCCCGCACGACCGACCCGACGGTGTGCGGACGGTATTCACCTTCTGCCGGTACTGCCTGGCGTCGTGCGGTATCGAGGTCAGCGTCGAAGGCAATCGGGTGCGCAAGATATCTGCCGACAAGCAGAATCCGCACAGCTGGCAGGACTTTTGCGCGAAAGGGCGTAACGCCGCCCAACTCGTCGAGCATCCACGGCGGATCATCGCCCCGATGCGACGAGTGGGCGACGGCTACGTCGAAGCGACCTGGGACGAGGCCATCTCGGACATCGCCACCCGGATGTCCGGGCTGATCGAGGCCGACGGCCCAGACGCGATCGGAGCGTATTACCGCAATCCGGCCGGCTACTCGCTGTCCAACCTGATCTTCATGAGCGGTTGGCTCGACAGCGTCGGCACCTACAACCGCTACGCGGTGGGCTCGGTCGACCAGAACGCACTGCACGTCGTCGCCGAGGCGATGTACGGCTCGTCGATCATGGTGCCCGTGTCCGATATCGACAATTGCGATTGCCTTCTGCTCGTCGGCGCCAATCCCGCTGTGAGCGCCTGGAATTGGGTGGAGAGTGTGCCCGGCGGATGGAAGCGCGCGCTGGACCGGCAGCGGCAGGGCGCCAAGATCGTCGTCGTCGATCCGCTTCGCACCGAGTCTGCCGAGAAGGCTGACGTCCACCTCGCCGTGCGCCCCGGTCAAGACTGGGCCTTGCTGCTGGCGATGGTCAAGGTCATTCTCCGCGAACGGCTCGAACACCGCGGTGACTGCGCAAAACTCACCACCGGCATGCCATCCCTCCGGCAGCTCGCCGCCGAAGCGGATTTGGACGACCTGGCCCGACGCTGCGATGTACCTCGCACCCACATCGAGTCCGTCGCAAGAGAATTCGCGACCGCCAAGTCCGCGATGGCGGTAACGCGAACCGGGGTGTCGCTGCACGTGTCGGGCAGTGTCGGCGAGTGGCTTGGCCACGTGCTCAACGTGATCACCGGACGAATGGATCGGCCAGGCGGCCGCCGATTCGAGCCCGGGTACATCGACGCGCTGAAATTGGCCGACAGGGCCAAGACCCCGGACCACCGGAGCCGGTTGACCGGCCGCGCGATGGTCGCCGGCGCGCACGCGCTGAGCGAACTGCCGGCCCAGATCACCACACCGGGCCCCGGCCGGATCCGGGCGCTGGTGATCAACTCCGGCAATCCCGTCGTCTCCGGCCCGGACGGCAGCGCGCTGGACCGGGCCCTTGCAGACCTGGACCTCCTGGTGGCCATCGACTTCGTGCAACGTGAAAGTCACCGCCATGCGCACTGGTTGCTGCCCGCGGTGCACTGGCTCGAACGTGATGACCTGCTCGCGCTGACCAGCAATCTGCACGACGAGCCCTACGTGCAGTACGGGGTGCGGGCGGTCGATCCGCCGGACACCGCACGCGAGGAATGGCGCATTTTCGTCGATCTGGCGCTGGCGATGGACACACCGCTATTCGGCGTCAAGGGCGTCAACGGGTTCATCAAGGCCAGTCGACGACTGGCCAAAGCGACGCGGCGACCGGCGCTGGCATTCTCGCCGCACTGGATCAACCGGATGCTGGTGGCAATGTCCCTCAAGGTGAACGGCCACAAGCTGAAATGGCGTGACCTGCTGGCCAATCCGCACGGTATGGTGCTCGGGCCGCGAGAGTACGGGCATTTCGTGGCCGCGCTGCGCACGGCCGACAAGCGTGTGCACGTTGCGCCCGCAGAACTGGTTGCACGGGCCCATGAACTGCTGGCCGCACCGTCTCCGGAGCCACCCGCGGACTACCCCTTTCAGATCGGCAATCGCCGCAACCGCCATTCGATGAATTCGTTTCTCAACGAGTTGCCCGGCCTGCACCCTGGCGGCAAAGGCAGCGCGGTGCTGATCCACCCCGCGGACGCCGCCGAGCTCGGCATCGGCGACGGCGACCAGGTGCGGGTGTATTCACCGGTCGGCGAAGTCGAGGCGAAAGCCGCTCTGAGCGACCGGCCCCGACGTGGCGTCATCGTGATGGACCACGGCTGGGGATCGCGGATCTTCGACCCGCGCGGCGGATCCGCGCCACAGTCGTTCGGCGTGAACCGCAATCTGCTGATCGCCGGCGAACCGGTGGATCCGCTGTCGCAGACCCCCGCGATGAGTTCCACTTACGTCGGCATCGCGCGGTGCGGTTGAAATCGCATGGACTCTGCGGCAACGGATTTCGACGTCGCGCGGTTCGGCGACTGGCTGGCGCGAGTGACCGGCGAACCCGCAGCGGTCGCGGTGACGCCCATCCGGGGCGGCGGAAGCTGCGAGATGTTCCGTCTCGAGCGACTTGGCCAATCCTGGGTGGTGCGCCGCGCACCCCTGGCAGCGGTGTCCGACACCGCCCATCAGGTCATCCGCGAGGCGCGGATTATGGAGACGTTGGGTACTGCCGGGATACCGGTGCCCACCGTGTTGGCCCGCAGCGACGACCCCACCATCCTCGGCGCGCCGTTTTTCGTCATGTCCTATGTCGAAGGCGGCGTGATTCGCCGCGACGGCCTACCCGAACCCCTCTGGCGGGACCCGTCCTCACACGGCCTGATCGGTGAGCAACTGATCGACACCCTGGCACAGCTGCACGCGATCGACTGGATGGACACGGCGCTTGCCGATCTGTCCCATCCGGAGGGGTTTCTGACACGCCAGGTGGACCGGTGGCTGACCCAACTTTCCGGATACCGCGCTCGCGACCTGGATGGCGTGGACGAGCTCGCTACCTGGCTGCGCGACAACACCCCGGTCAGCGGTGACCTCACCGTGATGCACGGAGATTACAAGCTGGACAACGTCATCTGGGCTCCGACGCCGCCGCCCCGGGTAGCGTGCGTGGTCGACTTCGAGATGACGACGGTGGGCGATCCCCTTATCGACCTGGCCTGGGCGATGATTTTCTGGCCGGAAACGGGCAACCCGATCGCATTGGCCTCCCCCGACTCCCCGCGCGGCATCGCCCGAGAACACTGCCAGACACCGGGTGAACTGATCGACCGATACGCCGCAGCCACCGGCCGCGACTTGTCGCTTTTCGACTGGTACCAGGTGTTCAGCGCGTGGAAGTTGGCTATTGTCCTGGAGGCGTCTTACGCCAAGTATCTGCGCGGCGAGTCGCGCAACCCGATCCACCAGGTCTTTGGACCCGTAGTCGACGAACTACGGGGTCGCGCAAGGAGGTTCGCGCATTGACCGACGAGCTGTTCGACGTCGCGGATCGGGTGGTCCTGGTCACCGGTGGCAGTCGCGGGCTTGGTGCCGCAATCAGCGTGGGCCTCGCTCAACGCGGTGCTCGCGTCGTGGTCGCAAGCCGCAAGCTCGCAGCCTGCGAGGCACTTGCCGCCGGCATCTCGCAGGCGGGTGGTCAGGCCTACCCGCTGGCATGCCATGTCGGCGATTGGGAATCACTGGACGGGATCGTGGACGCCGCCACGGCACGCTGGGGACGACTGGACGGGCTGGTCAACAACGCCGGGATGAGCCCGCTGTCGCCGTCGCTGCTGGACACGTCAGAGGTGTTGTTCGACAAGGTGGTTGGCGTCAATCTGAAAGGCCCGACCCGCTTGACGGCGTTGGCCGCCACCGCGATGGCCCGCACTGGCGGCGGGTCGATCGTGAATATCAGTTCCCTGGCGTCGGTGAAACCGACACCGATCGCCACGGTCTACGCCGCGGCGAAAGCCGGCCTGAATGCATTGACCGCGGCTTCGGCGCTCGAGTACGCCGCAGTTGGCGTGCGCGTCAACGGAATCGTCTGTGGAACCTTTGACACCGACGCCGCGTCAGGCTTCGTTCACAACCCGGACCTGCTGGCTGGTCTGGTGAGCCGTATTGCACTCCGGCGCGTTGGCCGCCCCGACGAAATCCTGGGCGCGGTGGTCTATTTGCTTTCTCCGGCTTCGAGTTACACGACCGGATCATTGATGACCGTTGACGGTGGCGTTGCGGGATGAGCCCGACCCTTTTGATCGACTCACCAAGGACGGAGGACTGAGATGGCGCGTGAACCGATTCCCACGTGGAACTTCGCCTTGGTGCTGGTCAGATTGGGGCGACGGTTCCTCCTGGTGCACGAACGCAAGCACGGCCAGTTGTGGTACTTACCGGCCGGCCGAGTCGAGCCAGGTGAGACGTTCGCTATGGCTGCCTGCCGCGAGACCCGCGAGGAGGCCGGTGTCGACATCGAGTTGGAGGGCGTGCTGCGGATTGAGCACCTACCTATACCGGTCAATACGCGAATGAGGGTCGTCTTCGTCGCCCGACCGGCCGACGACCGTGCACCCAAGGCGGTAGCGGACGAAGAATCGCTGGGCGCTGCATGGTTCACCCTCGAGGAGATGGCCGATCTTCCGCTGCGCTCGGCCGAAGTGCACAACCTCGCTCGCGAAGTGTTGAACGGCGCATTGATTCACCCGATGTCACTTTTCGCGAGCTAGTGCTCAGCGGGAGTCGCGGCGGATCCCTTCGATGAGGTAGTCGATGTGCGCGGCGAATAGTTCGTCCACTTCCTCAGCCGTCACCCCGGCCGGGTCGCTGCCGGCCGGTCGGCCGCGCCGGCGGGTCGACTTGGTAGCCGGAGGATGGTCCATGGCGACGAAACCCACTGTCGCCCAGGTCAAGAGCCGACAGGCGCGCACCGACATGTCGGTCGACAGTCCGTCGCGGCGCATGCATTTCAGCAGGGGGCGGGACGCTTTCAGATAGGCGGGACGCTTCACCTGCAGGAAAAGCCTGCAGTCGGCGGCATCGGTCAGGCGTCCGCGAAGTTGGCAGGTCCACCGGCGCGCGTAGTCCGGCCAGGTCTCGTCGCGGCCCAGCGCCGGCGCAAGGTCATCGAGTAAGTGGTCGGCCACCGCGTCGATGAGCGCGTCCTTATTGCCAATCCGGGAGTACACGGGCGGAGGAGTGACGCCAAGCCGGGTCGCGACGCTACGCATGCTGATTGCGTCCAATCCGCTTTCACGCATGATTTCCACAGCGGCAGTGACGATCTGGTCAGCGTCGAGTTCGAGTTCACTGGGCACGCTTCAGCCTCCCCGTGGGTTCACGGGATCGTGAGGGCGATCTTGCCGACATGTTCGCCGGCCCGCATGACCAGCAGTGCCTCGTCGAGGCTTTGCCAGTCGAAGACGTGACTGATATGAGGTTTGATGCCCGACGTCGATATCACCTCGCAGAGTTCCCGGTGGGCCCGCACACTGCCGACGGTGATCCCGATGATGCGCAGGTTGTTGAGCATCACCTCGGCGACCGCGATCGGCGTCATATCGAATCCGCTGAGCACACCGATTACCGTGATCGTGCCGCCCATCCGCGCCGAATGCAGCGACTGCGCCAGCGTGGCGGGGCCACCGACATCGACGACCAGGTCGGCGCCTCGGCCGTCGGTGCGTCGCTTAACCTCCGCGTCCCAGCCACGGGTGGTTCGGTAGTTGATGAGATGCGTTGCCCCCAAATCGGACCCGACTTTGAGCTTGTCGTCCGAGGATGACGTCAAGATTGTGCTGGCACCCAACGTTTGGGCCAACTGCACTGCGAACAGCGACACCCCGCCGGTTCCCAGTGCCACCACGACGTCGCCTGCGCCGATGTGGGCTTCCTGGAGGGCACTCCACGCCGTCACGCCGGCACACGGGATCGTCGCGGCTTCGACATCGCTGAGGTGATCGGGTGTGCGGACGAGGGCGGCGACGTCGGCGACCCGGTATTGCTGCAGCCATCCGTCGCAGCTGTCGCCGGGCAGCTCCCGCTTGACTTCTGGTGTCGGCGGCCCGTCGAGCCAGCCCGGGTGAAACGCTCCCATGACGCGCTGGCCCACCTGCCACGCATCGGCATCCGGCCCGACCGCCACGACCTCGCCCGCGCCGTCGCTCATCGGTACCCGTGGCCACGGCCCGGGGAGAAGACCCATCAGGTTGATGCTGTCGTGGAAGTTCAGGCTCGACGCGTTGACCTTGACCAGCACCTGCCCTGGGCCGGGCTCGGCTACTGGCCTTTCTACGACCTGCACCGGCTCGCCGGGCCCGGTCATGATGATTGCCTGCTGACGGTCCGGAATAGTCATGCGGCACCTGTCTCCTCGCGTAGCGCCTGCCATTTGCGTTCGGCTGCCGCGCGCCGAGACGGAAGGTGCTCGGTGGGCCATCCCTCCACTGGGCTGTACTTCTTGAGTACATGTCGAGCCAGCACCGACTTGTGCAGCTCATCGGGCCCGTCGCCGATCGACCCGAACCGGGTCATCCGATACCAGCCTTCCACCGGCAGATCCCCCGAATAGCCCAGTGCGCCACAGACTTGGATGGTGCGGTCGAGGACGGCCAGCACCACCTTGGACACGTGGGCCTTGACCATCCCCAACTCGGCGCGGACCTCCGCGGCACCCAAACGGTCCATCTTCCACGCGGTCTGGAAGGTCAGCAATCGGGCGGCCTGAATCTCCATGTGGGAAAGCGCAATATAGTCCTGCACCATTTGGTGCTCGCCCAGCAGCCGGCCATGCGAGCGGCGTGACACCGCCCGCTCACCCATAATGTCCAGCGCCCGCTGCGCCTGGCCAAGCCAGCGCATCGCATGGTGTATGCGGCCGCCGCCCAGGCGCTGCTGCGCAAGCCTGAAACCGCCACCACGGGGACCGACAAGATGGTCCCCCGGCACTCGGCAGTCGGTGAACACGATCTCGGCGTGGTTGCCCCGGCGCCCAAGCTCCGGGTCGGGGTGAGCCATCGTGGGGATATCGCGAACTATCTGCATACCAGGCGTGCCCGCCGGGACCACGAAAATCGATGCGTGACGGTGTGGCCGGCCGGCAGGATCTGTTTCGGCGACGACCAGGACAATGTCGGCGCAGGAGGCGTTGGTGGTAAACCATTTGTGGCCGTTGATAACCCAGTCGTCGCCGTCGAGTGCCGCGGTGGTGGCGATGACGGTCGGGTCGGCACCGGCCAGGAACGGTTCGGTCAGCGCGAAGGCACTCGATATCTCCCCGCGCAGGTTCGGATACAGCCAGCGCTGTTTTTGGCCGTCGGTGGCACCGTGCGCAAGCAGTTCCATGTTGCCGCTGTCGGGGGCCTGAACGCCGAAGAGCTCCATCGACACCATGCATCGGCCGATGATCTCCGACATCTGAGCGAGCTTGAGCTGGCCGAGTCCTTCACCGCCCAGGCTGGGATCGAGGAACAGGCCCCATAGCCCCTGCGCCTTGACCTTGTCCTGCAGATGCCGCTTCACCGGCTGCCATTCCGCCGGCGGGATTTCGTCGAGAATGGGTTCCAGCGGGATCACTTCCGAATCGATGAAATCGCGCATCCACGAAAGCTTCTCGGCGAATTCCGGTTCGGCTTCAAAGTCCCAGGCCATCCCTCACCTCACAACACGAAA
>NZ_DATJYB010000561.1:0-2532 GCF_035499775.1 Mycobacterium sp. | reverse complement strand
TCGTCTCCGCGGCGGGCGGTCGCAATCGCCCTCTCGACGCGACGGACCGCGTCGGCGAATTCCAAAACCGCTGTGCGCAGTGAGTTTTCCGCGTCGGCATCGGTCGACACCGAGACCGAGGTGATCTCGGCGGGGATCAGGTCGGCAGGAAACCCCGCTTTGTCGACGCGCTCAATCACCTTCTGCGCCAACGCCAACGCGGGCTGACCTGTATGAACGTCGTCCATCACGGACTGCCGCGATTTTTCGGTCGCCTTACGCTCTTCCCACTGGGCTAACTGATCCTCAAGTGAAATCGATTTGCCCGCAAGCACTTCCGGTACGCGATTGCCCAGCTTTCGCATCAGTGTGACGGCGACGTCGTCGATGGTGAAGGGCAGCTGCGGCGCATCCTCGGCGATGCGGGCATGAAAGAGGACCTGCAGCAACAAGTCGCCGAGCTCTTCGCGCAGCTGGTCGGCGTTGCCGCTGCGCACCGCGTCCAGCAGCTCGTAGGTCTCCTCCAGCAGGTATCTGCGCAGCGAGTCGTGGGTCTGCTCGCTCTCCCACGGCCCGGCGGTGCGCAGTTTGTCCATCATGGCGACGGCGTCGACGAGCCGTTCCCCGCGCGGCGTTTCCGGTGCTGAAATCAGCCGGGCGCCGGCGGCCAATCGTGCGGTGACCTCGGGGTGGCTGGGATCGGACGACAGCAACACCGGCGCGTCGTCTCCGAAGTGCACGAGACGCGCCGCAGGCAACGACCACGGCACGGCGACGGGCATCTCCTCGGTGTACTGCACCTCGCCGCTGAGGAACTCGATGGCCTCGACAGGCACCAGCGAAGGGCGGCGGGGGTCGAACAAGACGACGATCATCGCGCTTGTCGCTCCTTATTCGACCCTGGGTTGGCCTTATCGACGGACGCGTTCGTTATACCAACTTCCTGCTGTGGTTTTCCCAGAAGGGCAGTCACCAAATTGGCAACCATCTGCACCAATTCGACATCGCGGAGGCGAGGGGCACCCACGCCGCCGGCCCGCGGAATGGGAACCTGGACCGTCGACGTGGTAGCGCGGTAACGCCCGCCGGGGTACATCCGCGCCAGGCGCACCTGGGCGGAATCCGGCAAATTCATCGGCGACAACCGCACCGTTGCTGCCGACGGAGCGCTCACCTCGGTGATGCCGGCGCCGCGGCACAGCAATCGCAGTCGCGCCACCGCGACGAGCCGCTCGGCGGGCTCGGGCAGCGGCCCGTAACGGTCGGTGAGCTCTTCAACGACGGCCGCGACCTCCCCATCAGAACCAGCGGCGGCCAGCCGGCGGTAGCCCTCCAGGCGCAGCCGGTCGCTGGCGATGTAGTCCGGCGGCAGGTGGGCGTCGACCGGCAGGTCGATCCGCACGTCCTTGGGCTCCTCGGGAGTGGTCACCACCTGCCCGTCAGCCGCCGCCCGGTAGGCCTCGACGGCCTCACCCACCAGCCGCACATACAGGTCGAACCCGACTCCGGCCACATGCCCGGACTGCTCGACGCCGAGCACGTTGCCGGCCCCGCGGATCTCGAGGTCCTTCAGGGCCACCGCCATGCCCGCGCCCAGTTCGTTGTTCTGCGCGATCGTCGCCAGCCGGTCATAGGCCGTCTCGGTCAGCGGTGTGTGCGGCGGATAGAGGAAGTACGCGTAACCGCGTTCGCGACTGCGCCCGACCCGGCCGCGCAGCTGATGCAGCTGGGACAGCCCGAACGTATCGGCGCGCTCGACGATCAGCGTGTTGGCGTTGGAGATGTCCAGGCCGGTCTCCACGATCGTGGTGCACACCAGGATGTCGTGTTCGCGGTTCCAGAACCCCTGCACGGTGCTTTCCAGCAGGTCCTCGGGCATCTGCCCGTGGGCGACGACGACCCGCGCCTCGGGCACCAGACCACGCACCCGGGCGGCGGCCTGGTCGATGGAGCTGACCCGGTTGTGCACGTAGAAGGCCTGCCCGTCGCGCAGCAGCTCGCGTCGTAACGCCGCCGCGATCTGCTTGTCGTCGTGCGGACCGACATAGGTCAGCACCGGGTAGCGGTCCTCGGGCGGCGTCAGGATCGTCGACATCTCGCGGATGCCGGCCAGGCTCATCTCCAGGGTGCGCGGGATCGGGGTGGCGCTCATCGTGAGCACGTCGACGTGGGTGCGCAGCGACTTGATGTGCTCCTTGTGCTCGACGCCGAAGCGCTGCTCCTCGTCGACCACGACCAGCCCGAGATCCTTCCAGCGCACACCGGTCTGCAGCAGCCGGTGCGTGCCGATCACGACGTCGACCGACCCGTCGGCCATGCCGTCGATCACGGCGCGGGACTCGGTCGCGTCGGTGAACCGGGACAGCCCCTTGACGACCACCGGGAACCCGGCCATCCGCTCGCGGAACGTCTCGAGATGCTGGTCGGCCAACAGCGTGGTGGGCACCAGCACGGCGACCTGTTTGCCGTCCTGTACCGCCTTGAACGCCGCCCGCACCGCGATCTCGGTCTTGCCGTAGCCGACGTCGCCGCAGATCACCCGGTCCATCGGCA
>NZ_DATJYB010000560.1:0-4218 GCF_035499775.1 Mycobacterium sp. | reverse complement strand
TGGCAGCGTGCGGGCACGTGCAGTAACCGTCAGGCTGCGGACCGGACCAGTCGAGCTCCACTGCGTACACCCGCTTGGCCTGGACCGACGCGCAGGCTCTCGGGGCTGCCGCCCGCAACCCTCGGACATACCGGACATAGTCTTCGCCTCGGGCGTAGCTCCGCTCACCGGCCACCTTGAGCAGCGCCCTCTCCGACAACGGCATACCGACATGGTGCCCGATCGGCTCGGCGAGAGCTCTAAGGTGAGCGACATGAGCGAGCGCCCGTATCTGCGTCTGGTGCCAGAACCGGTGTCGCGGCCCGATCTGCGTCGCGCGCGACGGCGTGATGTCGCCGTCTACCGGGTCCGGGTGCATCTCGATGACAGCGATCCAACAATCTGGCGACGGCTTGACCTGCGCTCGAACATGACGCTGGACCTGCTGCACCAGGTCCTGCAGGTGGCGTTCGACTGGACAGACTCGCACCTGCATCGCTTCTCACTCGGCGGCCGCGCCTTCGACCACCACAGCCAACTGTTCCTGTGCCCGTACGACGTGGACAACAAGGAGTGGCCCGAAGACGACGACGGCCTGCCCGCCACCGAGACTCGACTCGACGAAACCCTCAGTGAGCCTGGCGATGTCCTGCACTACCTCTACGACTACGGCGACAATTGGGAGCTGACGCTGCGTCTCGAGAAAGTTCTTACCGCCGAGAGCGACTGTCCCGCAGGAGTTGTGATCGATGGTGAACGCGCGGCGCCGCCGGAAGACTGCGGGCATCTGGTCGACGCCGACAGCCTCTCCGAGGTGCTTGACGACCCCGCGCTGTTCGAGCCGGAACGGGTCAACAAGGGGTTCGGCGACGCGTACTTCGTGCTGCGCGAGGCAGGCATCGACGCACGCCTGGTCGACCTGGTTCATCGGCTCACGTACACGCCGTATGGCGACGACCTGACGAAGGCGGCGCTCACGCTGGCCGGTGCGCGACCGCTGGACAAGATCGCTGTTGGCGACAATCTCCGGGCGTATCAGTGGTTTCTGGACCGCGCCAAGGACGGCGGCATTCCATTGACGACCGCCGGATACCTCAAACCGGCTGACGTGGAGGAAGCCTCCAAAGTCGTTCCTGTAATGAATGATTGGATTGGCAAGCACAACCGCGAGATCCAATGCTATCCACTGCTGCGGTTCCGTGAAGGCGTGCAGTCGTTGGGACTGCTGCGCAAGCACAAGGGCACGCTGTTGCTGACCAAGGCTGGCGTAGCGGCCCAGCGTGACGCCGACAGACTGTGGGAGCATATGTCCGGTCGGTTGATACCCAAGTCCGACGAGAAGTTCGACGCACAAGCGACCATGCTGATGCTGGCCTTTGCGGCGGCTTCGGCCGGTTCCGAACTGCCGTTCGACAAGATGGCGGCGTTGCTGGCCGACCTCGGCTGGCGCTACTCCGACGGTCGGTCTATCTCGGAATCGTCCCTGCGCCAACTCCCCGTCTATGAAGTCCTGATCAACGTGACCGACCAGCCCGCCACCCGGGCGCAGCGGAATATCGTGAGTCCTGCGGCAGCAGCGTTGGCGCGTAGGGCGCTCGGCGGGACCTGAACGCTTCAGCCATGCTGAGGACGACCCACAAGTTGTTCGCCGCGCGCATGACGCTGGTAGGACTTACGTGCCACCACCCCACTTGACCAGCGGACAACTTCGGCACAAGGAGAGCGCCACCGGCTGAGCCGGATAACGTGCACGGGCGCGCATAGCGTGCACGGCGTGCTGTCGAACTGGCCGAAACTCGCCTGAATGAGCCCGTCGAGCGCGCCGCCAGCACCCGTGTGGTCCCCAGAGTGAGTGGACCGATACGCGACAGTTGGGGTTCTGCGTTATCGCAACTCAAAGCCTACTTCTCTACGTCGGGCTGACACTGTCGGGCTGACAGGATTTGAATTTGCCATCCCGCGAAATGGATCGTATGCTGAGATCAGCAAAAATGCCGACTAGCAGTGAAGATACACCATTCAAGGCGTTGCCAGCCAGTGCCAGCGAGTGCCAGAATCGGCCTACAGATCGCACACAGATCGCACACGAAAGGCTGACAAGATGGCGGGCAAGATGGGCCGACGCGGCTGGGGATGGATACGGCGGCTGCCGTCATCGAAGCGCTACCAAGCCAGCTACGTCGGACCGGACCTGGGGCGCCACTACGCACCCGGCACGTTCCACACCCGCATGGATGCCGAGCGCTGGCTAGGCGACGAACGCCGACTCATCGACCAAGACATCTGGACATCGCCGACACAACGCGCCGCACGACGCAAGGCCGACTCCATCACGTTGAACGAATACGCCGACAAGTGGATCGAGCACCGCAACGTCAAACCTGGCACCAAGATCGAATACAAGCGGCTCAAGGCTCGGCTAATCGCCGACACGCTAGGTAAGGCACCGCTGAAGAACATCACCACTGACGCCGTACGTGGCTGGTATTCCTCGCTCGGCAACGACACACCACGGCGCAACTCACACGCCTACGGTTTGCTGCACGCCATCATGTCCACCGCCGTCGCTGACCAACTGATCCCGGCCAACCCGTGCATGATCCCGCGTGCGATGAACACGGCCCGCAAGCGCGAGCCGGTCATTCTGTCGGTCATCGAGCTTGCCAAGGTGGCCGACGCGATCAAGCCGGAACGTCTACGCTGCTTCGTGCTGGTGTCGGCATGGTGCGGGCTGCGCTGGGGTGAGGCTATCGAACTGCGCCGCAGAGATATTGACGATACGTGCGAGGTCATCATGGTTTCGCGTGCCGTAACCCACCGGGGCAGTCTCAAGCCGGGAAGCCCTGGCTGCCGAATCGACACCCCCAAGTCAGGCAAGGGCACGGGCGGTTGTCGTGCCGCCTCATATCCGCGCCGACCTGAAGCACCATCTCGAGGTCTACGTGCGCAAACACCCTGACGCGCTGCTATTTCCGGCGTTGCGCGATGGTTGCCACTAAACGATTCGGTGTTCGCCAAGCACTTCTCCCCCGCGCTGAAAACAATTGGCCGCGAGGGTGTCCGCATCCACGATCTGCGGCATTTCGCCGGGACGCAGACGGCCCGCGTCGGCAACCTGGTCGAGACGATGGGCCGGTTGGGCCACTCGACGGTGAAAGCGTCACTGACCTATCAGGCCATCGTGTCCGGCCGTGACCGTGAGATCGCCGCTGCCCTTTCGGCATTGGCCGCCGTGCCTGAGGCGGGCCCGAGACACGGCCTGAGAGCCACGCAGAGCCACAAACACCGCTGGGGCGTGCCCGTGGTACCGGCCAAGCATTTTCGCGCCCTCTACGCCCCTTCGTTAACCGAGTCTCCTTGACTCGGTAGAGACGCCGAAATCCGCTGTATATACAGCGATTAGGCGACACGCCGCTGTGTCCGGCTGTCCACGCCCGGTGATGAACGGTGTATGCTGGCCGCACATAGCTCTGCGGGGTCTAAGACCAAGGGAGCGACGGAAAAGGTCCGAGGGTTCATATAGCGGAATCCGAGGTTGTCGCTCACCGACCCCGAGATGCCAAGGCCGCCCATGCCGACCCCCGTTGGTCTCTCTTAAACGATGACCAATACAGGGAGCCCATGATGGGTAGGAAAATCTCACTCGAAACCGCTGCCGACGAACTCGGTGTATCGAAACGCACTGTGCGACGGCTTATTTCAGGTGGCGAGCTGCGTGCATACCGCGTCGGCAAGCAGTCGGTGCGCATCGACGTCAACGACATCGCCGCTGTGCTCAAGCCGATAGTGCCGGACGGCAAGACGGCATGACAATACGAGAAAGCCGCCCCGCTGCGAACGGGGCGGCTCAACGGTCCGGGCGGACTGGCACCGAGCATATCGCATACGACCGTCTGCTGGGTGCGCTGCGATCAGCCGGAAAGACAGTTGAGGTCAACGGCACCGGAGCGATGGCGCAGTGCCCTGCTCACAACGACAACCGCCCATCGCTGTCACTCAAGGCAATCGAAGGGTCGGTGTTGTTGTACTGCTTCGCCGGGTGTGAGGCCGCAGACGTGACCACCGCACTGGGCCTCACACCGGCCGCGTTGTTCGACAGCCAGCGTGGGCAGTCGTACGCGTATCCCGACGGCCGCAAGGTGGACCGCTCACCAACAAAGCAATTCAAGCAACGCGGCAATACCAAGGGCACCGCACTGTACAACAGCGACCAGATCGCCGATGCGTCGACGGTTTATG
>NZ_DATJYB010000559.1:0-9011 GCF_035499775.1 Mycobacterium sp. | reverse complement strand
TGTATTGCCGCCCTCGATCCGTCGACGCCGACGACGACTGCCGGGGCTGACTGAATGCTGCTCATCGCGTTCTCCTCTGCCTGAGCGGGGCTGCTATTCATCCCTTGTCCTGGTCAGAACGTTATGGGCTCAGAAGCCCGGCCCCCAGAGGCGTTGGTCCCCAGATCAGGGACTTTGGTCCCTACACGTGTCGAAGAGTCCGGCGTCGCCGCAACTGCGGTATCTGCAAACACTATTGGGGTTCGGAGCTGACCGAATAGCCAAGGTTTAGCTCGGGCAGGCCGATAATTGCCGATCGGCGCGGCCGGGTGACGGCGCAGCTAGCCGAGTGATTCGTTCGGTGCGAACCGCCAGTTGTCAGGGTTCTTCGGCGAATACACCACCGACATCAATTGGCCGATGCTCGGCCACTGGTCGACGTCGACGACCATCCGCTGGTACACCGCGTACTCGTCGACGGTGGGTCCGTTCATGACACCGGCGATGGTGACGAACTGCTCGCCGCTGGCGTCCGGCCGTGGGCTCACCCCGGTGACCAGCAGTGTGCCGGCCACCATGGCACCACTCGGACCGCGGCGGCTGAACCGCGGGACCAGCAACGCCACCAGGACCATGGTCAGCAGGAGCAGAAGACCGAATTCCCACACCCAGCCATGGTAGGACTGCTGGCATGAGCAGTCAGGACGATCTGGCGCTGGCACTGATGCTGGCCGACCGCGCAGACCTGCTGACCACCACCCGGTTCGGCGCGCTGGACCTGCGTATTGACACCAAACCGGATCTGACTCCGGTTACCGACGCCGACCGGGCCGTCGAATCCGACTTGCGCGAGGTGCTCGCGCGGGACCGGCCCGACGATAGCGTCCTCGGCGAAGAATTCGGTGGGACAACCACTTTCAGTGGACGGCAGTGGGTCATCGACCCGATCGACGGCACCAAGAACTTCGTGCGCGGAGTGCCGGTGTGGGCGAGCTTGATCGCGTTGCTCGACGACGGCGTCCCCTCGGTGGGTGTGGTCAGCGCGCCGGCGCTGCAGCGCAGGTGGTGGGCGGTCCGAGGCCAGGGCGCGTTCGCGTCGGTTAACGGCGGGCAGCCGCGTCGGCTTTCGGTTTCCTCGGTGGCGGAGCTGGGTTCGGCGAGCCTGTCGTTCTCCAGTTTGTCGGGGTGGGCGCAGCTTGGCTTGCGCGAGCGCTTCGTCGACCTGACCGATGCCGTGTGGCGGGTGCGTGCCTACGGCGACTTTCTGTCTTATTGCCTGGTGGCCGAAGGAGCCGTCGACGTCGCCGCCGAGCCGGAGGTGTCGCTGTGGGACCTGGCGGCGCTGGACGTGCTGGTCCGTGAGGCGGGCGGGCAGTTCACCGCCCTGGACGGCGCCCCCGGCCCGCACGGCGGAAACGCCGTGGCGACCAACGGCCTATTGCAGGAAGAAGTGCTGAGCAGGCTTTGCATGAATCGGGTGTGAACTACCTAACACCCTAGCTATCTTACTCCGGAGTAAGATACGGTTATTGCCATCGCCCCAACGACCGAGGCTGCTGACATGACCGACACTCTTCCCAGTTCATCCCGCTCCCGGCTCAAGCGGCGCGGCCGCAAGACGGGTGTGGGGCTGGCGCCGCACAAACGTACCGGGATCGACATCGCGCTG
Organism: Mycobacterium sp.; assembly: GCF_035499775.1. Lineage (GTDB taxonomy): Bacteria > Actinomycetota > Actinomycetes > Mycobacteriales > Mycobacteriaceae > Mycobacterium. The sequence goes on along the minus strand of NZ_DATJYB010000559.1, from coordinate 7,363 downwards.
GCGGTGCTGGCTCCGATCGTCGGCCAGGACTTCCTGGACAAATACCATCTGCGCGACCCGCTCAACCGAACCCTGCGCTATGGGACGAAGACGATCTTTACCACTGCCACCGCCACCAGCCGCCAGTTCAAGCGGGTGCAGAGTCTGCGCAGCGGACCGACCCGGCTGAAGTCCAGCGGCAAGGACTACTTCGACCTGACTCCCGACGACGATCAGAAGCTGATCATCGAGACCGCCGACGAATTCGCCGCGGAGATACTGCGGCCGGCCGCGCACGACGCTGACGAAGCGGCGGCCTACCCGCCGGATCTGGTCGCGAAGGCCGCCGAGCTGGGCATCACCGCAATCAACATCCCCGAGGATTTCGACGGCATCGCCGCGCACCGCTCCAGCGTGACCAATGTGTTGGTGGCCGAGGCGCTGGCCTACGGCGACATGGGGCTGGCGCTACCGATCCTGGCCCCCGGCGGCGTGGCCTCCGCGCTGACCAACTGGGGCAGCGCCGACCAGCAGGCCACCTACCTGAACGAGTTTGCCGGCGAGAACGTCCCGCAGGCCTGCGTGGCCATCGCCGAACCGCAGCCGTTATTCGACCCCACCCGGCTGAAGACCACCGCGGTGCGCACCCCGTCCGGGTATCGACTCGACGGGGTGAAGTCCCTGGTCCCGGCGGCGGCTCAGGCTGAACTGTTCATCGTCGGCGCGCAGCTGAACGGCAAGCCGGCGCTGTTCATCGTCGAGTCGTCCAGCAACGGCCTGGCCGTCAAGGCGGACCCGAGCATGGGCATCCGCGCCGCGGCCCTGGGTCAGCTTGAGCTCAACGGGGTTTCGGTGCCGCTCAGCGCCCGGCTGGGTGAAGACGAAGCCACTGACGCGGATTATTCCGAGGCGCTTGCGCTGTCCCGGCTGGGCTGGGCCGCACTGGCGGTCGGCACGTCGCACGCGGTGCTCGACTATGTCGTTCCCTACGTCAAAGAGCGCCAGGCGTTCGGCGAGCCGATCGCCCGTCGTCAAGCCGTAGCGTTCATGTGCGCCAACATCGCCATCGAGTTGGACGGGTTGCGGATGATCACCTGGCGCGGCGCGGCGCGCGCCGAACAAGGCCTGACGTTCACCCGCGAAGCGGCGCTGGCCAAGCGGCTCGGCACCGACAAGGGCATGCAGATCGGCCTGGACGGCGTGCAATTGCTCGGCGGCCACGGATACACGAAGGAACACCCGGTCGAACGCTGGTACCGCGACCTGCGGGTCATCGGCGTCGCCGAGGGTGTCGTCCTCATCTGAGTTCCTACTCTTCTAAGCGAAAGACCAATCATGGCAATCAATCTGGAGCTACCGCGCAAGCTGCAAGCGGTGATCGTCAAGACGCATCAGGGCGCCGCGGAGTTCATGCGGCCGCTCGGGCGCAAGTACGACCTGAAGGAACACGCCTACCCGATCGAACTGGACACCCTGATCAATCTGTTCGAGGGTGCCGCCGAATCGATGCCGATGGCCGGAGCCGAAGCGTTCCGCGACGAAGGGGCAGACCGAGAGGCAAACCACAACGGCCCCAACATGGCCGCGCTGGTCCAGGCGATCGAAGCCAGCTGGGGCGATGTCGCGATGATGCTGTCGTTGCCTTATCAGGGTCTGGGCAACGCGGCCATCAGTGGGGTCGCCACCGACGAGCAGCTGCAACGGCTGGGCAAGGTGTGGGCCGCGATGGCCATCACCGAACCGGGATTCGGGTCGGACTCGGCGGCGGTGTCCACCACGGCCGAGCTGGACGGCGACGAGTACGTGATCAACGGCGAGAAGATCTTCGTCACCGCCGGTTCGCGCGCCACCCACATCGTGGTGTGGGCCACGCTGGACAAGTCGCTGGGGCGGCCGGCGATCAAGTCGTTCATCGTGCCGCGCGAGCACCCCGGCGTCACGGTCGAACGGCTCGAAAAGAAGCTCGGCATCAAGGGATCGGATACCGCTACGATCCGATTCACTAACGCCCGCATCCCCAAGGAAAACCTGTTGGGCAACCCGGAAATCGAAGTCGGCAAGGGCTTTGCCGGGGTGATGGAGACCTTCGACAACACCCGGCCGATCGTGGCCGCCATGGCCGTCGGAATCGGGCGCGCCGCACTGGAGGAAATTCGCAAGATCCTCACCAATGCCGGCGTGGAAATCTCCTACGACCAGCCGTCGCACGCCCAGAGCGGCGCGGCGGCCGAGTTCCTGCGGATGGAAGCCGACTGGGAGGCCAGCTACCTGCTATCCCTGCGTGCGGCATGGCAGGCCGACAACAACATCCCCAACTCCAAAGAAGCCTCGATGAGCAAGGCCAAGGCGGGCCGGGTGGCCAGCGACGTGACCCTCAAGGCGGTCGAATTGGCAGGCACCACAGGCTATTCCGAGCAATCGATGCTGGAGAAGTGGGGCCGCGACTCCAAGATCCTGGACATCTTCGAAGGTACTCAGCAGATCCAGCAGCTGGTGGTCGCCCGCCGATTGCTGGGCCTGTCGTCTGCCGAGCTCAAGTAGGTAGGTCGCCTATCCCCGTCGGCGTCTGTGCACTTCACGCTCACCGCAGCGGCAGGCCCGACGGCCGGTTCACAAGGGTAGGTCATGGCGAATTTCGTCGCAGCAGACGTGGGCAGAGTCAGTACGCCACATTTCTTGGTCGGCGACCCGCGCGAGAGTGGTTCTCGGTGCCCGCCGTCATCGCGGTCGGGAATGCATCCTAATCACCGGGACGGTGCGGTCGACGGCGAACGCATGGACGGCGGTGCAGGTCAGGTGCTGGTCCTTCACTGCGGCTGCTACTTCGGGCGAGGCGATGATGTCCGCGACCTCAGCTCGGCTGCCGCTACCGAACACGACAGCTCCGTGATGGCGCCGGTACGCCGGGTTCTCATGCGAGACAGCAAAAGTCGTATGCGCCCTGGGCACCAGCGGCAGGAACGCGTAGGTCCGTAGATCTTGTGCCCCGGCGGTGTGCAACGCCGGACCCAGCTCAGTGTGCATGAACGCGCGGAAGGACCGGCCTGAGACGCCCCTGCGGCGGCGTAGCAGCAGCACCGTGCGGTGCCCGACGGAGTCGTCGTGACCGGTCGTCCACCAACGTCCACCGCCGGGTCCCGTCAAATGACCGATGCAATGCTCGAAGACGTTTTGCTCGTCGAAGAAAACCTCGCGCATGTGCGGCGGCACTCGAAGGGCGGCGGCCATGCCGGGCAAGCGCACCTCGGTCATCCCGTCGATCGGCCAGGACGACGGGATCGTCGTGCCGACGGTATGGGTGGCCGGCCAGTATCCGTGGTCCGTCGCCGAAAAATGATATTGGTTGTACTCCAGCAGGTTTGGAAGGCGCCTGGCGATCTCGGCGTGCGGGCCGGCCCAGTACGCGTACGCGACATCGCGCGGAAGATCCGCGCGCAGGCGTAAGGGGTAGAGACCCGAGGTGGTGCGAATTGGGACGGACATAGTGCTCCTACCGCTGCAGAGGGTTGATCAAGGCCAGTTCTTGGGAGCCACGCTCGCTATGCGGATCTTCATGAGCGGTCTTCATTGTGCGTGTCCCCCAGGGGGCGTTTCGCCCCCACAGGCGGTATGCGAGCCGCACCCCGGGGCCCGGTGTACGGCCTGGTGCGGTGGGAACCGGCCCTGCTGGTGCGGCGCCGCGGATGCCCCTCGTACCCAGACCGCAGTGGCGCGCGGTGAGGTTTCATCGAGGTTCCCTGTCGTTGGTGTCGAGCGCGACGTCAGGCGGATTCATTGCGGCTGAGTATCAGCATCTTTCGAGCGCGAATGGAGTCGTTGCAGCAGTCGACCGGTTTTCCGCCGAAGCGGGCGATGCAACCGTTGCAGTATCCGCATACCGGCCTTCCGGGTGCCGCCGGCAGCTGCACATTCTGGAATAGGTATGGATCGGCGATGAACGCCCGTGCTGCCGAAACCGCATCGCATCGACCACTATTTATCGCCGATTCCATGCCTTCGGCGGTATGAAATCCGCCGACGCAGATCACCGGGATGTCCAGCTGCGCCGCGAATTGTTCAGCTTGCGAAAGGTTGAATCCTTCGGTCCCTGGCGCCAGGTGTTCCGCTGTGCGTTCAATGACCGGCGCCAAGGCGAGCATCGCCATGCGGCGGCACCGCGACATCTCGGTGCCTGAGCCCTCCTTTACCTGTCCGCTGATGAAGCCCTTGTAGTGGCCCAGAACCATTCCGGGCCATGACTCGTAGTGGCCGCGTGAGATTTCGATTGCGTCGATACCGTCGTGAGCCATGACCTTCGCGACCCGCACAAATTCATCCGTGGTTGTCCCTCGACGCAACGGCAGCATGTCAGTGCCGTTCATCTTCAACAGGATTGGGAAATCATCACCCACGCGCTGACGCATCGCCCGGTACACCTCGCGGAGCAGGCGCATCCGATTGTCGAGGCTGCCACCGTAGTCATCGGTGCGTCGATTGGTATGCGGGGTGAGGAACTGGCTCAGCAGGTATCCGTGTGCGGCGTGGATTTGCACACCGTCGAACCCAACGTCTCGTGCGCGCGCAGCCGCGGCGGCGAAAGTGTCCACCAGCGCAGGTATCTCGTCTGTCCGCAGGGGCCGCGGCTTGGTGCCGTACAGGGGTTCGCGAACCGACGACGCCGACACCGTGGCATTGCCTGCAACGGCCGATTGCACCATTTGGCGGCCGCCATGGTTGAGTTGCGCAATAAGGAGGCTGCCACCACCGTGGGCAAGTTGCACCCAATCACGCAGGCCGGACTTCTTGTGGTCGGAATCGATGCCCGCCTGTCGCCCCGCCGACTTCGCCTGCAGTGATACGAAAAGGTTGCCTGTCACGATCAACGGTGTGCCTGCGCGCACCATCGGCTCGTAGAATTCAAGAAGTTCGTCGGTGACGTATCCCTGCTCCGTGGCTCGGGTTTCGCTCGTTGCCGACTTGTACAGCCGGCCTGGGACCATCAGGCGGCCGATCCGCAGAGGCTTCAGAAGTGGGCTCGGTGAAGTGATGGTCATTCGATTCTTTCCTCGAAACGGAGTACGCGGCGGTAGAAACTCAACCCAGGAGGGGTCGGCGGTTGCTAGTCATCTCCGACAGCGCGAGCTGCATCACCGCCTGGACACGTGCGGCGTAATCGTCTGACTCCTCGCACGTTTCGGCGAAGCTGGCGGTCAGGACGCGGGTATGCAGTTTGGTCGGCAGAGGGAGATAGGGCAATATGCCCACGCCACCGATGCTCAGGCCACACGACAGGGCCGACGGTGATCGGCGCCGCCTTCAGCCGCAAAATGCCGATCGAGTTGCGGTTGCTCGAGCGCGGCTCCTGTCGCGAAGACGTTGAGGTCGAAGATTCCGCCAAAGCCATGATTGGCGACGAAGAGCACTTGATGATCCGATGTCGAGGAATCGGCGTCCACCTTTGGGCGGTTATAGTGGCCGACGAAGTCAATTCCAAAGTGGCGGAATGCAAAAGCGGCTGTGGTGTCTGGAATCGCCGTGCCGGACGGGGAAGTCGTGGCGTCGTCCGCTGCGGCGACGAGCAGGGCGTCGGCGGCCTCCTCGAGTCGGCTTGCTCGTCGTTCGATGCCGGTGAAGTCATGGCGCCGCTCCCTTGGCGTTCAGGTCGAGGGCGATGTCGTAAAGCATGTCTTCCTGGCCGCCGACCATGCCGCGGCGCCCTGCCTCCTCGAGCAACTCGCGCGGTTCCACACCGTAGCGTTCGGCGGCGACTTCGGCGTGCCGCAGGAAGCTGGAGTAGACACCTGCGTAACCCAGGGTGAGCGTTTCCCGGTCCACCCGCACCGGCCGCTCCTGCAACGGCCGGACGATGTCGTCGGCGGCATCTTCGAGGGCGTGTAGGTCGCAGCCGTGATACCAGCCCAGCCGGTCGGCGACCGCGACGAACACCTCGAGCGGCGCATTGCCCGCTCCGGCACCCATACCAGTCAATGAGGCGTCGACGCGGTTGGCGCCGTGCTCGACAGCGACGACGGAGTTGGCGACGCCGAGCGACATATTGTGATGCGCGTGGATCCCGATCTCCGTTGTCGGAAGCAGGCTTTGGCGCAGCGCACCGACGCGCTCGGCCGTGTCTCGCATGGTCATGGCGCCACCGGAGTCGACGACGTAGACGCAGGTGGCGCCGTAGCCTTCGAGCAGCTTGGCTTGCTCCGCCAACGCGGTTGGTGTGGTCATGTGGCTCATCATCAAAAAGCCCACCGCCTCCATCCCAAGCTCACGAGCGGCGGCAAGGTAACGGGCAGCGAGGTCGGCTTCGGTGCAATGCGTACCAACGCGCACAACGCCGGCTCCGGCGCGGCACGCGTCTTTGAGGTTCGCGACGCTGCCGATCCCGGGCAGCAGCAGGGTGGCAACCTTGGCGCGGCGCACGACGCCGGCGACGGCTTCGATCCATTCCAGGTCGGTATGCGCGCCGAAGCCGTAGATGCAGCTGGATCCGCCCAAACCGTCGCCGTGCGCGACTTCGATGGAGTCCACGCCCGCGCCGTCCAGTGCCTTGGCGACGGCGGTGGCTTGTTCGATGGTGTACCGGTGCCGCACGGCATGCATGCCGTCGCGCAGGGTGACGTCGCTGATGTAGAGGCCGTGAATCACGATGGGGCTCCAATGGTTTCGCTGGCATCGGCGATCCGCACAGCGGTGACCTTTGCCGCCGAGGTAATCAGGTCGATGTTGCCGGCATGGACCGGTAGGTGGTCCGCAGCGGCGGCCACCTCGAGCAGAACGGTCACCTTGGTGCCGGTGAACTTGCCGGTTTCGGGAATGTAGAGCGAATTGTCAGCACCGAACGTTTCGAACTGCACCCGATGCTTGAGCCGGTAGCCGGGCACGTAGGCACTGACCTTGTCGACCATGGCGAGCACGTCAGTCTCGATCCGCTGTCGCTGGGCGGGTCCGCCCTCCACATCATCGACGAGACAGAACACAGTGTTGCGCAACACCATCGGTGGTTCAGCCGGATTAAGGATCAGCACCGCTTTGGCTCGCTCCGCACCGGCCACCACTTGCAGGGCTTGGGCCGTCGATTCGATGAACCCGTCGATATCGGCGCGGGCACCGGGCCCGGCGGACTTCGTCGAGAGCGACGACACGGCCTCGGCGTAGGACACGATCCCACTGAGCGCCACCGCGGCGACGATCGGCACTGTCGCCTGTGCTGCCCAGGTGCCCAGGTGCAGGGTCGGCGCGTCCAGGTGTGCGTCCAGGTTCACCGCCGGCACACAGTACGGCGCAGCACCGGCCGGGGTGAGGCCGAGCACCCGTATCCCGTTGTCCGCCAGACGAGCCCAGTCATCCGGGTGCGCGACGTCACGGGTGTCGAAGACCAGCTTGACGTCGGACAGGT
>NZ_DATJYB010000558.1:0-4478 GCF_035499775.1 Mycobacterium sp. | reverse complement strand
GGTATGAAACGTCGGCGGGTGAACGGGTCGACGGCGTGGGCATGCTGGACGCGACGACCTCACCGCAGGATGCGCGCACGATCGGCGAGCTGGTCAGCAAGCCGCTGCTGGCCGGGTTGACCCAGCGCCTCACCGGTTTCGAGAACCACCGCGGGGGCACCGTGCTCGGCCCCGCGGCAGCGCCGCTGAGCGCCGTGGTCAAGGGCGCCGGTAACCGCCGCGGCGACGGTTTCGACGGTGCAGTGCAGGGCAGCGTGTTCGCGACCTACATGCACGGGCCTTGTCTGGCCCGCAACCCGGAGCTCGCCGACCTGTTGCTCAGCAAGGTGGTGGGTGGGCTGGCCCCGCTGCAGCTGCCCGAGGTGGACCTGCTGCGCCGCGAGCGACTGTCGGCCCGCTGACGCTGCGTGCCGACGGCGTCTGGTCGCGAGGGTGCAGAGATGTACGCCCCGAGCGGCGTGTTGCTGTACATCTATGCACGCTCGCGGGCGTTTGGCTGCGCGACAGCATTCCATTGGCGATCCTTATAGAGCGAGAAAAGGGACGCCCATGACCAACCCCTCAACGACATGGGTCGCCAAGGCCGGGCTCATCGCCGGGCTTGCGTTGACCGCTGCCGCCACCGCCCACGCCGCGCCCAACTCGAACAACGACGGGATGCACGGCGATCCGGCCGCCGCGGCCCCGTTCTGGCGCTACCAACAGCAGGATTCCTCCTGCGGCGAGGTGGCGGTGGCCGATGTGATCGGTCAGATCACCGGCCGCGAGCCCAGCGAGGACGAGATCACCACCGCGGCCGAAAACATCCCGAGCGTCAGCCACCCCGGGCCCATTTACACCCCCTCCAGCAAAACCAAGAACAGCGACATGCCGGTGCTGCTGGCGCACTACGGCATCAAGTCCGCGGCGGTGCACCCCAATACCGGCGGCCTGATCCAAGACCTGGACCAGGGGCACAAGGTGATCGTCGGAGTCAACGACAAGGTCCTCTGGAACAGACCCGGCGACCGCAGCCAGCAAAACCACTTCGTGGTGGTCATCGGCATCGACACCCGAGCCGGTGTGGTGCACCTCAACGACAGCGGCATCAGGGCCGGCCGCGACGAGCAGGTGTCCATCGCCACCTTCGAGCAGGCGTGGGCCGCCAGCGGCAACTTCGCCGTCGTGGCCTAGACCTGACTCACACCATCGCCCGACGACCGGTCAGCGCGCGGCCCAGGGTCAGCTCGTCGGCGAACTCCAAATCGCCGCCCATCGGCAGCCCGGAGGCGATCCTCGTCACCGTCAGGCCGGGGATGTCGCGCAGCATCCGAACCAGGTAGGTGGCGGTCGCCTCGCCCTCGGTATTCGGGTCGGTGGCGATGATCACCTCGGTGATGTCGACGTCGTCGACCCGCTCACCGATGCGGCTCAGCAGCTCCCGGATGCGCAGCTGGTCGGGACCGATCCCGGACAGCGGGTCAAGCGCGCCGCCCAGGACGTGGTAGCGGCCACGGAATTCGCGAGTGCGCTCGACGGCCTGGATGTCCTTCGGCTCTTCGACGACGCACACCTGCGAGCCGTCCCGGCGCGGATCGGCGCAGATCCGGCACCGTTCGTCGTCGGAGACATTGCCGCACACCGCGCAGAACCGCACGCCGTCGCGGACCTTCGCCAACACGGCGGTCAACCGGTCGATGTCGGGCGGTTCGACCGACAACAGGTGGAAGGCGATGCGCTGGGCGCTCTTGGGCCCAATGCCCGGCAGCTTGCCGAGCTCGTCGATCAGATCCTGGACGGGTCCCTCAAACATGTCGATACAGGTCAGGGCCCCGACAGGCCCGGCGCAGCCGGCGGGACGGGCGGCACACCGGGCGGATTCGGCGGGGCGGGCGGCTTCGGCGGGCCGCCCAGACCACCGGCCAGCGCCCCCAGCCGCTCCTGCGCCATTTTCGTGACCTGCTTGGAAGCGTCGGCCATCGCGCCGACGATCAGGTCCTGCAAGGTCTCGACGTCACCCGGGTCGACGACCTTGGGATCGATGGACACCGCGACCACCTCGCCACTCCCCTTGACGACGATCTTGACCAGCCCGCCGCCGGCTTGGCCGAGCACCTCAGCGTTTGCCAGCTGCTGCTGGGCTTCCATCAGCTTTTGCTGCATCTGCTGGGCCTGGGCCAGCAGCTGCGACATATCGCCACCGGGTTGCATGACAGTCCCCTCGCATCTTGGTCTCGAGTTGGTTTCGCCTGCTGTTGTCGGGCGATTCGGAACACTCAGCGTAGACCGCGCGACGTTACCTTAGCGCCGTGGACGTACCAGATAGCTTCCGTGTCGGGATGAGACTGGTCCTCGGCGTACTCGTTGCTGTGGCAATGGCGATCAGCCCGACCGCCACCGCGGCGCCCTCCAACATCGCCGGCATGGTGGTCTTCATCGACCCCGGCCACAACGGGGCCAACGACGCATCCATCGGCCGTCAGGTGCCCACCGGCCGCGGCGGCACCAAGGACTGCCAGACCAGCGGAACCTCGACGAACAGCGGCTACCAGGAACACACCTTCACCTGGGACACCGCGCTGCGGGTCCGGGCCGCGTTGAACGCGATGGGCGTCCGGACCGCGCTGTCGCGCAACAACGACAACGCGCTGGGCCCGTGCGTCGACCAGCGCGCCGAAATGGCCAACGCGATGCGGCCCAACGCCGTGGTCAGCCTGCACGGCGACGGCGGCCCGGCATCCGGCCGCGGCTTCCACGTCAACTACTCGTCTCCGCCGCTCAACCAGGCTCAGTCCGGGCCGTCGGTGCAATACGCCAGGATCATGCGCGACCAGCTGCAGGCCTCGGGCATCCCGCCGTCGACCTACATCGGCCAGAGCGGCCTGTACGGCCGTTCGGACCTGGCCGGGCTGAACCTGGCGCAGTTTCCGTCGGTCCTGGTCGAACTGGGCAACATGAAGAACCCCGTCGACTCGGCGCTGATGGAATCCCCCGACGGCCGGCAGAAATACGCCGACGCAGTGGCCCGCGGCGTCGCCGGATTCCTGGCTACCCAGGGCCAGGTGCGTTAGCGGGCTTCGAGCTCGTTCTTCAGGTTCGCCAGCACCTCGGACTGAATCTTCTTCAGCCCCAGCGGTGCAAAGGTCTTTTCGAAGAAGCCGCCGACGCCGCCCGCGCCATTCCACGTCGTCTTCACCGTGACGCTGGACCCGGGTCCCGCGGGAGCCACGGTCCAGTTGGTGATCATCGAAGAGTTCGCGTCCTTTTCAATGACGGTGTGGCCCGCCACGTCGACGTTGACCTGCACATCGCGAACACGTGACTTGGTGGCCTGTAGCCTCCACTTCGCGACCGTGCCCTTCCCCTCGCCGCCCTCGAGCACTTCGTACTCGCTGTACTGCGGGGAAAGGATCTTCGGGCGGACGTTCCGGTAGTCGGCCACGGCCGCGAGTGTGGCATCGGGCTCGGCGTTGACCAGGATCGTGCTGGCTGCGCTCACCTGTCCCATCAGGCAAAACTCCTCATGTCGTGGTTGCGGTGTCGCTCGCGCGCGGATGCACGCTGTGTCATCGAAGACTAGGGTATATGTGGTGCCGGTTCCGAAATCCGCCCTCTCGGCTCATACATCGGGCGTCGAGCGGCTGTTGGCGAGCTACCGATCCATCCCCGCGACATCCTCCGTCCGACTGGCCAAGCCGACTTCAAACCTGTTCCGCGCCCGCGCCAAACGCGATGCGCCGGGCCTCGACGTCTCAGGGTTGACGGGTGTCATCAGTGTCGATCCCGACGCCCGTACCGCCGATGTGGCCGGCATGTGCACCTACGACGATCTGGTGGCGGAGACGCTGCGTTACGGGCTTTCGCCACTGGTGGTTCCGCAACTGAAGACGATCACGTTAGGCGGGGCGGTCACCGGCCTGGGCATCGAGTCGGCGTCATTCCGAAACGGCCTGCCCCACGAATCGGTGCTGGAGATGGATATCCTCACCGGCACCGGCGAATTGCTCACCGTCTCACCGGACAAGCATTCTGACTTGTACCGCGCATTTCCCAATTCTTATGGGACGCTGGGATATTCGACCAGGCTGCGGATCGAGCTGGAGCCCGTCGCGCCGTTTGTGACGCTGCGGCACATCCGATTTCACTCGCTGCCCGAGCTGGTCGCAGCGATGGCACGCATCGTCGACACCGGCGGACTCGACGGCGTCCCGGTGAACTATCTCGACGGCGTGGTGTTCAGCGCCGACGAAAGCTACCTGTGTGTCGGCACCCAGACCACCACCCCGGGACCCGTCAGCGACTACACCGGAAAAGGCATCTACTACCGGTCGATTCAGCACGATGCCGGCATCAAAGAAGACCGCCTGACCATTCACGACTACTTCTGGCGCTGGGACACCGACTGGTTTTGGTGCTCGCGTGCGTTCGGCGCGCAGAACCCGCGGCTGCGGCGGTGGTGGCCGCGCCGGTATCGGCGCAGCAGCGTCTACTGGAAGCTG
>NZ_DATJYB010000557.1:0-7677 GCF_035499775.1 Mycobacterium sp. | reverse complement strand
TACCAGGCTCCTGTAATGGTGCGTGGGCCGGGCCAATTGGTGGCCGGATTAGTCATGATGCTCGTCCAGCTCCATAGCCTGACTGAAGTACAAGATGGTCAGAATCGAGAAGATGAAGGCCTGGATCGCCCCGACGAACAGATCGAACGATTTCCAGATCGCATTGGGCCCCCACATGACCCACGGCCCGAGGAGCGCGATCAGCGACACCAGGATGCCGCCGGCGAAGATATTGCCGAAAAGACGGAGCGACAACGAGATCGGCTTGGCGAGTTCTTCAACGATGTTGATCGGCGCCAGGAATGCGACGTGACCCTTCAGCAGCTTGACCGGGTGCCCGATGATGCCACGGCGCCAGATTCCTGCCGCGTGGTATGAGCAGAACACGAAAAGAGCCAGCGCCAGGACGTAATTGATGTCCCCCGCCGCCGGCGTGAGTAATTCCTTAGGGCTGCCATCCTTATCCGCGTATTGCAGCGGAAGGACAGACAGCCAGTTAGAGATCAGGATGAACACGAAGATCGTGACCGCCAGCGGCAGCACGAACCCAGCGATCCGCATACCGATGGCGCTCTCGATCTGATCGCGCATCTGGATGGTGAGCGCCTCCCAGAACAGCTGCACTCCACCGGGCACACCGGTCGAAGTGACCTTGGCGCGCAAGTAGAAGGCCAGCGCAATCACGATCACCCCGGCGATCGCCGTCGACAGTACTGTGTCGACGTTGACGGTCAAGCCCAGCCAGGTTTTCTGAAGGTGATGACCGACCTCGATTTTTGGGGGATCGGCCAGGATCGTCTCAATCATCGCTGGTACTCCCTTCGGTCCCTTCCGAAGACGTCGTCGACTCCTGCGCGCGCAGCCTCTTCAAAACCGGCAGCGAGGTCGCGAACACCAGTAACACCTGGAACAGCGCCAGACCGAACACCACGCCCAATCCATTCGGCCGGAATACCGCCGCGATGATGAGCGCAAGGACGGTGATGATCGCCAGCCGCGACGCCGAGTTGAGCGCCATCGCCTTTTTCAGCGGATGTTCTTGCGCCGTGATCGCCCCGACCGAACGCCGCACCAGTAGGGCGTTGAGCAAACCCAACAGCAGGCCGATACCGAAGAACACCCCGAACATGAGTCGGCCGCCCAGACCGGCGAGCAATGTCGCCCCAGCAGTCAACACAAGGCTGATGACAAAGAGGCGAAGCGGGCGGAAAACGACTGCGGGAAGCACCAACGGCGCGTCCTGCGCTGGTGTCGTCACAGCAGCACCTCAATCTCGGGTTGGTGGAGCCTGTACCACCCATCCGACCGATCGGTGGCCCGCAGAGCGTATCGCAGTCGTCGCGGTGGAAACACCCATGGGGTAGCTCCTGGTGTCGGTCGTGAATCGGCGCGATCGGATTAGCATCCGATAGGCCGGGTGGCCGGCGACCCGCGAGGTTTATTTCGGGGTTCTAGCTGCACCGTACCATATGGTAGAGCCCCCTACTACTCCCTGTCGTAGTCCTGGCCGAAGTCGTCGTCGTAGTCGTCGTCGCGACGGCGCAACAACGGGATCACGGTCGCGATGCCCGCGACCACAATCGCGCCCAGCATCACCGCCGCGGTGTGGCGAGGGTTGAAGAAAATCGTGCTCGCGGCGCCGAACGCAACGATGCCCACCCACAGATAGATCAGCAGCACCACGCGGCGGTGCGAATGACCGATCTGCAGCAGTCGGTGATGCAGGTGCATTTTGTCGGGGCTGAATGCGCTGCGGCCCGCGCGGGTGCGACGGACGATCGCCAGCAGAAGGTCGAGCATCGGCACGAACATCACCGCGACCACCAGCAGGAAGGGCGACAGCAGAGCAAACACGTCGCGGGCCCCATACGCGTTCTGCGAGATGGGGCCGGCAGCGGTCGTGGAAGCCGCGGCCAGCATCAAGCCGATCAGCATCGAGCCCGAATCGCCCATGAAGATCTTGGCGCGGTGAAAGTTGTGTGGCAGAAAGCCCAGACAGGCACCCGCGAGCACCACCGAGATCACCGCGGGCGGATAGAAGAGCACGTCGCCGCCGTGGTCGCGGAGCAAACCAATCGAGAAGATGCAGATCGCCAGCGCCGTGATGAGCCCCAGCCCGGCTGCCAGCCCGTCCAGTCCGTCGACGAAGTTCATCGCGTTCACGATCGACACGGTCAGCGCAAGGGTGAGCAAAATCGAAGAGGACTGGTCCAAGACGATGGTGCCGACGCCGCCGATCGGGATGTAGAGCACGCTCCAGGCGACGCCCATGGTGACCAGCACGCTCGCGGCGGTGATCTGGCCGGCGAACTTCGTCAGCGCGTCCAGGCCCCAGCGGTCGTCGATCAGCCCGATTCCCATGATCACAGCGCCCGCCACCAAGACGGCGGGCATGCCGGTGGAATAGACGAACCCGCGAGTCAGGGCCGGCAGCTGGGACGCCAGAAAGACAGCGGAGATGACACCCAGAAACATCGCCAGCCCGCCCATCCGCGGGGTCGGCGTGACGTGCACGTCGCGTTCGCGCGGGTAGGCGACTGCTCCCAATCGGGTGGCCAACACGCGGACCGGCCCGGTCGCGAAGTAGGTGATGATCGCCGCCGTGAGCCCAACGAGCGCGAGTTCGCGCAACGGGACACCAGCGCCGCGATCAGACAGGGCGAGCAAACCACCGGCAAGGGTGGTTACGTCGCTGGACACCTCGAGAACGTACTGCACCAACCTGAGACGCCGCCTTAAGCGATCAACGTCGCGGGGTCCACGCCGAGCACCTCTGCGATCCGCTCGGTGCTCACCGGTCCCGCGCGCAGCACACGCGGTGCCTCGCCGGTCAGGTCGACGATCGTGGACGCCGCCTGCTGCACGGACGGGCCCGCGTCGAGATAGACCTCGACGGTATCGCCGAGTTGGCTACGGGCCTCGTCGGCGTCGACTGCCGGCGCGCGGCCGGAGACGTTGGCGCTCGACACCGCCATCGGCCCCACCTCACGCAACAGCTCTATGGCGACCGGGTGCAACGGCATTCGCAACATCACGGTGCCGCGGGCATCGCCCAGATCCCACTGCAACGACGGGGCCTGCGTCACCACGAGACTCAGCGCGCCGGGCCAGAATGCACGGATCAGTTCACGAGCCCCGTCCGGCACGGCGTAGACCAGACCTTCGATGGTGTGCCAGGAGCCGACCAACACACCCACCGGCATGTCGCGCCCGCGTCCCTTGGCCGACAGCAGCGCGGCCACCGCGTCACTGTCGAACGCATCGGCGCCGATCCCGTACACGGTGTCGGTTGGCATCACAACCAGTCGGCCGGCTTTGAGTGTCCCCACCGCCGCGGCGATCCCACGCGCCCGCTGGTCGGGGTCAGCACAGTCGAATACGTCAGTCATTTGCGCCGCTCCCCCGGCGGGCCGTCACGAACCTGGGCCGGCCGGCCAAATCCCGTCGGGCCATGATGTCATCGAAAAGTCTTGTACCCGAAAGCAATCCGATAGTGGCTGCCGATGTGCTGTCGTCATGTTCAACGGCTAACAGACCAGCGGGCCGCAACCAGCGCCCGGCGAGGTCGACGACGGCCGAGATCACCGCCATCCCGTCCGGCCCGCCGAACACCGCGTGCGGCGGATCATGCTGGGCCACTTCGGGTTCCAGCAGGACATCCTCGGGAACGTAAGGCGGATTGGCCACCACCAGATCGACCCGTCCGTCGAGTTCGGGAAGCAGACCCGGTGTCGCCACATCGGCGTGCAAGAGCTCTACCGCGGTGCCCGCAACGTTGCGACGCGCGTACTGGAGGGCGGTGTCGGAGTCGTCGACGCCGATCACGCGGGCCTCGGGCCAGTGCCGGGCCAGTGCGAGCGCCAATGCGCCGGACCCGGTACACAGGTCGACAATGACCGGCCGCGTTCCAAGCCGCCGCAGGGTGGCCCACTCCAACACGGCCTCGGTCTCCGGACGGGGGATGAACACACCGGGGCCGACATGCAACTCGACCGGGCCGAACGCAACGGTGCCGATGAGGTGTTGCAAGGGAATTCGTCGCGAACGTGCGCTGACCATGTCGTGGTAGTGGCCGAAGAACTCCTCTGGCGGCTCCAGCAAAGGCAACCGGCCGCGGTCGGTGCCTGCCACATGAGCGGCCAACAGCTCGGCGTCGTAACGCGCGGAGTCGATCCCCGCGTCGGCCAGCACGGCCGCAGCGGAGTCGATCGCGCGCAACAGTTGGGTCATGTCGCCTGTTGCAGCCGGGACTGCTTGTCGGCGGCGCCCAGCGCGTCGAACAACGCATCCAGGTCGCCGTCGAGCACCTGATCGAGATTGTGCGACTTGAAACCGATGCGGTGATCGGTGATCCGGTTCTCCGGGAAGTTGTACGTGCGAATACGCTCGCTGCGATCTACGGTGCGGATCTGGCTGGCCCGATCCGCCGAAGCGTCAGCCAGCGCTTGTTCCTCGGCCACTGCCTGCAGGCGCGCGGCCAGCACCTGCAACGCACGGGTCTTGTTCTGCAGCTGCGAACGTTCGTTTTGGCAGGTGACGACGATCCCGGTGGGCAGATGGGTGATCCGCACCGCGGAGTCGGTGGTATTAACACCTTGGCCACCCTTCCCCGAAGAGCGGTAGACGTCGATGCGCAGATCGGACTCGTCGATTTGGATTTCGCCGACCTCTTCGGGCTCCGGATAGACCAGCACGCCGGCCGCCGAAGTGTGCACGCGGCCTTGGGATTCCGTTACCGGAACCCGCTGTACCCGATGGACGCCGCCCTCGAATTTCATGCGTGACCACACGCCGTCGGCATTGTCGCCTTTACTGGCGATGGCCAGGGTGGCGTCCTTGTAACCGCCCAGATCCGAGGTGGTTTCGTCCAGCACCGTCACATTCCAGCCGTGTCGCTCGGCGTAGCGGATGTACATCCTGGCCAGGTCGGCGGCGAACAATGCCGATTCCTCGCCTCCCTCACCGGATTTCACCTCAAGCAGGATGTCGTCGGTGTCGTGCGGGTCGCGAGGTGCCAGCATGTCGGTGAGCTGGGTGTCCAGTTCGGCGACCCGGGATTCCAATTCGATGACTTCCTCGGCGAACGACTCGTCGTCGGCGGCGAGCTCACGCGCGGTGTCAAGGTCGTCGCGCGCGGACACCAGTTTGCGGTGGGTGGCGACGATCGGGGCCAAACGGGCAAACCGGCGCCCGACCTTGCGCGCTTCGTCGGGCTTGCTGTGCAGCTCGGGGTCTGCCAACGCACGCTCGAGCTCGGCGTGTTCGGCCACCAACACGTCGATGGTCTGTACCGGTTGCGTCATGTCAGACCTCCTTGCACCTTCTGGTTCCTCCGGGAACTCTTACCGCAAACACGAACCGACGCCCGGCCTGCGCGGTTTCGAGCACAGTTCGGGCGTCGGTGAGCCAGCTATTTGTCGGTTGAAGCCGCTTCGCTCTTGGTGCGCTTGCCGTAGCGCTTTTCGAAACGGGCCACCCGGCCACCGCTGTCCAGGATCTTCTGCTTGCCGGTGTAGAAGGGATGGCACTGCGAGCAGACCTCGACGACGATGTTCCCACCCTTCTTGGTGCTGCGGGTCTGGAATGTGTTCCCGCACCCGCAGTGCACGGTGGTCTCCTCGTAGGCGGGATGAATGTCAGCTTTCATGATGTCCTCTTCGATCGCTTGCCGCACTGGGCATGAACCCCGAGAACCTGGACTGGCTCTGAGGGTGGTCGACCGTCGATTATGCCAGGTCAACCTACGTAGGCCCAAACACCGAGATGCGGCCCTGCATTCCCGGCGCACACCCGTCCCGGTGTGTCATGTGCGTGGTTGCAGTGTCGGGGCCAGGCCGTGACGCTACACGACGCTGTAAGACGCGCTTTTCCCACTGCGTGTCCACAGCACACCGCCGTCGGGGGCTGCGCCGCGAGCGGATAGCTCTCGCTTGAGGATTTTGTTGGTCGCGGTGGCGGGCAGGCTCTCGGTCAGCCAGACGCGGCGGGGCCACGCTTTGGGTGACAGATCGGGCTGGTCGGCCAGAAATCGGCCGAACTCCTCGGGCGTCAAATCGGCGTTGTCCTGCAGTACGATCGCCGCCATAACCTGGTCGCCGACGTGTTCGTCGGGTACCGCGTACACCGCGACGTTGCTGATCGGCGTCAACCGCTGCAGGATCCGCTCAATCGGCGCCGCGGTCATGTTCTCTCCGTCGACACGCATCCAGTCACCGCCGCGGCCGGCGAAATAGATCCACCCGTCGGCGTCCCGGTAGGCGAGGTCCCCCGACCAGTACATGCCGTCGCGAAGTCGTGCATTGGTGGCATCCGGGTCGTTGTAGTAGCCGGAGAACATGCCGGAGCCGGTCGTGTTGACGATCTCCCCGATCGCTTCGCCGGCGTTGGTCAGGGCCCCGTCGGCGCCGAAAGTGGCCGGGGGACATTCGGTGAGCGTGTCCGGGTTGTAGATGGCGACACCTGGAAAGCCTTTGCCGAGCGACCCGGGCGGGCAGCCGTCTTGCCGGGTGATGATGATCGCACCTTCGGTGGCGCCGAACCCGTCCTCCACCCGGCAATCGAAGCGGCGGCTGAATTCGGCGATATCACGCTCGTTGGCCTCGTTGCCGAACGCGACCCGCAGCGGGTTGTGGTGGTCATCGGAGCGCTCGGGAGTGGCCAGCACGTACGCGAGCGGCTTGCCGACGTAGTTCATGTATGTGGCGCCGTACCTGCGCAGGTCCGGGAGCAGCCCGGACGCCGAAAAGGTCGCGGGGACCATCGTCGCGCCCGCTGCCACCGCCACGCTCCACCCCGCCAGCAGCGCATTGGAGTGAAACAGCGGCATGGACAGATAGCAGACGTCGGAGGCATCGATCCCGAACCGTGCGATCAGCGCCGGCCCGGCAAACAGCACGGTCAGATGGGGTATCTGCACCGCCTTCGGTTCGCCGCTGGTCCCGGAGGTGAAGATCATCATGAACGTGTCCGTGGCCGTGACCTCGCGGTGCGGTGCCAGCGCTCCAGCGTCGGCCAGCAGGGCGGACCATGACTCGCTCGTCACGTCGAACACCTGCACCCCGGGCAGATCGACACCCTCAAGCAACTCTCGATGCGCCGGGTCGGTGAGCAGGATCTGGCAGTCGGCCTTGGCAATGTCGCGGGCCAGGGCGGCACCGCGGCGCGTGTTGTTGATCCCGCACAGCACGTATCCGCCGAGCGCCGCCGACGCCATGGCGGTCAGCATTTCGGGAGTGTTGCCCAGTAATGCGCCGACGTGCAGCGGGCGGTCGGGATCGGCGGCGCGAATCAGGGCCGCGGCGGTGGCGCCGGCGTCGGACAGGTGTTCGCGCCAAGTCCACACCCGGGCCCCATATTTGAGCGCCGGCGTGTCCTGATCCGAACGCTCACGAAGCAGCTGCTGCAGCGTGTCTGCCACGGCTCAACAGGCTAGTTGAGGCTAATCGTTGTCCATGTTGCCGGGCGTCGTCTTGGACACCTGGACCAGGAATTCGTAGTTGGTCTTGGTCTTGCGCAGCTGCGACATCAGCAAGTCGATGGCCTGATGGGAATCCAGGCCCGAGAGCACGCGGCGCAGCTTGTGCACGATGCCGAACTCGTCGGGCGAGAGCAGCAGCTCGTCCTTGCGGGTGCCGGACGGGTTCACGTCGACGGCGGGGAAGACCCGGCGCTCGGAGA